>NZ_JADPJQ010000039.1:0-62123 GCF_023073515.1 Bradyrhizobium sp. 17 | reverse complement strand
CCGGATACATTTGTGCAGACTGCATCGTCCTCATTAAACGACCTTGCACGGGCGGGGCGGGTCATACATTCTTTCCCACGAGATCCTTCAGCGCCGCATTGTCCAACATGGCGTCTGCCAGAAGCCGCTTCAGCTTCGTGTTCTCGTCTTCAAGCGACCGCAGTCGCTTGGCCTCCGAGACGTCCATCCCGCCGAACCTGGCCTTCCATTTGTAGATGCTGGCGTCGCTTACACCATGCTTGCGGCAGAGATCGGCGACCGGAATCTCCGCTTCGTGCTCCTTCAAAATTCCGATGATCTGTTCTTCCGTACACCGCTTGCGCTTCATGCTCTGGTCCTTGCTGTGGGCCAGAGCGAACTTCAAACTGGATTAAGCCCGTGGGGCAAGGTCACCGGTGACCGAGCGCCTCACCGCGGTAGCAATGCGAGCGCGCTCGCCGGCGCTTCGCATCTCCCTCGTGCCACTTGGTCCCAAGAAATTGATGAAAGCCGCGCGGCGGCCGAAACAAGCAGTCATTAGGGCGCCTGAGCGCCATTACGCGGTCCTCACCGGATCCTTTTGCCTGAAGGATCTTGGACGAAGCGCATGCTCACAAACAGCGCCGCAGAATTTGGCTTTATCAATTTTGTGCCGCGCTTTTGACCCACTCATTCGTCCTCCGTGAAGAACGCGGGCGCGCGCTGATTTAAGCGATCTTTTGAGCCGGGACAGTTTCGGCGAAGGCCCGGGTGATGGCACGCAAGAGTTCTGCGAGCCATCGCAGGAGCAGGCCGAAGTTGTAGCCGGCCGCGGCGTGGATAGCGGTCCGCGACGCGGCCCTTGAAATAGTTGCGGTCCAGGCGGTGCTCGACCTTGACGTGGCCGATGACAGGCTCGAAAGCCGCGCGACGCTTCATCTCGCGACGGACGGAAGCGGTGACGCGGCGGACCTGACCCGAGATCCAGACCCTGAACCGGTGCGGGTGGTTGTGGCCGCGGTACCCTTTGTCGACATGGATGCGGCGAGCCTCTACGCCGGTGAGCTTCTCCATGTCGGCGAATACGGGCCGAGCGTGTGCCCGTCGAAGGGATTGCCATGCAGTGCCTTGGCATGGAGCACGAACTGTCCGCCTTTCGGGGACGTCAGGGGGGTGGCGATGCTGACCTTGCAGCCGAACTCGCAAGGCGTGCGGGCTTTCCCCTTGCCGATGCACTCGACCTCCGGGGCATGTAACGCATAGACCTTGGGGCCGCGCTCATGCTGATCCTCGGTGCGCACCCGCTGCGCCCCTGATCTTCTTGAGGTCAACACAATCGGGGCTGGCTCTTTCACCTGCCCCGGCTTTCCCATGATTACAGCCGCTGCGCTGAGCGGATGCGGGCCTCGGCAAGCGAGGAGAAGTACCCCTTGTATCTCTCTTGAAGCTCAGGTAAGCGCCAGTCGTAAAAGGTAACAATTTTCCGACATGAAGGGGCGGCGCAACAGCAATCCATTACCTTATCGCTACTGTTGCCCAACATCGCGTAGTCGAGCGCAAGCTCTTCACCAGGCCCGATGTCGCGGATTGCAACCATGACCACGTTGCCGCACATGCCCAAATTCGGACCGCAAGAGTGATTGATGAAAGTCTGGATACCCTCATACTCTTCCTCGCTCACAGCCCCGATGCATAAATCTTCAGAGATTTGAAAGCAATTATTCTCCAGACGACCTTGGCTCAAGGAGCGACATTCTGAGCATTTCATTATGTGCCCGCTTCTGACCGCCACCACTTCACCCTTGCGGATCGCTTGAAGAGCGGTGACCCCACGTCCGGCAATTTGGCTTTTGGCGTCTTTAGTCGCCTTCGGCGTGATCCAAGATGCGATCATTTTCGGTTCTTGCATTCTTCCCTCCCCCACGACATCCGGTGAAACTGCACCGCCACCGGCATCTTGTTAACTCTTATGTACGTCTATCCCGCGCGTCATCTGGCGCTCGCAGCGCGATCGGCATTGAGAACCGCGCTGGTGTTGCGCGAACGGCATGCGACCATCTACGCGACCCAACCGACATGCAACGCGCGTCGACCTATTCTTGACATGATCTCGACGGTCCATAGTTGCCTCCCTGTAACTACAGTATGATGTATTGCTTTGTAATATAACATATTGAATATTTGCTTGCAAGCTCTTTCATTAGCCGCCTAACGCGCATCCCCCCGGGGCCAGCTATTTTACGAAAGCACTTCATAAGGACAAGCGAAGCCACTCGGGCAAAGAAACGGGCTTGTAGCGGTAGCCTTGCGGGCATCCGCTTGACGGGCGCTTTGTTCCGGATCGAGCAAGAACCGTCAGTCCAGATCCGCTCCGGACCGAGCGCAGCCGACCGACGATTTAACGCGCGAACAAGCGACGTGAGCGTTTGCGTCGCTGACGCTTGTAAAGGTGCCAAAAGTACCCGTCATGACGTCGGCCCAGCCTGTCGGTCCCGACATTGCTGCGATAGCTGCCACCCGGCGGCAAGCTCGCATCCTTACGGTCAATTCCAATGCCGCGGATCACGAGATGCTCGGAGTTTCAGAAGTGCAGCAGGCTCGAAACGTGATCGGCGAAATCGAAGGGGACTTGCTGGCGAGACGCAAGTCGACCGGCCCGCTGACGACCAAAGCTGCCGACATCGGTGCAGACGTCTTGGCTTCCTTCTCCCGACTGCGTGAGGCGCATCGGGGAATTGCCGCGATCCTGTTCAACTGCACGCCTTTTCGTGTGTGTAGGCGAGATCTGTCGTTTCACCAGGTTTGCCTGTTTACGACGTCAACTCTCTCTGCCAGGTGACGGAGGCGTCCATCCACGAAGTCATCTCTTGCCTAAATTGGAAGGAAACTCTCGGCGTGTTTGCCGTCAGGATCTCTGAGACAAATTGAAGGACTCAACGAAGGGAGGATTTCTGGTCATCGTAGCCACGAGGGCGAAGATGAAACAGAAATCCGGGACGGATAAAGCGCCGGCAGTACAAATGCCGAACGGCATTCGACGCCAGACGCAGTGCTCGGCTGGAAGAGAAAATCCGCATCGCGCTGGAAGGACTACGCCGCGAGGAGAACAACTCGGAGCTGTGCCGCCGCGAGGGCATCTCGACCTCGATGTATTACTGCTTGTTTCATGGAATTTTTCTCGAGGCCAGCAAGCGCCGGCTGGCGGGCGATACGGTGCCGCTGCGACGTCTGCGAGTCGCGAGGCCAGCGCATTGAAGGAAGTCGTGGCTGATTTCAAAGGCAAGCAGCACGCGGTCGCATCGCTGCCTCCGGCTGGGTCGAAAGAGTTCGATAAATGTGGCGCGGCCGAAAGCAGCAGTCATGAGGGCCCGGCTTGAGTGCGATTAGGCGATCTTCACCGGACGATTGGAGAGAGATTGAAAATGAAGCGAAGGCATCGATTTACGAAGCAGTCTTGCCGAAGCGTGTGCTCATGACCGGCGCCGTTGAATGACCTATCACTTTGTGCCGCGCATTTAATCCAGCTCATTCAACCGGGAAGGACACTGTTAGCACAAACTCAGTAAGCGCCCATCGCAAGCGAGATTTTTCGAGCGGCAGTAATTGTAGCTGGCAACAGCTTCTCCCGAGCCTCCTGGACCGTCAACCGGCTACCAGGACCAGAAAGGCTGATACCTCCTAGCACCTTCTTTGAACCATCGATAATGGCCGCACCCACCGCAGTCTCGTGGTGAAAGTATTGCGATTGCGACAACACGTACCCGTCTTTGCTCGCCTTCTCCAAAAGCTTGCGCATTTCATTAGGATTCGTGACTGCCTCATCCGTATATTTCTGATAGTTCGTGGCCCGAATGATAAATTCTCGCTCCTTTGGCGGAAATTGAGCAACAATTGCCCTTCCTGCAATACTGTAGAGGGCGGGCATACGAAGCCCCACCTGAACATTCATTGCGACAATGTCCAAACTGGGGATCCGCCAAACGAGGATAACGTCGGTGCCGTCCAGCACCATTAGGTTAACGGTCTCCCCGGTCTTCTCGTGTGCCTCAACCAGAAATTGCTGAGCCCGCTCGATCAAGCCGTCGCTGTAAGTGTAGGCATAAGCGAATTCAAGCAGCCGAGGAGACAGCGAGTATTGCTTGGTCTCGTCGTGTTTTCGTACCAAGCCAAGTTGGTGAAGGGTGAAGAGAAATCGCTGGGCCGCGCTCTTGTCCAGACCTGTCAGCTTCGTAACCGCAGCGAGCGTCAATCGTGGTCGCTCTCGACTAAACGCATTGAGCACCATAACCGCTTTTTCGATTGAATTTACAAACAGCGAATGGTCGCGGGTATCTCCTTTCCGTGGACTACGGCTCTTGGAGACAGCCCTTGTAAGCCGTTCGGGAAGGCTTGGACTACGCTGCGAATTTTGGCGCTCGGACATTGACCTCAGATTGCATCACGCGAATCGAAAGTCAATTCCTAGTAGCACTATGCACGCCCTTTTATGACCGCTGAGGTCACATTATGCACCGGAACGCGACATCTGGGCCCGCTTCTCATTCCACCGGTCCGGCGGAGGAGATCCCGGGAAGACAAGCCAATTTGGATTTTCTCGAACCGCCAGACCGTCTGCGCCGATCAACAAACCTATTGGCTGGTGCGCAGCCAACGAGTGCGATCTTGGCGGAAGATAAGCAAGGGTCCGGATCCCTCGCTGCTCAAGGTCTCATCAAACGCCGCAATATGTGGCTTGGCGGTCCCACAATTCGGCGAGCCCGCACGGCCTGATCATCCTGGAACGCCAAAAGCAAGATGGCAGCCCGCTGGCCGTCGGGCAAGATATGAGACTTGGATCGGGGCTGTCTTTCACCTGCCCCGGCCCTCCGACGATTATAGCTCCTGCGCCGATCGAATGCGGGCCTCGGCACAAGAGAAGTACCCCTTATATCTCGCTTGAAGCTCAGGTAAACGCCAGTCGTGAAAGGCAACAATTTTCCGACATGAAGGGGCGGCGCAGCAGCAATCCATTACCTTATCGCTGCTGTTGCCCAGCATCGCGTAGTCAAGCGCAAGCTCTTCACCGGGCTCGATGTCACGGATCGCAACCATGACCACGTTGCCAGCCATGCCTAAATTCGGATCGCAAGAGTGATTGACGAAGGTCTGGACCCCCTCATACTCTTCCTGGCTCACACCCGCGATGCATAAATCTTCAGATATCTGAAAGCAATTGTTCTCCAAACGACCTTGACTCAAGGCGCGACATTTGAGCATTTCATGATGTGCCCGCTTCTGACCGCTACCACTTCACCCTTGCAGATCGGTTGAAGGGCGGTGGCCCCGCGTCCGGCAATATGGCTTTTGGCATCTTTAGTCGCCTTGGGCGCGATCCAAGATGCGATCATTTTTGGTTCTTGCATTCTTCCCTCCCGCAGGACGTCCAAATAAAATTGCACCGTCCGCCGCCATCTTGTTCACCTTATGCACGCCTACCCGCCCGCCATCTAGGCTCGCAATCGGAAGCAATCCGCATTGAGAACCGTGCTGGAGTTGCGCGAAGAGCATGCAACCGGTTGCGTGACCCAACCGGCACGCAATCCATGTCGACTTTATCTTGCCCTAGCCCGTCCGCGCGTCACCACAGCCGTGGCAAGACAAATGACAATCGCAAGAACGGTCAGGATTGTCGCGATCGCCGCCAAAACCGGTTCAATTTCCCACTTGATGCTGGAGTACATCTTAACCGGCAGCGTCAAGGTGCTCGGACCGGTGACGAACCAAGCGATCACAACTTCATCGAATGACATCAAGAAGGCGAACAAGCCCGCTGAAATGAGCGAAGGAACGAGCTGCGGCAAGACGACTTGGCGAAACACGCGCCACTGAGTTGCCCCCATGATGATTGCTACCTTTTCCAGCCTTTCATCAAGATTCTCGATACCGGCAGAAATTGTCAGGATTACGAAAGGCGTGACATACATTGCGTGCGCAAGAACCAACCCCGTAACCGTTCCAGTTAGGGAAATTCGTAGATAGTACATATAAAGTCCGAGCGAGATCACGACGATTGGGACCAACATTGGGCTTAGGATTAACAGGACAAGCAACCGCTTGCCCGGAAAATTCGCGCGCGCGAGCGCGTAGGCACCCGGCACACCAACCGCCATCGCGAGTGCCGATGCGAGCAAAGCATAAGTGGCACTCCGATATGTGACTGTCAGCCAAGCCGTCGACCCGAAGTAGGCGCGATACAAGTCAAGAGAATAGTAGGTCGGCGGAAAGACAAGCTCGACCCGATTGCCAAACGATATCGGCACTATGATCAAACTTGGGAAGAGCAAGTAGATGTAAAGGATGGTGGCCAGCCCAACCACAATCCGCCCCTTGGTAAAGGTCTGCCTTGGAGCCTTAATGAAGGCCTGCTGCGATGCAATAGAAGTCAAGCTGATCTCCTCAAACTAAAGCGCTGTTGCCTCGCAGCTTACCAAGCAAGAGCAACAGGGCCCCGCTTACCGCGAAGAGAAGTACGGCAATCGCTGATGCTGTTGCCCAATTCAGCGATTCGCGTGTGTAGAAATCGATCAGGTTCGCGACCATCATATCCTGTCGTCCGCCGAGCAAGGCTGGAGTAACGAATGAGCCAAGCGAAATAACGAAACACATAATGCCTCCAGCAAGGAGACCTGGGGTGCTCAGCGGAAAGGTGATCTGCCAGAAGATGCGGAGATCCGACGCTCCCATTACCGCCGCCGTCTTTCGCAGATCTGCGCTTTGCGCAATCAAGTTGGAAAGCAAAGGGAACACGACAAA
The DNA here is from genome assembly GCF_023073515.1 of Bradyrhizobium sp. 17. Taxonomy (NCBI): domain Bacteria; kingdom Pseudomonadati; phylum Pseudomonadota; class Alphaproteobacteria; order Hyphomicrobiales; family Nitrobacteraceae; genus Bradyrhizobium; species Bradyrhizobium sp. 17. The sequence continues at coordinate 55,373 of NZ_JADPJQ010000039.1, read as the reverse complement.
GGGAATGAGCCAGCTGCTTAGCCCGATAAGAACCCCGATTCGATTGAACACCATTGGTAGGCGCGGCAACCCGATCGCAGCCAGCGTGCTGTTGACGAGCCCTTGCTCCCCCAGGACCACAATAAGAGAGAAGCTCTTGACCAAAATGCTGGTCCAAAAGGGCAGCAATACAAAGATGAGGAAGATCGGACGCCACAAGTCCGAAAGTCGAGAGAGGTGCAGGGCAATGGGATAGCCAAGTAAAAGGCTCACTGCAGTCGCTGACAGCGAAATCTCGACAGTGGTCAGTGCGACGCGCGCGAAAAGGCGGCTATTGAATAAGTCAATGTAAGCCTTCAGCGATAGATGCCCGCCGCCAAGGCTACTATAGACAATGAATGCAAGCGGAATGATCAGGCCGAATGCCATTACAGCCGTCACCGGGCCAAGAAACTGCGCTAATTCCCGTCGATTCATCTGGATAGCCATTGTCTCTTCATACAATTCATCATATCGGATTGCAATATAGAGAACTTTGATGCTAAATTCCAGCTCCTTTTGGAGGAGATTTCCAAGAATGCATGGAACCAAGCCAGCCGAACATACGAGGGACACGCCATTGCAGGCCGCACTACAGTTTCAGGATCTCAGGAAGAGCTATGGCTCGGTGGTTGCACTCGATCGTGTCAATCTATCGATTGCACCAGGGGAGTTCTTGACTCTGCTAGGCCCAAGCGGATCCGGGAAGACGACCCTGCTCAACGTTGTTTCGGGGATGATAGTGCCGACGAGTGGCGCCGTGCTGATTGATGGACGCGATGTCACGAACATCCCTCCACGCGAACGGAACATCGGCATGGTTTTCCAGAACTATGCCCTTCTGCCCCATATGACTGTTTTTGAGAACGTCGCCTTTCCTCTCCGCATCCGCAAGCGCGCTAAGCACGAAATTGAGCGCGATGTAATGGCCATTCTGGATTTGGTTCGGCTGAAGGATTTCGCGCAACGCAAGCCGAAAGAGCTATCTGGCGGCCAACAACAGCGGGTCTCGATCGCTCGCTGCCTCGTTTATAAGCCAAAACTTATCCTGATGGATGAGCCTCTCGGAGCTCTTGATAAGAAGCTAAGACATCAGTTGCAATTCGAGATCAGGAAAATACATCAGGAACTCGGTGTTACGATTCTTTATGTCACCCATGATCAGGAAGAGGCTCTCGTTCTGTCTGATCGGATTTGCGTCATGAACCATGCTCGAATCGAGCAAGTCGGCACGCCAAACGACCTTTACTTTCGGCCGACAAATGAGTTCGTTGCAGATTTCCTAGGCGACGCTAATCTGATACGGGGAACTATAGATCACGCTTCCGATGGTGTCGCCCGCGTCCGGACGAATGACGGATCGATGATGGGCTGCGCATTGCAGAGCAATCTCGGCCCAGGCAATCAGATGAAACTGATGGTTAGACCAGAATTCGTCCGGCTGACCCGCTTCACAGAGCCCGGTGATTTCGGGCTGCGAGGCGTCATTGAAAATCGTGCATTCGTAGGACACGCAATTCGATATACCGTATTGGCGGGAGATCAACGGATAACCGTTCTGCAGAACAGCGGCTCCGGCATACCGGTACTCGAATCCAATGACCAAGTCTGGGTTGACTGGTTACCGGGCGACGCGATTTCGCTGCTCTGATTCGGAGCTTCAGGGCATCAGTGGTTTCCATGAAGCCTTCACACGCAAATGGCGCAAATCCGGCCGGCGTGGAAACGCCCTCTGATCCAAGCCATAGCAGGCAAGGGAGGAGCTGATGACCGACGCGCCCAAGCCGCGGGCCTTCAGCGCCGATGGGATCGCCGCGCCGCTGCGTTATGCCACCTTCCGGCGCATCTGGCTTGGAAGCCTTTTTTCTAATCTAGGCATCCTCATTCAGGGCGTCGGCGCGGCTTGGGCAATGACTGAGATGACATCGTCGGCTGACATGGTCGCACTGGTGCAGACCGCGCTATGGTTGCCGGTAATGCTCATCTCGGTACCAGCCGGCGCAATTGCCGACATGTACGACCGGCGGATCGTGGCTCTTGTCTCGCTTACCATCGCGCTTGCTGGCGCAAGCGCGCTGACGGCGGCCACCTGGTTCGGCCTAGTCACCCCGAAGCTGTTGCTGGCACTTTGCTTTATACTCGGCAGCGGCATGGCGATAATGGGACCTGCCTCGTCATCCTCGATAGGCGAGCAGGTGCCGTCAGAAGCGTTGCCTGCGGCAGTCGCTCTCAACGGGAGCAACTACAACATCGCACGCAGCGTGGGCCCGGCCATTGGAGGCGTGCTGGTGGCGAGCGCGGGCCCCGTAGCCTCGTTTGCGCTCAACGCTCTCCTTTATCTGCCGCTGTTTGTCGCGTTGTACATGTGGAAGCGCGTCGCGGCGCCTCCGCGCTTGCCGGCTGAACGGCTAAGCCGCGCCGTCGCTTCTGGCGTGCGCTACATCGCCAATTCGCCGGCAATCAAGGTTGTACTAATCCGCGCCATGGTGATCGGTCTAATCGGCGGGGCGATTATTGCACTGATGCCGCTTGTGGCGCGCGATCTCCTGCATGGTGACGCGCAAACCTATGGCATCATGCTCAGCGCCTTTGGTTTGGGCGCAGTGATCGGCGCACTCAATGTGACTGAGGTACGCAAGCGTATGAGCGGCGAAGCCGCGATCCGCGCCTGCGCACTATCGATGGGCTTAGCGATTGCGGCGGTGGCGCTAAGTCGGCAGCCGCTGTTAACAGCAGCCGCGCTATTGTTGGCGGGAGTCGCATGGACGATTGCTTGGGCATTGTTTAGCATCGGTGTGCAGCTGTCAGCGCCGCGTTGGGTGGGCGGACGCGCGCTTGCTGCCTACCAAGCAGTGTCATCAGGCGGGATTGCCGTGGGCAGCTGGGGCTGGGGACGGCTGACTGATGCTGTCGGCGTCGAAGCTGCCTTGCTGGTCTCGACTGTCCTCATGCTTGCTTCGCCGCTCTTGGCCCTATGGCTGCGTATGCCGCGAATCAGCGCGCGTGAGGAGGAAGCTGAAGTGCTGGCAGATCCCGAGGTGCGGCTTGCGCTTACGGGACGCAGCGGCCCGCTTGTGGTCGAGATCGAATACCGGGTCCCTCAGGAGAACGCCCGAGCGTTTCACAACGTGATGCAGGACGTGCAGTTGTCGCGCCAACGCAATGGCGCTTACGGTTGGTCAATCGCGCGTGACATCGCCGAACCGGAATTGTGGACCGAGCGCTATCACTGCCCGACTTGGCTCGATTACCTTCGTCAGCGCAATCGCTGGACCCATTCGGAGCGGGCGATGGAACGGCAGGCCATGTCCTTTCACGTCGGCCCGGTCCCGGTGCGAGTGCGCCGCATGCTCGAGCGACCGTTTGGTTCGGTGCGCTGGAGGGACGATACACCCCATCGTGCAACCGACGACGTTCTGCCGGTGATCACAAGTATGGCGCAAGGCACGACTTCGTCGTCGCATCGATGCTAGCTCTATAGCCGCGCAATTCAATAGTCCACCTCGTTCAAGTCAGCTTCGCTACGCCGAGGCCCTTAGAGTGGCAACTGAAGCACTTACCGCCCGCAATGGCACGGGCAACGTCAATCTCACGGGAAGAGGAATCATGGTCACGACTTGCTGCGCAGAGAGGCTGTTGTTATGAAATTCGCTTCCACGAGGAGGACGATAGTTTGAAGTTGCGGATCGGCATCAGCGATTGTAGGACCGATCATGCATTCGTTTTCGCAATCGAAGCGCCAAGGATTCTGCAGAAACCAATGCCGATTTGGCCGCAAAGTTTCTCGAATGGCAACCGAAGATATCCAGCACGCCTAAAAGCGGAGAAACAAGTCGGATAAACCCTTGCTGGAGCGACGCAAGAAATTCACCTGCGCGGTTAGCTCGTTCTTTTCAGTGGAGATGAGCTAAGGCGTGGCTCAATCGGCCCAACTTGGCGTTGCCGAAATGCCGGCCCGAACCGCGCACCGTTGCCGGCCTCTTTCAGGGGGCGCCCGCTGCGGGGCCTGTAGCTCAATGGTTAGAGCCGGCCGCTCATAACGGTCTGGTTCCTGGTTCGAATCCAGGCGGGCCCACCAACTACTGCTGCTGCTGCTCTGCTGGTGGGTAGTGGTGGTCACCACACACACACGCACTCCTTCTTAATTCTTCTTCTTATGGGACATTTTGAGAACGATTCGAGTTCGGTTTGAGAACGACCCGATTTCAGATCCGCTGACATAGCTGACGAATCTCCCCACCGGCTCCTTGCCGACTTTGGAGCACGAAAGAACGTGAGCAGGTCTGTTTTCTTCAACAGTCGTTCAGCAGCGACCGAAACGTTGACTGCTCCGAAATTTCCGCGCCCGTACATTTCCTCGCAGCGGCAGAAATGCGGCACGCTCGTCCGAGGGTAAGGTATCGTATTAGGCAAGGCGCGGCTTGCGACCGGCACCTGACTGAAGCACCACGAGATGGAACCTCTAGAAGACGAATCGAACGCGAACGCGTGGCAAAAGCGGATGCGACGAGTGTTCGCGGGAGTGAAGCATCAGAAAGAGAAACGACTACACGCTCTGTACGTTACGTGCAGAATCATCCTTTGACAGAGTTCCCGCGACGAGAAACGATGACGCTTAGGAGCTCGTCGGTGAGAGACGAGTTGTATGCCAAGTAGCACGCCGCGTTACTCATGACCCGAGGGTAATCGTCATGAACCGTCGCAATGTTTTGTCCGGTGCTGTGAAGGCCGGTGCGGCCCTTACGATAGGCGCCGCTCCCTTCGCAGCACCCCACCGAGCTCAAGCTGCTACAACGATTTCGTTCGTGAGCTGGGGCGGGAGCTACGGTGATTTTGTGAAGGAATTCTGGATCAAGCCCTTCACGGCAGAAACCGGAATTTCTGTAGAATACGTCGATGGTCCGGACTTGGCTAAGGTGAAGGCCCAAGTCACAAGTAACAAACGTTCTGTGGGATGTATTCGATGCGGGCGGACCTGCAGCTTATGCAGGCGCAAAGGAAGGGTTTTGGGAGTCGGTCGATCCCAAATTGATAGATCCCGCCCGGTTTGTCCGGAAGCGGCCTCCTTTTGCTGTGCCCACGGCTATTTACACGGGTGGTATCGCCTATGACCCAAGCCGAACGAAGTATCCCGCAAGTGACTTTGGGCAGTTTTGGGACATCACGAACTTCCCTGGGCGTCGCGCCCTTCGCAGTCTCGCCGAGCAGACGTTGGAGCCAGCGTTGCTTGCTGATGGTGTTGCGCCGGGCGAGCTGTATCCGCTTGACGTAAAGCGCGCTTTCACCGCGCTGGATAGGATCAAGCCGCACACTAGGAAGTGGTTCGCTGCAACCGCTGAGGGGGTAAAGCTCATTCAGACAAATGAAGTCGACTACACCATTACCTTTGCAAACCGAGTTAGGGCTGCGAAGGAATCAGGCGTGTCAATCGATTTCTCGTTCGGCCAATGTTTCAGCGAGACACAATACTTCACTGTGGTCAGGGGCAGCCCCCGGAAGGAGGCCGCGATGCTGTTCCTCGAATTCGTCACCAGGCCAGAGCAGCAGGTATTAATTGGCAATAAACTTGGCGCCATCCCGGTTACAAAAGGTGCCGAGCAACAGCTGAACCAGCAGGCGCGACGCTGGCTTCCCGATCCCAACAATCCCAAGAACGTGTTGATAAACGATGAGTACTGGGCCGATCATTTCGTTGAGCTCGATAAGCGATTTAAGGAGTGGATCCTGACGTAACTATATCGCGGCCTCGTCGACGCCATGTGTGATGAAGACGATGGTCTTGCCGTTCGCGCGCCGGCGCTCTTCCAATATTTGATCGCGGGGCCATCCTCATAGCGCTTGCGATCCGCGATGATCCGGTCGAACCGCGCCCTCACCTCCTCGGCCGGTATCGTCTGCGCCCACGCGATCGTGCGCGAGACGCCCTCAACAAGCATGCGGGATGCATTCGGATCGTCCTTGATGGACCTCTCCCGCAGAACATAGGAACCACCGGTGAACTGGCCGAACAGATTGGTGTCGTTGAAGAGCGAGTGGATTCCACCCCGCTCCAGCGCCTCGTCGCGCAAGATGCCACTGAGCGTGCTCACCTCGACCTGCCCCTGACGGAGCCTGCTCGCCGGTCACAGGTGGGACCGCTACCAGCGTGACCTGCTTGGCCTCACTCGCGCTGAGGCCGTTCCGCGCGAGATATTCGCGAACACGAACTCCAGATGCGCACTCAGCTTATTGACGGCGACTGCCGATCAGATCGCGCGCCGTCTTGATCGGACGTAAGCGTAGCTCTGAGGCCCATTTGATTGGTGCTTGACGTCTATTTTGAACCCGTGGTGCGCCGGCGCGGCTTCCATATTTCCGACAAAGCGGTGACGGCGGCCTCGAGCGCCTTCCGGTCGACGAGGTTGGGATCAAACTGCTCAGGGCCCCAGCGGCGCATATGTTCGTGCTCCGGATGAGCAGGGTCGCTGATGGCGTCGAGGTATTCGGCATAGCCTGGCGCACCGCCGACGTCTTCCGGAGGACAACGACCGGCGGCCTCGAGCAGGAAGGGCATGCCCTCCGTCGTGGTGTTGTCGAACAACTTTTCGAGCTTGATCACGTGATCCCAGCTGTCGCCGAAGTCATAGAGATAGTGGATCGTCTTGGCGCCGGTCTCGCGAACGACATCGCAGAGCCGTACTTTGCTGGCATCCATGGGCTGATGGCCGTAGTCGTTGTGGGGATCAGGAATCCCCCAACGGTCTTCACCAGCGAAGAACTCGAAGAGGTGGCTGGTTGACCAACCAAACGCCGCCTGAAGCGTCAGATGCAGCCGATCAAGGCGCAGCGTGACGGGTACGACAAGGCGACGCATCACCTCTGGTTTTACTTCCTTGAGGATTACCTTGACCCGGACCGCGGTCGTGTTCAGGCTCATGCCGCCAGCCTCGGATCGTGTGCATGCATCGTGTAGAACGACGCCCAAGGGAGCAGTTCGTCCAGTCGCGCCGCAGGCCAACCATTGACGAGCTTCGCGAGAACGTCAACGAGCCAGTGCTCGGCACTGACGCCATTGAGCTTACAGGTCTCGATTAACGAAGCCAGAACTGCCCAATTCTCGGCGCCCTCGTCGGAAGCAGCGCCATAATGCCGGGAATCTGGCGTTCGATGTTGTTGTAGCCTATCCATTCCACCCGCTCGTTGGTCAAACCGTTCTTGTAGTCGGTGAGCAGGAACATAACGGCATTCGCCACTTTTTAATCCGGCAGCCGCATGACGGAACGCTCTACGTTCCAGACTGGATGGTCACCCCACAAGCCGGTTCGATTGCGATTGTTGCCACACCCCGGATTCCGCTTAAGGCCCTCCTCGAGATTCGTGCCATGCTCGATCATCTCGTAGCCTCTTCTGTGGGGGATTCCACCCCCGAAGGAGGAGATGCCAATGAAGATCCCGCTGCGGACGCAACCGGATTTGTTCGCCATCGCCGTACCACCAGCCGAACTGTCGGACGAGGAGAGGCTGAAGGCAATAGCGCTGTTGCGGTGTCGGCTCGTCGAAGCGATAATCACGCCAACGGCCGGGCAGCCGGTCCAAAGCCTCGCGGAGGTGCGCGATGAGCAAGATCAGCGCTGAGCACCTTTGCCGCGACGCCATCGTCTACATCCGCCAGTCGACATCCTACCAAGTCGCGAACAACCTGGAGAGCCAGCGGCGCCAATATTCCCTCGCCGACCGGGCTCGCCGATTGGGCTGGAGCGATGTTCAAATCGTCGATGATGATCTCGGCCGATCTGGCGCCGGCACGGCTCGACCCGGCTTCGAGAAGTTTTTGGCAGCAATTTGCGAGGGTCGGGTGGGCGCCGTTGTTTCGCTGGAGGCGTCGCGGCTCGCGCGCAATGGCCGCGACTGGCATACTTTGCTTGAGTTCTGCGGGTTAGTCGGAACACTGATTGTCGATGAAGACGGCATTTATGATCCTCGCTCGATCAACGATCGCCTCCTGCTTGGCATGAAGGGCACGATGAGCGAGATGGAGCTTTCGGTATTCCGGCAGCGTTCCCTCGAGGCGCTTAAGCAGAAGGCACGCCGTGGAGAGCTCCTACTGACCGTGGCAGTCGGCTACGTCAAGGCCGAAGATGGCCGGATCGAGAAGGACCCGGATCGGCGCATTCAGGATAGCATCGCCCTGGTGTTTCGCAAATTCGCCGAACTGCAGTCGATTCGGCAGGTGTTGCTTTGGTTCCGGGAGGAGCAAGTCGTCGTTCCGGCGGTCGTTCACGGCCATGGCAAGCAAACAACCGAGTGGAAAGCGCCGGTCTATTACACACTGCACCACGTGCTGACCAATCCGGTTTATGCCGGCGCATTCGTCTTCGGCCGGCGCGGCACGCGCGTTTTGATCGAAGGTGGCAGAAAGCGAGTCGTGCGCGACAGTATCCGTCGGAACTGAAAAGACTGGGAAGTTTGATCCGCGACCATCACGAGGCATATATTTCCTCGGAGGAGTTCGAACGGAATCAGCGTCTGATCGCCGACAATGCCAACGGAAAGAGCTATTTGGGCCGCGGGGCTATCCGGCGCGGCGAAGCTCTGCTGCCTGGTCTGTTCCGTTGCGCTCGCTGCGGCCGCCGATTGCATGTCGCTTATACCGGCAAAGGCGGCAACACACTGCCCTTGATCGGCGCGTAAGCCGCGATCAGCTTGAGAAGGGCGCCATAGAAAGCCCCCGATGTCGATATCGCCGATCACGACGGTCTGGATGTCCTACGGACCGCTTGATGATCTTGCCGACCCATCTGAGCTCAGCGGAGCGAGATAGCCGAGGTCTTCGGCGAGCTCGACGAACTCTATCCCGCGTGGATCGGTCCTGAAGGCCAGCCCCGATGACTGGCAACAACTCTGCACATTGAAACCCGGGCTCTCGACGTCCGAGCCGCTCAATAGCTAGGGCGCCTATTTGGCTCACTCACGACACGAAGCTTGTTAGCGCTCCGATCTTGTTCAATTTTGCCAAGTGTCACTCGCCGGCGAAACGATAATCTGATGTTGGAGCAGGCTGTTTGAGGCCATGTCCGACATGGCTCTGCTCCGACTCTTAAGCGGTGACCTGCTTTAAGAACTCTCCGATTACTTGGCGCAGTTCAGCAGTCCGAAGAGCCACATCTGACGATGCACGCTCAGCGTCTACGGCCGCCCGGTTCGTACGATCTGCAACACCCGAAACAGTGGATAGATTAGACTCCACGTGATCGGTGCCGCCAGCGGCTTGCCGCATCGAGTCGCTGATACCCATTGTTGTCGCTTCGAGCTGTTGAACGGCCGCGGCAATCTCAGTCGCTGCGCTGTTGACCACGCTCACGACATCCGCGATCTCTCTAATGGCTTCCGCAGTACCAGCTATGGAGCCCTGTATCCCATCGACGTGCCGAATAATCTCATCCGTGGCTTTCGCTGTTTGACTCGCGAGGGCCTTCACTTCTGCGGCAACAACAGCAAACCCCTTGCCGGCCTCGCCTGCTCGAGACGCCTCGATCGTGGCATTCAAGGCCAGAAGATTGGTCTGCCCGGCGATTTTCTTGATGAGCGTGATTACCTCGGCAATCTTGCTCGATGCTGTCGTCAAATCCGTAACGCGTATCGTCGCCTCTTTAGTTCGTCGCTCGGCTTGACCGAAGGTCCTGTTTAGCGTCTGGCCCTGCTGAGTTATTGCAGAAATCGATCCGGCAAGGTCATTGACCGCGCCCGAGATGGCGCTGACATTCGAGTTGGTTTGCTGCGATGCGGCCACCGCGCTTGACACTAGATTCGTCAGCTCGCTCGCCACTCCCGTTAGTGCCTGCGATATGTCGTCCATCGCTCCAATTTGAACGTTAACATGATCGAGCACGCCCTGAATTTCGGCTTGGAACGAACGCACATGCCCGACCATTCTATCCTGGTCCGCGAGGCGCGATTTGTCCGCCATCGAAGCTTGAATGAGCGCTCCTCGCTCGAGCAAGGCGTCACGAAATACTTTAAGCGAACGGGCAATTGTTCCGATCTCGTCTGCTCGTTCGATGTGCGGGATACTGGCCTCCAAGCGCCCTTCAGCGAAGCTTCCCACGACAAGTCCAAGATCACACATGGGCTTTTGCAGCGTAGTCAGGAGCCAGATGCACACGATGATGGACACCAGGATCCCAGCGGCCGGGCCTGAGAGCGAAGCCACTTCCATTACGTGTCGCGCGCCCTTCTTTGCGGCCGACGCCTCGCACTACTTTGGCACTTTTGTTTTAGCGATTCCTACGAGGAGCCTTTCACAATGGGAGCATCGCAGGGGTGGAGGGCGTTCGAAGAGATCGAGAATGGCTTGCCTGATGGCGGGCATGCTGGGCTGGGGTGGCGGTCCTACGATTCTTTTTTTCCGTCCCGCTGCTTTGAGGCGGCGGGATTGGAGGAAGGCGTAGGCGATCATCGTCATCAAGGTATGTCTGTGTAAGCGGTCCAGGATCTGCCTTCGAAGTGGTCGAGCCCAAGCTCTTCCTTGAGTTGCTGGTGCGCCTGTTCACAGACCCATCTGGCCTTGATGGCGGCTGTAAGCATCACGATGGTGGCATCGGCCGGCAGGTTCGACACATAGTATTTTTGCTCTCCGGTCGATCGCCGCTCGCCGACAAGCCAGACCTCGTCGCCAGGCATGCACTGCATACGATTATCGAGCATCCGATGCTTATGACCGTCCGCAACCCGAACACGGCGAGCCGCGAAGCGACAGCTCAGCCGGCCCTCGGTGCCCCGTCGCCAGCTGACCTTTCGCCATTTCTCTCCGTTCAACGTTGCCTCGGCGGAAACCGGAGGCCGGTCAGGAATGTGGTATTTGCGGCGCTTTCCAGTTTTTTGCGATGGGGAAGATAAGGGCAACGTCCGCGGGGTAGACGTTCTGGCGTCGCGACCGTCCCACTGCCCACAGCAGCCCGCGCTCGCTCAAAGCCTGGCGGAAAGGCCCACTTGATCCGTATCCTGAATCGGCAAGCACACAGCCGAAACGCACGCCGGAGGCGATGACACGATCGATTTCTTCGATCGCGATCTCCGGCTTTGTTAGAGCGATCTGCCGATCCTTCGGCACGTGGGCTCGCCTCAAGCGCTCGGGATCGTTCGTCCAGGTCTCGGGTAGAAATAGCCGCAGCCCGACCATCACCGGCACTTCGCGCGAGGCCAGCGTCACCGAGACCAGAGGCTGACAGTTGGCTGTCTTGCCAAGGGCTGGAGCGTATTGCGGCGCCACGCCGACCGAGCGCTCCTCCTTCTTCGGCAGCGCCGTATCGTCGATGATCAGCCAGGCGTCATCACTGCCAACATCTTGTCGGCCTCGGCAAGCAGGACGTTCTCCAGCGGGGCCGCATCCCATACACCACTTGCTATGAAGTGATGCAGCTGGTCGTAGCCGACCTGTCCGTCGCGCGCTGCCATGGGCTGGATGCTGTTGCGATCGCCGGAGCCAATCAGTCCCGCCACATAGGCTGGGCACATCTGCCGCCGAGCCTTGTGACCCAATCGATCCAAAAACGGCTCCAGAAAGCGTCCAAGCTCCTTCCGCCAATCCGATCTCCCGCCTCCCATGGTCGGCCCCTCCACAAGCCGACAACCCATGAGTCACAAAAAAACTGATTTGGGAATCCCGCGCAGCTTAAACTCTGCCAAAGTAGTGCTCGGCTATCGACTCATTCAGTGCGGCAACGGCGCGCCCGGCTTGCTCAGTGATCTTCGCCCTCAGATTCCGCGTCTCATCGAGCTCTGACATGAAACGCATGCTCTTTCCGGCGCTTTCCAGCCATTACTTCATCAAGCCATTCAGCTGCTCTATGTTTTGCCTTGTTTCCGCGTGCCCCCCGACGAGGATGAGAGCCGGATCGAGGGCATGATCGAAACCGATCGCCTGTCGGTCAAATTCGTCGCGATATTTTCGCTCCGCGGTTGTAATGTAGGTTACAAGTAACGTGTTTTGCCGCGACAGAGCCATTTGTGTTTCGTACACAGCTATAACGGCTGCATGCGATTCCGTTACGTTCTGATCGTTGCCACTAAACGAACCAAGCGAGAGGCTGGTTACAACGGTAGCGATCAATCCGACGGCGACTACGGCGGTGAAAGCAAGAATCAAGCGCTTGACGAGCGTCATCAAGACTCCAAACGTGAGAATGGTATCGTGCGAAGCAAACGCGACAGCGTTCACTGAATCGTTGGTGAGGTAGGTTGCGACGATGACGCGACGTAGACCTTGAACTCGTATTATCGTTCGAATCGGAATGGACGACGGAAAAACTACCTTCAATTGTTTTCGAAATCCTCAACCTGAACAGTACGTTACGTACAGATCGCTGTGATCGGCTGCCACTTGTCTTCGATCTTCGCCAATCTGTTGTTCTTCCTGAGGCAGGAGAGATAGACCGTTTGAAAGATGTGATACGGCATCTCGAGTAAGACCTGCAGAATGCGAGGACTCCTTGTCATTATTGCAGCTTGTTGTAACTGTGAGGTTGAGGCGGTACGTCAGTGCCAAAGCGGTTTCGTCCCGCATGCGGTGTGCAAGGCAGATAATTGTCGATCCGCAGCGTACGAATGTCGGAGTTTGTCGACACGAGAGCGTGCTTGTCTCACACCGAAACGCTATCGTACTACGGCGAATGCGAGCAACATCCCGGGCCCTGCAAACAGGGCTTAGAAAACACGCTATAGGCGATTTCGTTCCGACGTGTGTTTTGGCGCTAGCGAGCCTGTCGGTCAACTTGGCAGCCATGCGCTTGTGGCGTCTCAACTCCAGAGATGCGGCGGCGCGGCGATCGTTCGGCGCGCATGTAAAAGTGCCGTCTCCTATCCGTAGCCACCCGACTCAGGCGGCAATATTGCAGGCCGAATAACAATCAGCGCTTCGCGAGGATAGGCCCATCACGCGAGGTTCCATCGGCGACTACGCAAAATGGGAATCACGACTCGTGGAGCCGCCAGCTTTCGAGTGAAGCCAGTGTTGATGGAGTTTAGTACTGATGCCTCCTTGATGGCGGCGCCGGATCAAGCGGCGTGCGATAGAGTTCGGTGTTGTCGACGTTAATGACGCGAACCGCGCAGCCCTTGGCCTTCAGGCCTGGATATACGGCAGAGAGTTCGGTCGCGAGCTGCTGCGCCCGCTCGGAAGCAAGCTCAAGATTTTCAAGGATAAGACCGCCTTGGTCCCTGTACTCCGCGCCAATCACAAGATCAAAAGAGTAGTACGGCATGCGAAAAGTGTTCCATTTGATCAGGGCCGCGGCTTCCGGGATTAGTTCCAACGTCGATCGGCATTGGCCACGCAACCGGTCAAATCGAAGACAGCTTGCAGGCGCCACGGTTCATTAGGTCAACTCGATCTTCTGATGAAGGAATAATTCTGTTCGGACCGTACAGAGGACACCTTAATCCCGTACTGGATCCAACCGAGCACGTCCGGAGCCAAAGCCTCGCATTTCTGTAAGTTCGCCCTATGGCAATGCGTCTTCGCCTTCAACTGCTCGATAACGGCAGCCCAATGGCGGGATCCTCGAACGGCGCGACGAACATCGCACACGGCAGGTCGGCTTCAAGTCGCCGAATTTCTACGTGCATCCGCGGATTTGGCACTGCCGTGAGCATTATCGGGGAACTCCCTCGCCGAACGCCAGCGCTATTTCGTCGGACCCCGGCCGATCCATCGGATTCTGATCGGGCTGGCTTCACGTACTACAATGGCTGGCGCATGGCAGCTGATCTGGGATTCGCCCTCGATTTGCTAAGCAGGGCGAATGCTCTAACGTTTCCCGAGATCAAGGCGGTGGAAATCTTACGCGCCTCGCGCCGAAGGCCTCGATGCAGGTCTCAAATGTAAGGCCGCCAAGCTAAGCGTGTCCCAATGCCTGGCCTACGTCACAGATTGGCCCAAAGAGCCAGGACCGCTACGATCGTTGAGGCGGGCGACTTCCATAGTTGCTGCTTCGAGGCCGTCACGTAAAGACTTCTTGATGAGCAAGGCAAGTTCCTCGCCGCTGCCGGTCCACGCTCGGTGACTTTCTCCTCAAGCGTGTTCGATTTGATTTCCGAGATGGTGATGGTGTTGGATGTCGCAGTCCACGCGACCGACTGCGACTGGAGCGACTGGAGCCACATCTATGTCTCCGCCAGCCAGGCGGGCGCAAGCATCTCTGTGCCCTGAAGAGCGATTTCGGCCGGGACGGCGTGGAGTTCGAATACTTCGACCGCATCGCTGCCGGCCTCCAGCCACGGCAGAGAGTTTGAGTCATGCGACAGCTGATTGGGAATCGTTTTTGATTCACTCAGCTCGGTGCGAGGTCAAGGCGATAGAAATCCACAGCCGTTTTCGCAAACAACGCGCTCTTTTCGTCTTCTGAACAGGACTCCGTGATCCGCTTGAAGGCGTTGAAGATCACCTGATAGCTGCACTGGCCCTTATCGGGTGGAAAGTTGCTCTCGAACATTGCGCGCCCAGCGCCGAACGCCTCAATGCAGGTTTCAATGTACGGTCGCCAAGCGGCGGCAAGCTCCTCGGACGAAGGCGGCTGCGGCCGTTCGTGAAAATCATAGCCCAATAGCCGCATTGCGAGGCCGCCGAGCTTGACCACGACGTTCGGGCATTTTGCGATGTCCGTGATCGACGCTTTCCACACACTAAAAGTCTCCTCGCGCCGGCCCGCAAATCGGCCGAGCCCAAGTGGGCCACCGCAATGATCGAGCACGATTTTCGTATCAGGAAAGGCGCGAGCGAGATCGACGAGCTCGCCGATCTGCGGATGAAACAGCCAGGCATCGAAGCTAAGATCGAGCGGCGCCAGGCATGCAAAGCCTTTGCGGAAGGTGGCATCCAGCAGTAGCCCCCTGGGCCGCGTCGTATATATGCCGGCAATGCCGGCATCGGAATCCCACGCCGAGGAATGACGGATGCCTCGAAAGCGGCTGCCGCCGGCGGCAATCTCGGCTTCCAGCACCGGCTTTGCTGCTTCGCCAAGCAATAGATTCACGTGGCTGACAATGCCGGCGCAGATTTGCGCCTTGCCATAGCCGCCACTCGCGCTCATGGCGGCAACGCCGTTGGCGAACTCAACCTCGCCGATAGGACGTAAAGATTCTGGTCCCACCGCGCGATACATCGACCGTGAATCGACATAGATGGTAGCGACAATGTTATGGCCGGTGCCGATGTCAACGGCCATCTCTTCGATTAGATAGCGCTGGCCGTCGCAGTCCCACAAGTGATGATGCGGATCGACGATCGGACGAGCAGGATCAATGACTTGCTCACGGTGTTGGGCAAGCCAATCTTCGCGCGGATCGGCGTAGAGCCCGCTCTTCGAGATGTAGGCGGCGCCGGCAATCATTGGGAGTGCTTGCTGATATCGAAAAACCCCTGAGTATGATTTTTTAATCAGAGTGGCAGCGCTCCGCAAGCACTTCAATCAGGAGCCGGCGGCTCTCTCGCCGAACTCCGACAGCAGCCGAAACGCTTGAAAGCCGCCCACTTCTATCGGCGAACGCGCTCCACGATCGGGACGAACTAAGATCCCGCGCCGCTAAGACGCCGACATCGATCGCACCGCAAACATCATAACAGCCGTGCCGCCGCCGAAGACGTCAGCACGTAAAGCTGGAAAGGGCTCCCTATAGGCTCTTCCCGATCGAGGCCATCCATTAACCATCAACCGTCCACCACTATGGGCAGAGAGCCGTTGAGCACTTTGTAGGTATCGGCACGACGGTCCCTGATGAGGCGCGGCCCCCCTAAAATTGCAGCGGTGCGGTAAAGGCCGGCGCGGATATCTATCGAGGCGCTGACCAAACCTATGTGATTAAGTCCACTGCTTGCGACGATGCAGCCGAGCGGATCGACAATCTGGCTGAAGCCAATGAAGTTTGATCCGCCAAGTTCACCGACGAAGTTCGACGAGATGAGCCAACGGTAATTTTCTACAGCGCGCACCCGGTCGAATAGATCGCACCAGCCCACCCTGAGGTTGTCTTCTCCTCCGCCGTGGCCGGGCAGCGCGGGCCATGCGTTCCCCACGACCAGCAGCTCAGCCCCGGAGAAGGTCAGTTCCCGACACGCTTCTGGCCATCTTTTGTCATAGCATATCAACAAGCCGAGCTTGCCAAGAGGGGTATCGAATACCGGCCACTGATCGCCCGACCGCCACACGAGCTGCTCCGCGAGCCCGAGGTGGAACTTCCGGTATGATCCGATGTACCCCTGCGGTCCTGCGAGCACGAGAGTATTGTAGAGGATGCCCGGCTGCTTACCCGCCTCGGTGAGGCCGAAGACCACGTGAATATTGTGCTTTCTTGCTGCAGCGATCATGCGTGCCACAGTCGGGCCATCCGGCACTGTTTCGGCCGTGCGTTGAGCATTGTGGAGTACGTCCTCGATGCCCACTAAGCTCAAAATCGGCGGGTAGCCCTGTAGGCTCGTCTCGGGGAAGACGACGAGAGCAGCGCCAGCCGCAGCAGCCTCCTCGATGTAGGACAGATGCAACTCGAGGCTCTTGTTTATGTCGTATGTCCCTGGAAACGCACACGTGGCGATCACTGTTTCTGACATTTAAGGTCTCCTCGGTCGACGAGGGGCTTGGGCAGTCTAACGGGCACTTACGGTGATGGTGGCTCGGACATTGGTTTTGGACGGACGATGGATTTGCGCGATTAATCGCGGCCCGTCTCTGCGAGATGCCGGAAAATCCTGCATCCTTCGAGGACGCGTCGCGATCTTGACGACTTCGTTGGTTCTTAAGTGCCCCTCAAGTTCGGCACGGCAGTGTATCCGCGTGACAATCGAACTCCAATTCATTGGCTGTGAATTGGGGCAGAGCATTCATATTCTCGATGTTTCTCCCGACGTGGTCCTGCTGAGCGAGCCTGGTGAGCGTCAATCTGGCTCGCGTCCGGCTTTGCCACAGCCGGCACAGTTCGTGCCGGCGGATCCGTGCTGACGTTCGCGACCGAGGCATTGGCGTTCATTGAAGGAAACTGATGGCGCAGCATATCCGGCAATACAAAGGCATCGGTGGAGATCATCTTCGAAAGCCCGCCTGTAAGCTTGCCGCCTCCTTTAACTGGCAATCGTAGAAGGTCGGACGCCAAAACACCCGGACGCAAGCGGAGATCCCTACGCTAGGATCCATTCTTTGAAACGCTTGTTGAGTTCGACATAGTGATCGGCCCAGTACGCATCGTTCCGGAATACGTTCTTGGGATTGTTGAGATCGGGTAGCCAGCGCCGCGCCACCGCGTCTACTTTTTGCTCTGCGTCCTTTGCCACCGGAGTCGCCCCAAGCTTATTGGCTAACAGGGCCTGCCGATCAGGTCTGGTAACGAATTCAAGGAAGCGCATGGCAGCTTCCTTTCGCGGGCTGCCTCTGAGCACGCAGAAGTATTGCTGCACGTTAAGAGTCTGATCGAAAGAGATATCGATCGAAATGCCCGCCTCCTTCGCGGCCTTGACCCGGTTCGCATAAGTAAAGGTGTAGTCGACTTCATTCGTCTGAATGAGCGAGCCCCCCGAGCGGTTGCATCGAACCAGACCTTGACATAAGGCTTGATGCGATCGAGCGCTTTGAAGGCGCGGTCTACATCAAGCGGATACAGCTTGCTTGGCGTAACACCGTCAGCAAGCAAAGCAAGCTCCAACACCTCATCGACGATCCTAGGTAGTGCGCGACGACCAGGGACGTTTTTGATGTCCCAAAGCTGGGCAAAGTCCTTCGGCGGACGCTCGTTTCGGCTTGGATCATAGCCGACGCCACCCGTGTAAACGGCCGTGGGCACAGCAAAGGAAGGCGGCTTCCGAACAAATCGGGCGGGATCAATTAGTTTCGTATCGACCGCCTCCCAAAGACCTTCCTTCTCGCCCGCATAAGCCATAGCACCGGCTGCATCCAATACGTCCCACTGAATGTTGTTACTTTGGATTTGGGCGTTCACTTTCGCTAGATCTGGACCGTTAACATATTCAACCGCGACTCCGGTTTCCGCCGTGAAGGGATTGATCCAGAACTCCTCGATGAAATCACCGTAACTTCCGCCTCAACTGACGAACGAAATTGTTGTAGTAGCTTGCGCCCGGCGGGATGATACGAAGGGAGCCGCGCCCAGAGAGAGGGTCGCACCGAGTTTCGCCGCGCCCGCTAAGACATCTCGACGGTTCATACGACTGTCCTCCACTTCACAAACACCGTTGGTATTTTTCTGGATGCGGAAGATCTATACAAGCAATAAGTCTGCACGTAACGTACAGAACACGTCTTTAATTCAGTTGGTGTATTCGCATGTCTTTTCCGTCCGAAAAGCACCAGGATTTGCTTGCTTCCCCCGGTGGCCTGGTCCCTTGCTTTTAATTTGCGGGCTGTAGATCGATCTGCACTGGCGGCCGTAAGCAGCTTAGGATCAATCGTGGTCGGAGATGACGGTATGTACCTGATGCATCGGTTGACGGACAGCGTCGATGCAGGCCCGACTGCGTTCACCATTAGATGCCAACAGGTGCTGCGCATGTCGCCGCGGCCGGTCTGCTGAAAACGCGGCACTCAGCTCTCTGACTACGTGATCGCGTGAAAGTTATGCTCCGCCATGCGCGCCCAGGACGTCACTGACACGCTGGAGCTGGCCGTCGAATCCTCAGGCTTTGGGTCCGCCGAGCTGCTGCACAAGCCGAAGCTGCTCAGCAACAACGACTCTAGTTACATCGACGGCGAATTGGCGGAATGGATCGAGGCCAACGGCATGAGCCATGTGCGAGGGACTTCGCTGCACCCGCAAACCCAACGCAAGGTCGAGTGCAGGGCGATCGCGTGGATGCACCGCTCTTTAGGTTAGGATCCACTCCTTGAAACGTTTATCGAGGTCGACGAAGTTATCGGCCCAGTATTCATTGCTGAGGAACACGTTTTTAGGATTGCTGAGATTGGGGAGCCAGCGCCGCGCCCGCTCATCTATGCTTTGCTCGGCACCTTTTGTTACCGGGACAACACCAAGTTGGTTGCCTATTAAGGCCTGCTGCGCCGGCCTACTGATAAAATCAAGGAAGCGCATCGAAGCCTCCTTCCGCGGGCTCCCCTTGAGTACAGTGAAATATTGCACCACGTTGATATTTTGACCGAAAGAGAAATCGATCGAAATACCCGCTTCCCTCGCAGACCTGACACGGTTCGCATATGTGATGGTATAGTCAACTTCATTCGTTTGAATGAGGCTCACCCCTTGAGCCGTTTCACCGAACCACTTCTTAACGTATGGTTTGATCCGCTCTAACGCTTTGAAAGCGCGGTCTACATCAAGTGGGTACAGCTCGTTAGGGGCAACACCATCCGCAAGCAAAGCAACGGTCAATGTCTCAGCGGTTCCGTTTGCGCCATGAAGTGCGCGGCGCCCAGGAAAACTCTTAACGTCCCAAAGTTGCGAAAAATCATTCGCTGCATGCTTCGTTCGGGCTGGATCGTACGCTATGCCTCCCGTGTAGATGGCTGTAGGGATGGCAAAAGGAGGCGGTTTGTGAACAAAACGCTCGGAATCGACTATTTTGGTATCGATTGCCTCCCAAAGACCTTGTTTGGCGGCCGCATAAGCCTGAGTCCCAGGCGTATCGAATACATCCCACAGAACGTTATTGCTTTCGACCTGAGCCTTCACCTTCGCTAAGTCTGGACCATTGATATATTCTACTGAGATTCCCGTTTCAGCCGTGAACGGCTTGATCCAGAATTCTTTCACGAAATCACCGTAGCTCCCGCCCCAGCTCACGAAGGAAATTGTCGTGGCAGCTTGCGCACGGCGGGGCGAAATAAATGGAGTCGCGCTCAGCGATAGTGCAGTGCCGAGCTTCGCTGCGCCCGTTAAGAGATCTCGACGGTTCATACGTTGCCTCCTCCAACACAATTCTCTGTAGTTCATTACAATATTACATATCGGACAAGTTATTCCAAGGAATTCGTCCGGCCGGACCGAGCGAGATCGTCAAAACGCAGCACGCCGCCACCAGCTAGGCCATAAGAAATCGAGGCTGGATGCATGGTCGCACGCGGACGTTGTATGCTCCGAGAGAAAAACCGCTTCTATCCAACATGCGGCAGAGAGCATCTTGCCGCCTTAGCGGGCCTGCCTCACGCAATGTTATCTCAAGCTCTCAAAGCTTCGGATGCCGTCTGTCGTCTTGAGCGCAGCAGGGCAGTGGCGTCAGCATCAACACTACGCCGATCCGTAGTGAGGACCACGCCGTATACATCTCGCGCCCTTTTGGGACTCACGATTCCGCCTTGAACATCGCAAAGCACGGCATCAGGGTTACGTCGCCTCGGATCGCCATATCCTCCGCCTCCGGGTGAGGTAATGTTAATCCGGAGCGGCGGCAGGTTGCGTACGCCATATTGGGGAATGTCGAACGGCTCGCCATTCGCGGCGGCAAGTGTCATTGAGCCGGACTGACCTGCGGAGCCGCCATTAACTCCGAAGGCGGTCAGTCCATACCCCCCTTCGCCCCGAAACGAATATTCGGCGGCCACTTCTACGTCCGCGACATAGTTCATGCCAGGACCGCCACGAAATTCACCGGCACCTTCGCCGTCGCACCGCATTTCATGTTTGTGGATGGTGATAGGATAGAACTGCTCCTGGGTCTCCACATTCGCCAATCGTGATCCGCATAATGTTGGTACCAATCCCATTCCAGGAAAGCCATCTCGACCGCGAACGGCACCTGCTGATGGCAGCCCATGCCCGTGGTACAGGACGAAGGTTTCTCCACTTAAGCGGCGGCCAGACGTCACGCAATGCAGCAATTTTCCCCAGCCGGCGCACGCCCGCTTTGGATCGCATGAAGCCAATGCCTTCCAGCAAGCATGAACGATGTTGGTTGCAGGAAATATAGTGTTCATCGTCATCGGCGCCGGCGACCGGGCATTCACGACGGTCCCTTCTGGAGCGTGCACTGTGACTGCGCGGAAAGCGCCCTGGTTCTTAGGCAGTTGCGGACCAAGAAACGCAATGATCGCAAGATAGACGCTGGAGTAGGTATTGGCGATCGAAGAGTTCTTGAAGCCTGAGATCTGCGGCGAACTGCCCGTGAAATCGAGGTGCAGATCTTTATCAGAGACCGTAACACGAACGCGAACCCGGATATCGGCAGGCCCAAAGCAGTCGTTGTCGCTCTCATCCTCGCCTTCATAGACACCGCAAGGCAATCGAGTGATTTCTTCACGAACCAGATGCTCGGCATAGTCGAGAATGCCATTGAGATAGTCGCGCGCTGTCCCCTGCCGCAAGAGCGATAACGCCTCGGCCAAACGTCTGGCACCGATTTCAGTTGAGCCGATCATTGCCCGCAAGTCGCCATCCAAGAGATCCGGACACCGAGTATTCGCAAGAAGCAGCTCCCACAGGTCGCGACGCAACTTACCGGCAGCAATCAGTTGCAGCACCGGAAGCCTGATCCCTTCGTGAAAGATCTCGGTTGCTACCGAATTGTAGGTGCCGGCAGCACCTCCTCCGATATCCGATTGATGGGCTCTGTTGCAACAAAAGGCCAGCAATTCACCCAGCAGAAACACGGGCCGAATAATCGTATAGTCAGGCAAGTGATTGCCGCCAGCAAGATAGGGGTCGTTGAGGATAAACACGTCCCCATCGGCAATCTCCCGGCCGAACCTCTCAAGTACGGCTCTGACCGCAAATCCACCGCCACCGGTATGAATAGGCAATCCGTCGGCCTGCGACACGATGTTCCCGTGGGCGTCGCAAATGAAGCAGGAGAAGTCATGGGACTGGCTGAATATCGTGCTCCGCGCTGTCCGCATCATCACCCATCCCATCTGCCGCGCGATGTGGTCAAGCTGCTTCTGGACGATTGAAAGGCCGATGGGATCGTCAATCATCGCATTACTCCGCGGGGTTCGTCACATGAATGAGAAAGTTGTCACTGGCGTCGACTTCGAGGCGATCGCCAAGACCAATCAGGATGGTCGTGTTCTTTTCCTCGATTAACGCCGGACCGCTCACCGCCTGGCCAGGACGCATCTCGTTACCATCATAGACCGGCACCGTTTGAAAGCCTGAAGTTCGGTTAAGATATACAGAGCGCCGCTCGCATGGCACTGGTGTGGTCTCGAGCGCCGGCAGATCGGGGCGCCGTACTCGCCCCAAACGAGCGATCCCGACCAGCCGCAGGTGAACGATTTCGATCTGCCCGTCGGGCTGATAGTGACCGAATTGGCGTTGGTGTCGAGTTTCGAACTCCGCGCGAACTGACCACGCTTCCCAGCTGTTGACAGGGACTTGCAGCGACCATTGCTGTCCGACATAACGCAAGTCGACGCTTCGCTCGAAGCTGATATCTGAAAGCGCAAATCCGCTGGCCGCTAGCCGTGTCTTAGCCGAAGCGACTAGCTGAGAGAAGCCTCGGTCAATGTCGTCACTCGATTGTTGGTCGAGTAGCTTCAACCAAGTCTCGAGAAAGTCCTCGCGTATGTCGGTGCTACACATGCCGAACGCGCAAAACACTCCTGCAAGGCGTGGCACATACACCGCCGGACAGCCCAGTGCGCGCGCGACGGGGACCGCATGCAGCGCTCCCGCGCCTCCGCCCGCAACGAGCAGGAAGCGCCGAGGATCGTGTCCACGCTCGACGCTAACGCGCTCGATCGCATGCTGCAGACTCTGTTCCAACAAACGAATAACGCCAGACGCAGCAGAAATAGCATCGAGCCTCAGTGGGGCCGCGATTTTGTCTTCGATTGCTGAGCGTGCGAGGGTGAGATCGAGCGTGATGAGCCCACCGGCAAAGGGGCCGGGACGCATCCGGCCAAGCAGAAGATGCGCATCCGTAACTGTGGGATCGTCGCCGCCGAGACTATAACAAGCCGGACCAGGTCGGGCGCCCGCACCGTGCGGGCCAACGTTTAGCAGTCCTCCGGAGTCGACCGCCGCAATTGTGCCCCCACCCCCACTGATTGAATGGATATCAACCGACGGGAGGGTTAAGTGATAGTCGTTGAGAGAAAACGAATCGACCATCGCGATTTCACCTCCATTCATCAAGGTGACGTCGCAACTTGTGCCGCCGATTTCCATTAGCAGCAGGTCATCGCGTTTTGCCATGTCCGCCACGGCACGAAGCGCGCTCGCCCCTGCGGCAGGCCCCGATAGAGCCAACATGGCCGCACGGTCGACCAGCTGTTCAACGCTCGCCGCTCCACCATTGCTCTGAATCAGGAGAAGCGGATAGGCTAATCCCTGCGCTCGCAGATCTTGCTCAAGCTGACGCAGATACGGGACAACACGGGGGGTCACGTAGGCGTTGAGCACCGTGGTTGAGGTACGCTCATATTCACCGAGCACGGGAGCGATATCCGCCGAAATGGACAACCAGACCTCTGGCCAACTCTTTCGAACTAGCTGAGCGCACATCCGCTCGTGTCTATCATTGCGATAACTGTTGAGCAGACAGATCGCCACGGAAGTCACCCCCTCTCGTCGGAACGTATCGATCGCTCGTTCTATGCTCTCGGGCTCAGGAGCTCGTATTGGACAGCCGCTTTTGTCCATCCGCTCCCGAACCGGCAGCCGCAGATGGCGTGGAACGATCGGATCCGGAAACGGAGTGCGATGGTCCCATGCATCTTCCCGAAAGCCACGCCGAATCTCGAGCGCGTCGCGAAAGCCTTCGGTCGCAAGCAGGCCAACGACGGCTCCCTTTCGCTCAAGAATTGTGTTGGTCGCGATCGTCGATCCGTGAACAAACACACGACAGTTCGCAAGCAGGCTTTGAACGGAGATCCCCAGACCATTTGCAGCTAGCTCCACGGCGGCAATGACACCTATGGCCGGATTAGGCACGTTGGTCGGCGACTTGAAGGTGAAGAGCGCGCCGGTAGCGTCAGCGACTACGAGATCAGTGAATGTGCCTCCGACATCAACTCCGATTCGCCACGGGGCAGTTGCGGTGGGCTTTTGGTTGAGGTCTGTCTTGTTGACCGAGCCGATACTCATCGCACATTCTCCAATGCTGATGCGGGTTGACCATCAGCGCACGAGCATTGCCTACTCGCGCCTGCTGACCGCCAGACAGCTGTAGCGAGACGCGACCGAGTCACTCGATCACGAGCCTGGCTTGGCGCATCCTTAGTCAAGTCTGTCCGATCGATGCGTGATCTGCGGGGCAGAATGGACACCGAAGCTGGCCACGGTTGTCCTTGAAGTTCGCCTGGAAGTATCAAATGGCTCACTGCGCATGCGCGAACGAACTGAACTAAGGCGGCGGCTTAGCGCCGGCACTTCTCCTCAGTGTCATAAGAGCCGGAAATCGGGTTGCTGATGGGCGTCGACTCGCGCTTAAGCACCCGCACATTCGTGTCCGATCGCGAAAGGGATGGAATGAAGACGAGGTAGCGCGGGGGATCAATCCGAACCTGGCACAACATATCGCGCCGCGAGTCGGTGAGCCTGGATTTGGAACTAAGGATATCGCCCGCCATTCTCGCCTTCCTCTCCATGTACGATCGTGGTCGAAAAAGAAAAATGCGAAATCCTACATTAGGATCCACTCTTTGAAACGCTTGTCGAGCTCAACGTGATGATCGGCCCAGTACTCCTCGTTTGTGAACACATTCTTGGGACTGTTGAGATCGGGAACCCAACGCCGCGCCCTCTCGTCCATGCTTTGCTCGGCGCCTTTTGTCACCGGCAAGACACCAAGTTTGTTGGCTATTAAAACTTGCTGCGCTGGCCTGGTAATGAACTCAAGGAAGCGCATCGCAGCTTCCTTCCGCGGACTGCCCCTGAGTATGGTGCAGTATTGCACAGAGCTGATACACTGGCCGAAGGAGAAATCGATAGATACACCCGCTTCCTTCGCAGACCTGACCCGGTTCGCAAACGTGAAGGTATAGTCCACTTCATTGGTCTGAATAAGCGATACCCCCTCGGCAGTGGCCGAATACCATTTCTTGACGTGCGGCTTGATCCGATCCAACGCCTTGAAGGCCCGATCTACGTCAAGCGGATACAGCTCGGTCGGCGCAACACCGTCCGCAAGCAATGCAAGCTGAAGCGTCTCACTAGTGCCGTTTTCCCCGCGAAGGGAACGACGCCCAGGGAAGTTCTTGACATCCCAAAGCTGGCCAAAGTCGTCCGCCGGGCGCTTCGTTCGGCTTGGGTCATATGCGATCCCACCCGCATAGATGGCCGTGGGCACAGCGAAAGCGGGCGAGCTCCGCGCAAATCGCGTGGAATCAACTATTTTGGTGTCTATCAGCTCCCAAAAACCTTCCTTCGCGCCCGCATAGGCCACAGCACCGGACGTATCGAACACATCCCATAGAACGCTGTTACTCGTGACTTGTGCCTTCACCTTCGCCAGATCTGGACCATTGACGTAGTCTACAGAAATCCCGGTTTCTGCCGTGAACGGCTTGATCCAGAATTCCTTGATGAAATCACCGTAGCTCCCACCCCAACTCGCGAAAGAAATTGTTGTACCAGCTTGGGCCTGACACGGTACGACGAAGGGAGCCACGTTCGCAGCGAACGCGCCAAGTTTTACCGCGCCCGACAAAACATCTCGCCGATTCATATCTCACTGCCTCCCGCCATGAAGTCGTGCTATGCGATACGAGTTAGCGAAGAGTATTTCATCGTATTAGACTGTCAACGGCTATTATATTGAGATCAGCGCCCGCTGTGTTGGCGTCACGAGCCGAGCAAGTGAGAAAGGCTTGTCGTCGCGTACACGTCGATTCCGAGTCAGCAACTTGCGCGCTATCTTGGTGCGTTCCGAAGGCGCCCGTCAGTTTGAGCGCTCCAACGGACCCAAGCTGTTTACGAGGAAAGAGGATTCACAATTTCGACCTTAGTTGCACGCGCGCCGGCATCAGCTACGCGTGAAGAGGCGCAAGGCACGGCTAACCGCCCGCTCGATAGCAAAACGATAGTACCCTTCGAGTCCGTCGCCATGCGAGTCGCGGCGTTCTTATCGCGAATGGAGTTCTGGGTACGTCGGAATCCGCTTTTGCTCATTTTCGATGATGGAGATACCTTCATCGGCTTCTATCCCGGGTTTGCGAGCATCATGTAGGCTGTATTGCCGCCGCAATTTTCGCGGCTGCCCTTGCCGACAAATTTGTTTCAGTACAGCTTCCGCCAAGATGCACGCTGATCCCATTGTCTTTGCAGACAAAGACGGCTTTGGCTATGTCGGCGACCGAGCCGATATCATCTTGATCTGAATTGGACGAGCCGCTTTTGCCGGGCGAACAGACGGATGTCGTTGGCTGTGTTGCATTGCTCGTCAACTACAAGCGTGGCGCTGCGCCACGCTTGTCAGGAAGCGTGACGATCTTGGCGTACTCCATCTAGCTGAGCTTTCGTTGATTCAAAGTCTACGGACATTCGATCTGAACGCGGTAGCCCGGCACGTCATCGGCATCCAACCTCGCACAACACGTTCGAGCGAGCGGTTCAGCATGCTCCCAATTCCGGAGCCTAGGGGCTGTTTTCAGGCGCGATGCCTGCGCCTCAGTAACAGGATAAGAGACCACACGGATTGCGGAGCAAGAAGAAGCTCTCAAGGAGCTAACCTTGCGAGCCGATCGACGACAGCGGCTTAGCCACATATGGACTATGTGAAGCAATTGTTGAGCAACAAGAACAGGCGATCTGTCTCAATCGGTCGCGATCCCGAACACGAAGCGCCCCACGCGTCTTTGCAATCAGTCCCTGGTTCTCGTATCGAATAAGCATTTCGGTTACGCTAGCTCGACGTAACCCGAGCATTGTGGCTATGTGCTCATGGGTCACGGGAAGTTCCATTCCAGCGAAAGCATCCGACGCGTGGCACAGCCATCCGGAAACACGTTGCTCAACACTATGGCTGAGAGCACAAAGCGCAACCTGTGAAGTATGAACCAACAGCGCTTGAACGCGGCAAAAGAGCCGACTTTTAATGTCAGGTTGGGCTTCCATTGCGCACTGCAAATCGCTTACTCGGATAGAAAGGACCGTCCCTGACGTCACCGCAATTGATTGGTGACCCGCCACATCCATACCAAGTAGCGTGGATACCCCCAATATTCCTCGATGGTCGATGAGCGCGATCTCAACCGAGTTCATACTTGAATTTCGGCGAAGGGATACCAGGCCGCTTTCGATGAAGCCGAGATTCTCCACGGGCCTGGACTGCTCCTCGAGAACGCTATTTCGTTTAAAGGAGACCGGACGGAGGTAGCACCGCAGGCGCTCAAACTCTGCTGGCGGCAGACTATTCAGAATCGTATTCCTGATGTTGATGCGTTGCGCAAGCATCACTACCGCCCCCCCCATCTCGCCTTTGAGGGCATGGTTGCCGCGTTAGTATCTTGTTGCTGCAGCGGTCGCGGCTCGCAGCGAATTTCGAAGCGCATCGAGGTGCCCCGACTGTTTTCCCATCTGAAAGTCACTTCGTTTGAATGTCGCATCTGATACCATGTATCGCTATATAATATCTCCTATCTTAGCGGGATTGGCAAGGGTTCGTTTTGCTGGGCTTGGCGGTCGCACTGCGCCACTCAGAATCGGGGTTCCTTGTTTGCGACCAGGTCTTGGTCGGGGGCACCAATTCCTTACCGCGAGGAGATTGAAGCGCCCCCCCGCTGGCTCCGTCTTCGACGCGCCTTGGATGCAAAATGCCAAAATGCTGGATGCCACAGCGCGGACGACTGCCAGCTTTGGAGCTAAGTTGGTATGCCTGGTCGTCTCCTTCCCGCGGAAGTATACGGTTCCTTCACCTGCAGCTCTTGCTTGATTTAGCGAAATAGCTTGATCGACTTTCTGTGCGAGTCGAGGAAGGAATTAACCGAATCCCCGAGAGGAGCGCGGGCATCCTTTTTTCAACGATTTGACCGGCGGTTCTAATCCTCACGTGCTTCGCACTGACACGGAGCTTGATACGCCCTACATAGATTCCGGAGCTTGATCGTTTCGACCATGCGAACGATCCTGGCTCGACCCAGTGTCTCGCGTGAGAGAGGTTTCAGGGCGTCCTCGCCTTCAACAAGGCAACTACGACAAGGAAGGGGCCCCTAATGCAATGGTGTTCAGAGTTTACAAGCGCGTCGAAACGTCAAGATGTCCACTTTCTTGATTTGAGCACTCGTGAGGCCCTCTCAGCGCATCTTTGAAACGGCCACAGCTTTTGGGTCCAGCGGCAGCAGCTGAACTCTTTGGAATGAGCGCTTTCGATCACAAATCCGTTTGCAAAATCCGAGATGCATGCATGCCCCCTGAATTTGGTATCGCGCCCTTTGCGGACGAGACCGTCTGGCGCATCGCCGGTGCGAGAGCCGCACGACATCTGCTCGATGATTGGCCGTTTGTCGAAGTGCGCTTGAGGGGATACGTCATTTACATGACCGTATGCGACATTGCGCGCGCGGCAGAGGACGCCGAAATCGTTGCTGCTTTTCGCTCCGTCAGCCGGGACGATGCGCATGCCGCGACACCGCAGGTACAGGCTTGAAGATATGCGTTCGACTGTGCCAAGTTCGCTTCTCTTACGCAGGGGACGTTCATGGCAATTTACGAACTGGACGGGCAGGCGCCCGATCTTCCGCTTAATGGGGACTACTTTATTGCGGATACTGCAGCACTGATTGGCAAGGTGCGGATTGAGAAGGGCGCGAGCGTCTGGTTCGGTGCCGTGATTCGCGGTGACAATGAGTGGGTTCAGATCGGCGAAGGTTCAAACGTCCAGGACAATTCGACCTGCCACAGTGATCCAGGTTTTCCGCTGATCATTGGCAAGAACTGTACGATTGGCCATAACGTCGTTCTGCACGGTTGCACATTGGAAGATGGCGCGCTTATCGGTATGGGGTCTATTGTGTTGAATGGCGCGAAGGTCGGTCGGGGCAGCATTGTAGGTGCGGGTTCGGTTATTACCGAAGGTAAGACGTTTGCTGAACGATCCTTGATCATGGGTGCGCCGGCGCGAGCGATCAGGCGACTTGATCTCGCCCAAATCGAGCGGATAGAGAGAGCCGCAACGTTTTACCTCGCGAACGGCCCACGGTTCGAGAAAGGTTTGAAGCGGATCGGCTGATTCTAAACCGGAGCCAAGGACCGCCGCTCAAAGGCGTTTCACCATCACTTTGCAATGCTCGTCATTTTAAGCATCCTGCGGCTGGACGTGTCGCCCGATGCCTGAGCCAAGCAGTTCTTATAAATGGCGACCATTGTGACGACCTGGGCGCGAACGTTCCGTGACCTTCGCGAGCCGCGGCGACCTGAGAATTGATTTCTGCTGCCAGCTCCACAGGTCTCCAGACTATCGGTTGATCAGAAAATCAGCCTGCGCGTCTCGTCCTTGACGGCGCGGGCCCGCAATGCTGCGCGATCTGATAGAGAAAAAAGGCCGCCCCGCAAAAGGGGGCGGCCAGTATGGTCCGTCGCGGGAGGAATAATGCGACGAACAACGTCATAACTAGAATTGCGCGCCGCCAACACTGGCATGCGGCCGGGCACCGGCCAAAACACTCCGTATTGTATACTAATACATTATATTTATGCCAAACGCAACAGCTTTTTGAAGATAGCGGCTGGAACATTGAAAGATAGCGGCTCGAACCAAACGTCACGAACTACGGCGCTCGCCAACGGTGAAAGCGCGTAGTTTGCGCGAGCATTGCGCGTCCGCGCCAATGGAGCTGATACAACTTTTGGCGCAGTGTACTGGAAAATCAATGAGCGAGGCCGCGAGAAGCTCGCAACTCACTGCCGCCGCCCCGCGTTTGTTGTGAGCGTCATCTTACTGGTCGAGCGTCGAGGTACCTTGGCAAGCGCGCGATGGGTGCCATGAAACGCTCGATCACTGGCGTAGCGAGCATCAGCACGACGCCTTGGGCATTCACGTTGGCCTACTTGAGGCACGTCGGTGAAAACGGCAACCTTGGGTGGCCCCTAGCCCATAGCCGAAGATCGAGCGAGCCCTTACGCCCTTGACTACGCAAATCGGATTGCAGATGGGATGGAAGCCCGAAGGAGCAGCTCAGGTTGCAGCGAAGCGACAGCTAGGTCCCGATCAAGATTTCAGGTCCTGCCCCGCTTATACCAAGCTCTGCGCATTAGCGCTACGAGCAACATCAGGATCATCAGTTCTGATTCCGTTCGGCGATTGGATCGCGGTCCCCTATTCGCGATCACGACTGCCGGCGCGAGCGCATCGAAACCCGCACAGAAGCCAATCCTTACGTTGACCTGAGAACGAAAGTGAGTCGAATCAAGGCCGCGAATATGAAGGATGACCGAACGAGGCCAGCATTGGCAAACGACAGACGAGCCGAAAAAGTAAGGCCAGAGATGACAGCAACGAAATGAACGACTGCGCGACGAATAGCAGCGGCATTTAGTGATCAGACCACTCGTTACCCCCGATCGATCTGAGGTCTGGAAGTCGAGCAAAATTCCCGTTACGCGCCTCATCGACTTGGCTGCCTCGTCGGGATACGCTTCTGCCAAGTGCGTGGCGGACGCAGTCACATAAATCGTCGCTGCAGAACCGGCTCCGTGGCTCCTCAGTGACGAGACCCTAGTTGAGCCTAACGCCCCGTTGTCGGGGCTTTGGAAAGAGCATCGCGACCGATTTGTTTGAGGCGGTCAGGTCTCATTTCACCTGTGGCCGCGGCTTCCAACATTTTCGAGGCGACATGGGTACGAGCACCGGTATCGTACCGGGAAACATTCTTGCAGACGTCGTCGAGGACCATCCGTAGGAGCGCAGTGGTGGGGGCATCCAACATTTGGAGATCTCCCTCATTCTCTAGCGGGTAGCGTGGCGGAATTTCGCGCCCCGCGCGGAAAGCTACCCAAAGTAGAACAGTCGAAAGGTCACTGTGGAGGAATAAGCTGACAAGAACGCAACAAGGAGATGTCTGTTTGACGCTTTCGCGTTGTTTTCCTTGAATTGAATTAAAAACCCACACTCGACGGCGCGTGACTCCGATCAGCCACTAGGTCCCAATCGTTGTTGCTCCGCGTCTTGATGCACCTGAGGAAATTGCATCGCGAGCGCGCTCGATGCCGGGCGCCCAGATCAGGCGGCGTCCAACGTCTCTCAAGCTTGCACGGCAGGCCCATTGATGTGCGCAATACTCCGACCGATGTCTCGATCAGACCTGACGATCACACATCAGCGCAACTGTCCTCCTTGTCGCTGGAAAGCGTAGATCGGATTCATACCGCAATAGGCGTAGGTGCCGGATGCAGTTGCCGTGCACTGGTCATAGGTCGAAAACTGGCAATTCCCAGGATATCCCCAGATACGTCCCTGCAGGCAATAAACGTCCCGCGGAGCCGGACGGATATTCGAACGCCCCCGCGGAGCCGCGGTCGAAGGCGATCCAACGCCGACGAGGATGGGAAGGGCAAGCACACCGATAAACAGAACGTTCCGCATGAGATCACTAGCCTCCGTTAAGTCTTGCTGAAAGATATAGGATCCGGATTTGATGCTTTGATCTTAGTCAATGGCAAATACCGGTCGCCGTCCCGGGGCCGATCGCCTTTCGAAAGAAGCTCGGGTGTAACGGAGCTCCTAGTTCGGAGCTTTAATTCTGTTTGCACCTTTCTAGCGTGATGCGGCGCAAAACGAGGTCAAACAATGGATCGAGCTTGGGATCTCTCGCGCTCCGGAATGAGCCGGTTCGGGTCGGTCGCAAGTCGACGGCGAGCTTAGCAATGACGGAAACGATGGAAAATTCGCGGCACTTTTGGTTTGCCGTCGAGCGCGTATTGCTTGAGCTGCAGCACTTAAGGGACCTGGGGGCTCATGAATGGCTCGACCAAGAGCTCTAGGATTTTGTGATCGGCCTGATCCGGCGCAGCAGTGAATCGGCATACTCCTCGCGCTCGAGCGTGAAGCGCTCTTGATGCGCTTTGAAGATTTCGACCCGCTTCCTGATCTCATCGCGTTCGCTGGCGCCATAGTCGGGCACGCTGAGGCCAGTCCACTCGCCGACTTTGTCTGGCTGCGGCCGCGGCCGCTCGATCTCCACCTTCAGCGATTTGGCGAACGCCATCGTTTCAGCAACGAGCGCATCGAGTTCGCTCTTACAGTCATACATTGAAGCCCTCCGCACGACTCGGCCGCGCTAGACGAGCCAGTTCATCACAACCCAGCCTGCAACATGATGGCGCAGACGCCCAACGCCAGATCGGAACGACCAACCCTCTTCCGCCTCTTCTTGAAAAACGGCCGCCGACAGTATAGCCCGCGGCCCTCCGGGGCTCAAAATTGTTCGTCGTGATTAAATGCAGACCAGCCCCGGTGACAGAGATCCTAACCCAAAACACGTTGTTTCCTAGTTTTACCATTCAGGAAGCTTAACCCTGGCCGACAAGTTTCTGCTGGGAACGGGCCCGGCCTGCAGACGAACTTCACCGCTACCCTCTTTCAAATCATCCGAAATCGGCCTGGCTCCGCAAGCGGCCCGACATATATTATGTCGATGAAGGCCTCTTTGGTGGGCTGGATTGCGGCTAGAAGCCTTTTAGGATGTGATCAACCTTGGTCCGTGCCCGGGTCGGAGATCAGTGGCGCGCCCCCAGCTGAAACCGACCCTTCTGATTACGCGGGCTGGCTGCTCCTCTTGGCCAGTTTTGAAATGGTGGGGGTTGGCGGCGGAGGAGGAGCTGGAGGCGAAAGAGACGCGGAAACGGTCGGATTCTGCAAATAGTCAATATTGGACGTCAGCGGTGCAAGCTGATCCGACCGCCGTTTTAAATCCGTGCACGCCTGAAGCAACTCTGGCCGCAAAGCGACCTTTCGGATCCTCTCCCTTGATGGTGAAGGCACCCGCGGACTTTTCGCGCGTGGGATTGAGAATTCTTCCGCGGTCTCCAGAGCCTTCGCGCGCTCGATCACCGGCGCCCTTTCAGGGCGGCAACGTCAACCGATCTCGAATCGCCATCAGCCCTAAAGCAAAGCAGTGAATCACAGATTGGACCTTGTACCCTCCAAATGGTCTACAACCGCAAACTTCTTCGCCCAGCTCGTGCTGGTAGGTCGCCCGTGTCGCGGATTCTTCCAATCAATGCCCTCGAGAATAAAGGCTGAGATTGACACCTCGCCGTCCGACACGCCGAGGGCAGCAAACGGAAAGAGCCTGCAGGGGGCGCTCTGCTATGGGAACAGCCCACGTGTCTCCTTGGCACCGCGCACCCGCTCTACGCCTATGGCCATAGCAGCAGTCCGGCTTAAGATCTTGTCTCGCTTGCTTCGCGCCAAGACGCGATCAAACGCGCGATCCAACACCTGATATTCCCGCCGCATGACCTCGTCCTCCTCCCAAAACAATCTCTGAAGGTCCTGCACCCATTCAAAGTAGCTAACAACTACGCCTCCGGAATTGCACAAAATATCCGGGATGAGAAAGATGTCCTTCTGTCGCTCTTCCAAGATCCGGTCGGCCTCGGGCGTTGTCGGGCCATTCGCGCCCTCCGCGAGTATGCGGCATCGCAGACCATTGGCGATCTTGGCGTCGATTACCCGCTCCATTGCCGCGGGTACGAGTATGTCACACGTCAGCGTCAACAGCTCCTGAGAATCCAAAACGAGCTCACTAGAGTAGCCTTGTAAGCTACCACGCAAAGCTGCATGTCTGACCAATTGTGGAATATCGAGACCCGCGGGGCGATAGAGTGCGCTCGTGTGGTCGCTCACCGCGATCACCTTGACGCCCATATTGTGTAGCTCGAGAGCGGTAATCGAACCAACATTTCCGAACCCTTGCACGATCGCTGTTGCGCCACCGAGATTCATGTTGAGTTCGGCCGCGGCGCGACCGACCAGATGAGCAACGCCTCGTCCTGTCGCCTCACGGCGCCCCAAGGTGCCGCCGGCACTGACAGGTTTGCCTGTCACGATTTCGGTGACCGTTTGCCCCTGGTACATTGAATACGTATCCATGAACCAAGCCATAATCTGTTCGTTTGTCCCCATATCTGGTGCCATCACATCGGTATGCGGCCCGACAAAGGGAATCATTTCTTGCATATACCGACGCGAAAGCGCCTCGAGCTCGCGCTTAGTCAGATTGGAAGGATCTACGCAAATTCCTCCTTTTGCGCCACCATACGGCAGTCCGACCAGCGCACACTTCCAACTCATCCAAATCGCGAGCGCAGCCACTTCACCGAGATCAACGCTGGTCGCGAAACGCGTGCCACCTTTCGTCGGGCCAAGGGTGAGGTGATGCTGAACGCGATAGCCCTCAAAGACGGCGGTCGTCCCGTCGTCACGATGTATCGGACAAGAGACTATGACTGCTCGCTTGGGCAGTAGTAGCCTAGCTCTAACGTCTCCCGGTAGGCACAGATAATCCGCTATTACTTCAAACTGTTTTTCGGCCATCTCAAAGACCGGCCCATGATATGCGGTCACGTTAGCTCCTTTAGCTGCAAACGACTCATCAGATGTTGACCCGTGCTGTACTTGGACGGAGGCGCATCGAACGGATGACGATGCTCTATTGGTGGCACAACTGATAAGCCACTGAATCACCCAAGTGAGGGCAACAGCTCCTGTGCGCGTCGCTTCCAAATCTCAAGCTAGAGCTCCAGTTTGCATCTGGCTGCTGAGAGCCATGAAAATAGGTGAGGACCCAAAGGCCTCACACAGGAAGTAGCAGCAACGAAAGAGTAGCCACTTTTTTGTCGTCTTCGCAGAACTTGATCCTCCTGGCGTGACCGCAACCGACCTACGATTGCCTTCCAGCGACACGCTGAAACCTTTCAGTCGTCAGAACGGACGCTCCAGACTCTTGTATCTCGCGCGCGAGCGCAGACGCTCCAAGAAATGAGTTCTTCCTTCGAACGAACGAGACGGTCGTAGGAGCTGATGCAGCGGTAGGGCTCCTGACGCCGTCGCGAAAGGCAGGGCGAGACAGCGTGCTAGGTAGAGTTCGGATCGCGCAGATTTCCGCGAGCGCATCTCCGCTTTTTTTTACAAAGGGGATAGTTAGCGGATTAGGCTTGGCTGAAAATCCAAGCAACCCTCCATGGTAACAACCGTCGAAGCCGAGCACGGCGGAACGGTTGGTGACGATCCGAGCTAACTGGATGCTGAACATGTTTGCTTCCGTTCCAGAATTGACGAAACGGACACGCTCTATGGAAGAGAACAGTCCTGCGAGGAGCTCCGCCAGTTCGCCTTCAAGGGACGTGTGGCCGCCGAGGCTCCAGCCGAGGTCCAGCCGCCTCATCACTGCTTCACGGATAACTGGATGGCTGTGACCGTATATTCCCGCCGTCATCTCGCAAACAAAGTCACGATACTCATGTCCGTCCACATCCAAAAAGGAGAGCGGTCGGAGATGGGGATGGATGCAGTTAGGGTTTACCGGCGGCAAACTGTCTCGTAAATACTACGTAGCGCATCGCGCTACTATACAGTAGACGCAACCGCAAAGGTTAGTTTGGCTGCAGCGCCAAAAGGACCGCTCAGCCGCAGCGAGCTGCGGACACCCACTCATGGCGTGGAACTTGATCATCATAGCATCGATGGGGCGGGTTTGCGTCCGCTTGCTAGACTGGCATGTCGGTGTAACCACACCCTGTAGGCAGGCGATCGAAAGACTAATCGAAAGGGTTACGATGTTATCGCTGCTCTGAGACATTAAGGCGGGAAGCTCTCGCGCCCATGGGGGCCTGACCGCGTTTCGGACCGATCGGCTTCTCCCACGCCTGCTCGGGAGAGCTAAGCTTGACGCAGCTGCGCTTGCAGATTGCTCGCGGCGATACTTATCCTCCGCCAGATGGCGCGACGCCTGGAGGCAGGGGCAAACTGGTTACGAGAGCAAATGCATTCCCGCATCCACGCGGACGCATTCGCCGGTCATATTGCTAGATGCAGGACTGGCCAGGAAGTAGATGAGCTGCGCTACGTCGTTGGCGGAGGAGGCGATCTTGAGCGGCACGCGCTCTACTATCGCATCCCGCACCTGTTTCGCGCCAGCTTCGCCACGGCCCTTCGTGAACCAGGGAGTATCAATATAGCCGGGGCAAACCGCATTCACGCGGATGGAAGGCGCGAGCGCACGAGCCAGCGAGAGCGTCATAGCATTGACAGCGCCCTTGCTTGCAGCGTATGCGACCGACGAACCCAAGCCATTGATGCCGGCGACAGACGAGACGTTGACCACAGAGGCGGCCCGCATATTTGCCTTCGCACTCGCTTCCAGCAGCGCTCGTGCTGCCCGTATCATCTGATAAGGCCCAATGGTGTTGACCGCATAGATTTGCTGAAACTCTTCAGCTGAAAGCCCATCGAGTTTGTGGTGCGCCATATGTTTCGTCGTACCGGCATTGTTGACCAGAACGTCGAGCCGGCCCCACTGCGCCTCAGCAACAGCGACAATTTTCCTACAATCCGAATCACGCGAAACATCCCCCTGCACCACAATTACCTCGGCAGCGCCGGCCGCACGGCAGGTAGAGGCAGTGGCCTCAGCTTCCTTCTGGCTATTGGAATAGTTAATCACAATGCTCGCGCCATTTTTGGCGAGCAGTGTCGCGGTGGCCGCTCCAAGCCCCGACGCTGAACCCGTCACGATTGCACACAAACCATTCTCTGACATCGCTTCCTCCTATGTAGCCAAACTCTTCTCAAGCAGCGGCAAACGATTGTGGGCTTCCAATCAATTCGCGATGCATTTATGTGCTTCGCGCGCCACATTGTCGCACGTCAAGCTTCAGCGCTGCTCTCGAACAGCTCCGCCTTATTCTGTCGCGCTCCGTTCAGCCGGTAAAGACGACCGCCTTCATTCCATTGAGCATCACGCGATCTTCCAGGTGATGGCGCACAGCTCGGGCGAGAACGCGCCGCTCGATGTCGCGCCCTTTGCGAACGAGGTCCTCTGGCGTGTCGCGATGCGAGATCCTTTCGACATCCTGCTCGATGATCGGTCCTTCGTCGAGATCTGAGGTCACATAATGGGCGGTTGCTCCGATGAGCTTGACGCCTCGCGCATGGGCCTGGTGATAGGGCCTGGCGCCCTTAAATCCAGGTAGAAATGAGTGATGAATGTTGATGCAGCGTCCCGACAACTTCGCCGAGAATCCGTCCGATAGGATTTGCATGTAGCGCGCAAGGACAACAAGATCCGTGTTTGTCTCCTGCACAATCTCCCAAATACGCGACTCTTGCTCCATCTTAGTCTGCTTCGTGACAGGCAAGTGATAGAACGGCAATTCTCCCAGATCGGTAGAAGCCAAGTGCTCGCGCCCATGATTGGAAACAATTCCACTCACTTCCATGGGCAATTCGCCAATGCGCCAGCGATATAGCAAATCCGCTAGACAATGATCGAATTTAGAAACCAGAAGCATCACCCGTTTTTTTGCAGAAGTCTCTCTCAGCGTAAATGTCATAAGGAAGCGCTGAGCCAGTTCTTCGATAGCGGCCAAAATCTCCGCTTTTGATTTCGCCTGCTCGAGCCGATCGAACACCACGCGCATGAAGAAGCGGCCGGCCTCTTCATCATCGAATTGCTGAGCGTCGGTGATGTTACAGCCTGCTTCAAACAAGATGCTCGAGACAGCCGATACGATGCCCGGTCGATCAGGGCATGACAATGCAAGGATCATAGAATGCTCGGACATGGTAGTCATCGCCTGACGGCGATCCCTCGCGAACTGCGGTGAAGATACGCTGAAATAAAACGAACGTAGCGCGCGGACACTAACATCGACCACACGTAACATGGCAGCCGAACTCCGCTGCCGAAGCAGTGAACCAGGACCAAAAACTGCCGGCCATGCTGCGCGCTACAAGCAGTTCGAAGACTGCGCCATCCGGCCCATCTTCGGTTCGCCACAACTGCACGCCGATATGTGCAAAGCTTGTCAGCGCTGTCGCGCCGACTGGGAACACGGAAGAATGGAGATCGATCATCGCACCTTTTGCCAGGGCCTGCCGTACCCGCCTCCCCGATACGCGCAATGCGGCGCGGCCATGACTCTGATCACTCACCGCGGCAAAACCCGACAACGAGGCGAGGACGTCAGAGAAGCCAGCTCTCTGTCGGGCAATAAGGAGCCACTGGTCCGGACCAGCCCACGCCAAACCATGCGCGTTCGATAGTGAGACCAATGGCCTCCGTGGTAGATCGAGGCCGATCGTCCGCTTGATGGCAAGTTCCAGATCGGCAGAGCCGGAAGACGCAATCAGCGTTGCAAAACCTGCGTCGTCCAAGGTCACTGCTGTGATATCCGGATCGCCCCTCGCGCCGATCTGTCCGGGTTCGGCAATACCGGCCCAAGCGCCACGGGCACGCCAAGTGGCAGTCTCTTGCTCAACCATGAAGTCGAGTTCCTTCGGGATCGAGAAACACGGGAGAGCAAATCTCCACCTCGACATCGCCATTGCGGACCGGGTCGAAAGCGCGGACACGCTCGCCGATTCGGCTCCCCCCATTTTTGATAAAGCCCAACCCGATCCACTGCTTCAAGTTTGGCGAGTAGGCCACCGAGGTCATGTAGCCTTCATCATTCTCCATCTCGGCTGCGCGACCAACTCCGAGAAAGTGTGCACCGGCCCGTAGGCGGTCGGAGGAATTCACAGGCCGAACACCAATAAAGCTCGGACGGTGGCTCTCCATCAAGGCTTCCCTCTTCGCCATCAGTCGGCCAATAAAATCCTTCTTTGACGACATCATCTTGCCGAGCCCCAGATCGCGCGCTGTCGTCTGGCCATTGATCTCGTTGCCTCCTACATGCCCTTTTTCAATGCGCATCACGCCAAGCGCCTCGGTGCCGTACGGTGTGATGCCGTATGGCTCCCCAGCCACCATGAGCGCGCGCATCATCGCTTCGCCGTATTCAGCCGGAACTGCGAGCTCGTAGGCGAGTTCCCCCGAAAACGAAATACGGAACAAGCGTGCTGCGATACCTCGACCAACCGTGATTTCGCGCGCGGCGAGATATGGGAAGGCGTCGTTGGAAATATCGTGCTCGGCGTCGACCACACGATGCAGAACATCGCGAGATCTTGGACCAGCGATTGATGCCTGCGCCCATTGTTCGGAAACAGAAACCATCCGCACGTCAAGCTCCGGCCAAAGCACCTGATGGCAGAATTCCAGATGCTGCATCACCTTGCCGGCGTTGGCTGTCGTGGTGGTCATCAAGAAGTGATGTTCGCCCAGGCGAGAGGTGGTGCCATCGTCCAAGACAAAGCCATCTTCACGCAGCATGAGTCCGTACCGGGCCTTGCCCACCGGCAGCGCCTTCCAGCCATTGATGTAAACGCGTTCGAGAAACTCTGTTGCGTCGACGCCTTGGATATCGATCTTTCCAAGCGTTGAGACATCGCAGAATCCGACACTACCGCGCACCGCAAGCACCTCTCGGTTGACCGCGGTCAGCCAATCGTTTTCTCCCGGTTTGGGATAATATTGCGCTCGCAGCCATTGGCCGGTCTCGACGAAGACGGCGCCCTGCTGGCACGACCATTCATGGGTCGGTGCCAGACGAGCTGGCCGGAAATCTTTGCCACGGTGGTGGCCGGCAAGCGCGCCGATGGCAACCGGCGTGTAGGGCGGACGGAAACTCGTCGTACCGGTCTCGCGGATCGCCCTGCCCGACTGCTCGGCCATAATGGCGAGACCGGCGAAATTCGAGGTCTTGCCCTGGTCGGTGGCCATGCCGAGCGTCGTATAACGCTTGAGATGTTCGACCGAACGGAAGCCCTCGCGGGCTGCGATCTCGACATCCTTGTCGGTGACGTCGTTCTGGAGATCGACGAAGGCCTTGCCTTTGCCGCCGCTCACGCGCCAGACAGGCATCAGGCCATTCAGCTCAGCGTCAGTTGCGTGAGCCGCCTCGGCCGCCGCCGGTGCGAGGCCAACCTCCGCTGCCGCTTCCCGGCCAAGCCGCGCTCCGTCCTTAAGTGCTTCAGCGAGCGTGAAGCGACCGGCTGCGCTGCCGGCGACAGCGAGGTTCGGCGGCAGCGCGCCAGGCACAAATGCCTGGACCGCATCATCCCAAACCGGCTTGCCATTCTGGTGAGACGTGAGGTGAACCGTCGGGTTCCAGCCGTTGGAGACCGCAAGCAGGTCACAAGACAGAGTCGTTCGTTTGCCGGAAGCATCGCGAATGACGACGCCGCGCAGCTCACGACTCCGCTGCGTCGCCTCGACCACGCTGCCCGCAAACAGCGGCGCGCCGACACGTTGGGCCAGCGTTTTGAGTGATGGATCGATCTCGCTACGGGAATCAACGATCGCTGCCACGCGAGCACCGGCCGCTGCGAGATCGCGCGCCGTCGCCCAACCGCCGTCGCCGGCAGTGAAGAGGACTGCTTCGCGGCCAGGCAGAACGCCGAAGCGGTTAATGTAAGTGCGCACCGCGCCGGCGAGCATGACGCCGGGGCGATCGTTTCCGGGAAAGACGATCGGTCGCTCGAGCGCACCGGAGGCGAGGACCGCGTGTTTGGCGTAGATTCGCCAGCTGCGCTGTCGCGGCTGATGCGCGGGCGGAAGGGCGACGTGATCGTTGACGCGCTCAACCGCACCGTAGATGCCGTGATCGTAGAGGCCGAACACGCTGGTGCGCGGCATGATGCGCACTTCGGACAAGCTTGCGAGTTCGGCCAGCGTGACGGCTAGCCATTCGGCAGCGGGACGCCCATCGATCTCGCGCTGTTCAGCGAGCAAACTACCGCCGAGCCTAAAGTCTTCGTCACAGAGGATGACGCGCGCGCCGCTGCGGCCGGCCGCGAGGGCGGCGGACAGGCCCGCCGGCCCGCCACCGATCACCAGAACATCGCAGAAGGCGAAGGCCTTTTCGTAATGGTCGGGATCGCCGGCTTGGGCGGCACGTCCCAGTCCCGCGGCGCGGCGGATCAATGGCTCGTAGAGCTTCTCCCAGAACGAGGCCGGCCACATGAAGGTCTTGTAGTAGAAGCCAGCGACGAGAGCTGGCGAAGCGAGACCGTTTAGAGATAGCAAATCGAATGCGAGCGAGGGCCAGCGGTTCTGGCTGGTTGCTTCAAGACTATCGAACAGCTCGATGGTCGTCGCTCGCGTATTCGGCTCGCGTCGCGCACCTGTCCTCAGCTCGACCAACGCGTTCGGCTCCTCGGAACCGGCAGAGAGAACACCGCGGGGCCGGTGATATTTGAAAGACCGACCGATGAGCCGCACGCCGCTCGCGAGAAGCGCCGAGGCAAGCGTGTCGCCGGCATACCCGGCATAGCCTTTGCCATCGAAGCGAAAGGAGAGCGCCTGGGTGCGGTCGATCAGGCCACCGCTGGGGAGACGGAACGGCAGCGTGCTCATGCTGCCGCTCCCGTCCAGCGGCTCTTTGCCGGCACCGCCGACTCGATAGCATGGGTCAATGTGTGACGGCGCACAGCGAGCCAGGCGTGGCAACCGGCGCCGTGATACCAGAGCTCCTCGTGAAGACCGCGAAGGTTGTCACGGAGATAGACGTAATCGAACATCGCAGCTTCCGTGGCAGCGAGGCCATCGGGACGCTGCAGGCCCGCATCGCCCAGATAGGTAAATTCCTGGACGTCACGCGCGCCGCAATGGGGACATGGAATGCGCATTGGGATAGCTCAATGATCTCTCAGTGAAGATTTGGCTGCGCGCCCGCGCCCTTTTCGTCGATCACCCGACCGGTGGCGAAGCGGTCGAGCCTGTAAGCGGCAGCGACGGGATGCGGCTCATCCTTGGCGATGAGGTGGGCGAAGCAGAAGCCGGAGGCCGGCGTCGCCTTGAAGCCGCCGTAGCACCAGCCCGCGTTGAGATAGAGCCCCTGAACCGGCGTATGATCGATGATCGGCGAACCGTCCATCGACATATCCATGATGCCGCCCCAGTGACGCAGCAGCCGCACCCGGCCCAAGCCGGGCCACAGACCCATCGCCGCCTCCATCACGTCTTCAATCACCGGGAGGTTGCCGCGTTGAGCATAGGAATTGTAGCCATCGATGTCGCCACCGAACACGAGGCCGCCCTTATCCGACTGACTGATGTACAAATGGCCCGCGCCGAAAGTTACCACGCAATCGATCAAAGGCTTGAGCCCTTCGGAGACGAAGGCCTG
The DNA here is from genome assembly GCF_023073515.1 of Bradyrhizobium sp. 17. Classification (NCBI taxonomy): domain Bacteria; kingdom Pseudomonadati; phylum Pseudomonadota; class Alphaproteobacteria; order Hyphomicrobiales; family Nitrobacteraceae; genus Bradyrhizobium; species Bradyrhizobium sp. 17. The sequence goes on along the minus strand of NZ_JADPJQ010000039.1, from coordinate 13,256 downwards.
CAGAACGTGGCTCTCGATTGGTAGCCGCATCCCTGCCATCGCGGCAAGACGGGAAGAGTTACCCGCGACAACGAGCGCAACCTTTTTCGCTCTGATCGGGCCACGCGTCGTCGCGACCCCGCTCACGCGGCCGTTCATGATGGTGACACCGGTGACTTCGCAATTCTGCACAATGTCGACGCCCCGACTATCGGCCGCCCGTGCGTAACCCCACGCAACGGCGTCGTGGCGCGCGGTGCCGCCACGCCTCTGCAGCAACCCACCCTGAATGGGGAAGCGGCTTGTCTCGTAATCGAGGAAGGGCACCATGGCACGCACCCGCTCGCGATCGAGCAGCTCGGCATCGACGCCGGCGAGCCGCATCGCATTGCCGCGGCGCGCGTAGGCGTCCCGCTGCGGGTCCGAATGAAAGAGGTTGAGAACCCCGCGCTGGCTGACCATCGCGTTGTAGTTCACGTCCTGCTCCAGCCCTTGCCAGAGCTTCATCGACAATTCGTAGAAAGGGGTATTTCCAGGCAGCAGATAGTTTGACCGAATGATCGTCGTATTGCGGCCCACGTTACCAGAGCCAATATAACCCTTCTCGATCACGGCAACGTTGTTGATGCCAAATCGACTTGCAAGATAGTGAGCTGTGGCAAGACCGTGACCGCCACCACCGATGATCAGAACGTCGTATTCGGGCCTGGGCGCTGCGTCGCGCCAGGTAGGCTGCCAGCCACGATGTCCCTTTAGAGTTTGGCCAATGAGAGAAAATATGGAATAGCGCATTGGGTCCGAATACTGGGTAAGCGCGGCCGGATCGTCCTGCCTTCTGATACACATTGAACTGCTCTGCTTCGCCGGCATGATCGCTAGCGACCTGCCATTGCCTGAAAGCGACAGGTCCTCTGGCCACAGCCGATGCCAGGTTCGGACGCCTCATGGCCGGGTAACCTGCCCCAATGCCTTAATCGGGCGCAGCAGCATCAGGCCGCCAGCCGCAGCCCCCGACTTGAGGATCGCGATGCGGGATATCCAGGTTAGCTGCCTTGGACATCTTTTGGCGAGGGAATGTCGCTCCCCGATGTCTACGCGCCATCGATCGAACCAGTCCAATACGAGCGCTGACAATCCGATCTTATTCGGATTGAGACGTGGCTGGACTGCGAACGACCGCCATCTGCGCGCTCGTGTGAAGGCCGGAAACGTATCGTCTGTCGTCCGCTCGGATCCTGGTCCGACAAAACTATTGATACGATCGCGCCCGCAACCGCACCAACTGCGGCCGATGCGCCTCGCATCGCTCTCGGAACAGCTGCGGGATTGGGTGCCGACAGCCTTTGGCGAGCGTGTACTCTTTGCAGGAGCCGCGCGCTCGTATCGGTCGCCGTCAGGAACTCGGAAGTATCGAGCTCCACAGGGGCGGCTTCCGAGAACGTCGTTTAGGCAGATCGGTTTGACGCGTCTATGTCAGCTCCATTCGATCGGTCGATTGGGTTGGAAATCGCACGCGTAGACCGAACGAGGCCGACGGAAGGCTGCTTCGGCAGCATGGATGGCGATTGCCCTATCATGGCCGAGCTGCACGTAGTGAGCGCTCAAATTTTTACATCAGAGCAACCAAGAAGATCGGTGTGCACGAGGCGATTCCTCAATTCGCCGAGCCCAGTGGCCCGGACCAGCACTTCATCACCTTCCTTCAAGAACAATGGAGGGGTCCGCGCGTATCCAACGCCACTAGGCGTTCCGGTCAAAAGCACGTCTCCCGGCTGCAATGTCATTCCAAGCGAAATTTCGGCGATAAGGCGCTCAATCGGAAAAGCCATTTGAGAAATCGATGCATCCTGGCGAAGCTCGCCGTTCACCAGACATTGCAGTCGAACAGCCGGGAGATCCATCTCGTCGCCTGTCACGATGTAAGGGCCGAGCGGCATCGTTCCGTCCATGCTCTTTCCCTTGAACCATTGTCCGCCATGCTTTCGCTGCATATCGCGCACCGAGATATCGTTCGCCAGGCTGTAACCGAAAATATGATTGCGAACGTCCTTCTCGGGTATGCTGCGCCCGGCTCGCCCAATGATGATCGCAAGTTCCGCCTCGTAATCCCATTCACCCGAAAGTCTCGCGTCGTAAGCGATAGCATCGCGCGGACCGATGACTGTATATGGGCTCTTCGTGAAGAACGTCGGGGCCTTAGGCAATTCTTTTGCCGCTTGCGGAGCGCGTTTCTCACGCCCCTCATTGAAGTGATCGAGATAGTTCCAGCCAACACACAAGACGTCACGGCGAAAGCGCCGGATGGGAGAAAGCAGCGAAAGGTCCGCAAACGGCATACGTTCGGCGCTCGCTTCACTGGCAACTCGCCTTATCTCCTCCAGGGCCTCTTCGCCGGCCTCAATAATTTCCAGAAGGTCTCCAAATCGCTGTGGCAGAAGGACGGCCTCATCACCTGAAAGGACGCCGACGCGAACCGTATCGCGGAGCCGCGCACAAAATAACTTCATCGTACTCTCTCAATCGTGTGGGAAATAATGTACAGTCTTCGGCAGGACATCAGCAGCCCAAGATCTTGCCAGGATTCATGATATTTCGGGGATCTAGGGTCTTCTTGATGCCAGCCATGAGCTCCAGATCGATGCCTTCCTTGAAGGTCTTCAACTCCTCGACGTGCATGAGCCCGATCCCGTGCTCGGCGCTAATGCTTCCTCCAAGCTCGACGCTTGCCTCGTGTACGATGAAGTTCGCGCGCGCCGCGGCCGTCTCCCTCTTGACAGGGGTATCGTAGACGAGCCTGTCAAAGACGATGATCACGTGGATGTTGCCGTCACCAATGTGACCGCAATGGAATACATCCGCAGCGTCAAACTCGGTTTGGAGCCGCGCATCCACGCGCTCGATAAAGATCTCCAGCTTAGAAATTGGTACTGATGTGTCATTAGCCACCGAGAAGCCTTTGCGCATGTTTGCTTCGGAAATACTGTGTCGATACTTCCACAAGCGCTCTGCCTTAAGTGAATCCGATGCAACAATCGCGTCATTAACGAGCTTGCGCTCAACTCCTTCGTTCAGAACGCGTTCGAACACTTCAGACGGGTCCCAGTTCGTGCTGCTGTCGGCGAGTTCGATCAAGGCATACCATGGCGATGAGATGTCCATAGGGGGCCGCTCACCGAAATGAGCCAGGACATTTTGTAGCTGCCCTTTCGAAATCAGTTCGAATGCTTCAACCTTGCCGCCCGTGCAGTCGGCAAAAAGCCTCAGCAGATCAACAGCGTCGGAGACTCGCGATAGAGACACCATCGCCGTCCCCGTCGTCGTCGGCAGCGGGAACAGCTTCAAGGCGGCCGCGGTTACGATCCCCAGTGTACCTTCTGCGCCAATGAATAACTGTTTCAGATCGTATCCTGAATTATCCTTGCGGAGCACTTTCAAGCCATTCCAGATCCGTCCGTCGGACAGCACGACCTCCAGTCCAAAGATAAGATCGCGCATGTTCCCATACCGTAATACGCCTGTGCCTCCCGCATTTGTAGAGACTAGCCCGCCGATCTGGCAGCTTCCGACGCTCCCAAGGTACATCGGAAATTGCCGTTGCTTTTGTTGCACGGTCTCTCGCAGAGTTCCCAGGATGCAGCCAGCCTCGGCGATCACCGAATTGTTTTGAATGTCGATCTCTCTGACGCGGTTCAATCTAGAAACATTAAGGATCATCGAAGGGCGATTGCCGAGGGGAATTGCGCCACCGGTCATGCCTGTATTGCCGGCCTGCGGTACGATCGCGATGCCCAGCTCACCGCAAAGTTTGACAATAGCGGCGACTTGTTGGGTGCTCTTGGGGAGTGCCACGGCCAACGCCTCACCCTTGTAGCGGCGACGCCCATCTTCGAGATACCCCGCGATATCTGTAGATTGCGATAGCATTCCACCATCCCCAATGATCTCAGTGCCCGCTGAGATCAACCGCTCAAGCAAATTCTGAACGTCAGACATGATCATTGTTTCTCCGAACATCGATGCTCTTGAAAGTCAAGTCGCGGATACTCACGGCGGGGAGGCTGGCGTGGCCGCAGGCAGACACACACCCGGGCGCGACCGAGTCGGCTTGATGGTGAGGTAGGAATGGCCGCTCAAGACCAGATTGAAGTCGACCCGCTACGTTTCTTCGCGGCGATTGCTGCGCCAATCCTCATTGTCTTTCCACATCAAGTGATGCCGGCCTAGATCGGCGATGCTGCTCACGCCCATCTGGGCCATACTGATGTCGATTTCGCGACGGAAGATCGCCAGCGCCTTTGCTGCGCCGGCTACTCCACCAGCTGTCACGCCGTAGAGCGTTGGCCGGCCCTGGAAGACAAACTGAGCGCCCATGCAGATGGCGATCAAGACATCAAGCCCCCGCCGAATTCCGCTATCGAGCATCACGGTCATGTTGTCGCCCACCACGTCGCGAATCCTGGGCAGCATCTCGAGCGGCGAAGGCGCATTGTCGAGCTGGCGGCCCCCGTGATTGGAGACGATGATACCGTCGACGCCAAGGGAATGCGCGCGCACCGCGTCATCGGGGTGCATGATTCCCTTGATCACAAAGTTTCCCTTCCACAGCTCACGATAGCGCTCAACATGCTTCCAGGTCATCGGCGCGCGGCATTGGTTGGCGACAAGATCGGCCACCTGTTCGACGCTAGCATTGGGACCTGCGTACTTGGTCCAGTTGTCGAAGTAAGGTGCCCCATGTTGCAACCACTGCATCATCCAGGCCGGATGCCGGAGCGCTTCGAATTTGGTCTTCCAGGTGAGCTTTAACGGTCGCCGCCAACCGTTCCGAAGGTCGCGCTCGCGGTTGGAGGATTCCGGCACGTCGACGGTAAAGACCAGAGTCCTCAGCCCAGCATCGCTCGCCCGTTTAATCATGTCTTCGGAGATCGACGGATCCTTGGACGAGTAGAGCTGGTACCATCCATGGTCGGGTGCCACCTTCCCAAGATCCTCGATCGAACCCGTGCTAACGCCCGACATGATGAAAGGCACGTTGGCGTCGCGCGCCGCTTGAGCCAGCATGATGTCCGCACCCGGGCGAAGAAGGCCGGCCAGTCCGGTCGGCGCGATACCGATCGGGCTGGAATAAGTGCGACCGAACAGGACGGTCGACTGATCGCGCACACTGACATCGACGAGGTACCTCGGAATGACACGCGTCCGGCGGAATGCCTGTAGATTGGTGAGTAGGGCCGCCTCGTCGTCGGTGCCGCCCTCAACGTAATCATAGGCAATCTTCGGGAGCCGGCGCTTCGCCAGCTTACGCAGATCATCGATATTCACCACATCGTTCATCATCCTGCTACTTCCACGAAGATTGATTGCGTGACATTTCGACTTCAGCGCTTTCCGAGGTAGGCGCGCTACGTTTTCCGACCCACGACCACGTCCACAATATCCGTTCCGAACTAGAAAAGGCGGTCGCCACTTTTTTCCATTTGAAAGGCATCACTTGACCTCAAATCCACTCCGCATGCGAAATGACGGAGCGGCTGATTACTCCAATCATTCGATCTTTCTTGTGCTCCAGTCGCGAGCGAGCGCACCCCATTCATCAAGGAAATGTCTTGGAGGGTCTTTTCATGATGGGCTCTATTGGTTGCCACCGCTCAGGTTGCACGCCCCTACGTACCGTCAGGTCGCGTGCTCCGGGCTTATGCGATCAAAGCGGCGTTTGAGCGCTGGCCTGGCCGTAGCTCCTACTAAGGTGATTACGGCTCTGCCGTGCATCTGTAGGCCGCCGCCAAGTCGTAACGAAACCACTCTTGCCACTCAGCTTTGCGCACGCCCCTTCTCCTTGTCGAAATATACAAACCGCGGCCTCAGCTCGCTCGCGCGAAAGAGAACGAGCTAACGCCAGCGCATCTCCTCGGTGTCATAGGAGCCGGAGATTGGATCGCTGATGGCCGTCAATTCGCGCTTGAGCACCCGTGACTTTGTATCGGGCCGGGGAAGAGCTGGAATGAAGGCAATGTATCGCGGCACCTTGAAGGCAGCCAAACGCGCTCGAGCATGCTCGAGAATGCGCTCCACCGGCAGATCTGCTGGCGTGACGCCCTCCTTGAGCTCCACGTAGATCTTGACCTCCTCACCCCGCTTGACATCGCGAACTGGCACCGCGGCGACATCCGAGATCCCGGGGATTTCGCAGATGACCGCCTCGACCTCGCGCGCAGCAATATTCTCGCTCGAACGACGGATCATGTCCTTCTTGCGTCCGACCAGCCAATAGAAGCCGAGATCGTCGCAGCGTAACAGGTCACCCGTCTTGAACCATTCACCTTCGAATACGGCAGCATTTGCCTGTGGATTGTTCCAGTAACCCTTGAAAATCCCGCGCCCCCTCACCCAGAGCTCACCGATCTCGCCAATCGGCGTAGGGCTGCCGTCGTCATTGACCAACCGCAACTCACGGAACGGCGCGCGTATGCCCACCGAGCCAAGGTCGATCGCCTCTTCAAGTTCATTCGGCAATATGGTGCCGAAGCTGATTTCCGTCATCGAAAAACCGTCGCCGGTACGCACGCCAAACCGCTTGCGGAAACGGGCTAGCGTCTCGGGAGTCCAGCCCCAATTTATGGTCTGCTTGAGCGAAGTCGTTCCGTCGATATTCTCGGCCTCTGCCTGACGCGCAACCAATTCGGGAAACGAACACCATTCGATGCCGTATTGTTTGATCCAGCCGAGCAACCGCGTCGAGCTGATCTGCGGAGCGAGGTAAAGCGTTCCGCCTTGTCGGTATGACTTCAGAAGATGGGCTTGCGGCTCGCCGTAGGAGAACGGCCCCATGGAGAGATAGCTCTTGTACGGCTCATAGTCCATGGACGCCCATCGATACGAGCCAATGCCCCAGAAGTCGTGCGTCAACATGCAGCCCTTGGGAAAGCCAGTCGTCCCCGAGGTATATTGAATGTTCAGCAGATCGTCGGGGCCGACATCCTCGTTAACCGGAGCCTCTCCCGCGCCCTTGAGCAGATCATCCAGGGAAGCACACGTCCCGCTCGTCGATGGGCGTTGCCCGACAACAATGACCCGCTCCTTCGAGAGGTCTTGCGGCCATGGATCCATTGCCGAAAACACTGCCCATGAGGACTCGTCAACGACCGCAAACTTAGCCTGCGTGTCGCTAAGAACATATTCAATCTCTCTTGGCGTCAGGCGCTTGTTGATCGGCACCATCACGGCACCGAGTTTTGCAAAGGCAAACCAAAGGATCGGGAACTCGATTCGATTTGGCAGCATCACACCAACGCGATCCCCCTTGCTCACTCCAAATGCCCGCAAAGCATGGGCATACTTATTGGACCAGCGGTCCATCTCCGCGTACGTTGCGCGCTCGTCGCGCTCGAAGACGTTGATCGCAGTGGCCGAACCGTGCGTTCGCGCTCGCTCTGAAACAAGCTGTCCAACCGTGATCGTCTCGTATGCCGCTTCCAGCGCCTCAACCTTGCGCAAGGCGCCTGCCACCTGATCACGCAGCTTGTTTCGTGTTATTTTTGCAGAGGTCATCATAGGGAGCCTAAGGAGTAAAAATGCAGCCAACTAGCTGATGTGAAGATATCGGCGCGATCGAGCCAGAATTGAATCCTTCGTGCGGGAGGATTGGTTGCAGGACGTCGCCACCAATTGATCGCTGCATCGCAACAACGACGGCAACAAGACATCATCTGTTTGCAAAAGCACAGGCAACCTCTTTCGCTTTCTTTGCGCCAGGCGTTTTCCTGAGGCCGGCATCAGCGGCCCAAAGCCGGCGCCCCAAAAGTCCCGCTTGTCTAGTGCACATTGAACGGCGTAGCTTCTCCGTCATGATCGCCAGCGACCTTCGATTGCCCAAAAGCGACAACTTGACCAAACCAGCGGCTCATGTCGGCTTCCTGTTGATTCCTGATTTTGCAATGTTGCCTTATGTGTCGGTGATCGAACCGCTGCGCGCCGCAAATCGCCTATCCGGTCGAGCGCTATACCACTGGAGTCATGTCTCGATCGACGGAGAAGCCACCGCGGCATCGAACGGCGTACGTATTCAAACGGACTATTGTGTCGGGACAGACGCTCACTTCGACTACTTATTCGTATGCGCCGGCGGCAATCCGGCGCTCTTTCGACATGCTCCGACTTTCGCATGGCTACGGAGACTTGCTCGGCTCGGCGTCACTCTAGGTGGGGTATCGGGCGGACCTTACATTCTTGCGCGGGCGACTCTGCTCACCGGCTACCGATTTACCATTCACTGGGAGCATGCGCCGGCCTTTGTCGAGGACTACCCCGACCTCGATCTGCGGCGCTCTCTCTATGAGATCGATCGTGATCGATTGACATCGAGCGGTGGCGCTGCGCCGCTTGACATGATGCACGCCCTGCTTGCTCGCGAACACGGAAGCGCTTTAGCAATGGCTGTGAGTGAGTGGTTCCTTCAGACTCACGTTCGCGAAGGAACCGGTCCCCAGCGAATGCCATTGCGAGAACGTCTCGGCATCGCACATGCGCCCCTGCTTCGGGTGATCAGTCGAATGGAGCAAACTGTGGAAAATCCAGTATCGCGGGAAGATCTGGCTCGTCTAGCTGACGTTTCGCTCCGACATCTCGAACGCCTTTTTCGCCAACATCTCGGACACTCAATCGGCGAGCATTATTTAGCGCTGAGGCTCGATCGCGCGCGTGATCTGGTCAGGCAAACCAGCCTTTCGGTACTCGAGATTGCGCTAGCCTGCGGATTTACAAGTGCGAGCCACTTCTCTCGCACATACCGGGCACGCTTCGGTAAAGCGCCGCGAGCAGAGCGATTGCACGAAACGCCCGAAAGGTAGCAGTTACGCCGGGCCTCTAGGTTGCTCGCTCAGGATCAAGCCGAACGATCTCTCTGTCGGATTTGAGCTTGGATGATGACGAAATGTCCCGATCGTAAGGATTCGCCAGCGATGACAACTCTCGGCGCGAAATCGTCGCGTCAACAGTATTCGCGAGCAAGTAGCCGACTGTCATCGGACCAACGCCGCCAGGCACAGGAGTAATGTAACTCGCGCGCTTGCTTGCCTCGGCAAAAGCAACATCTCCGACAATTTTGGGGGAGCCGGTCGAATCCGTCGCGCGATTGATGCCAACATCGATGACAATCGCGCGCGGCTTAAGCCAATCGCCACGGACCAGCCCCGCGCAGCCGGCGGCAGCCACGACAATGTCGGCCCTTCGGCAATGTTCCGGCAGATTGCGCGTCTGGAGCTGTGCAGCTGTAACGGTACATCCGGCATCACCGAGAAGCAGTGCCAGAGGTTTTCCGACGATATTCGAGCGACCAATAACGACAACGTCAAGCCCGTCCAGGTCACGCACAACAGTCTTGACGAGGTGGACAACACCAAGAGGGGTGCAAGGGGCAAGAGCGGGCTGACCGGCCGCCAATCGTCCAATGTTGTAAGGATGGAAGCCATCGACATCCTTAGCCGGATCGATGGCTTCCAGGACACGGCAACGGTCGATGTGCCCCGGCAGTGGAAGCTGAACGAGGATGCCATCGACCGTGTCGTCAGCGTTAAGTTTCTCGATTAACGTCAGCAGTTCGGCTTGGCCAACATTGCTCGGCAGCAGGAATTGTTGAGATTTAAAGCCGACGGCTTGCGCCTGCTTGGCTTTCGTCCTCACGTAAACCGAACTGGCCGGGTCCTCGCCAACCAGCACCACGGCTAACCCCGGGGTAACGTTGCATTCGGCTTGAAGCCACGCCACATCGCGCGCAACGCGATTCCGAAGGACCTCGGCGATCGCCTTTCCATCGATTACGATAGCACTCATCGTCAATTCCTGAGCATGTTAGTGACTTCTCGCCTATTCGGCGGGCCGCCAATGATGCTGCTGTCGTTATGATCGCAGCCCCCATCGATTGACGCGTATGACGCAGCACGTTCGCGCGGCACTGTCGATTTTTCGCAATCCCGCTTCCGACGCACTCTGCCATTCCAACGGTTCGGAATACCGCGCTCCACCATCATGCAGTACGGCAACGCAACATGCACGAAACTAGCGACGTCGCCGGTTTGATTGAGAGCATTTGACATATTTCACGCACGTTCAGCGGAGATCGGCCGATTGCAGCCCTATCTGCCACCCTGTTGATTTGTATTAAACCTCAGGTGAGACCAAGCTTCCTTGACGGGGCACGTCACTAACATGACCATATGCGACATTTGCGATTGTGGGTTAATGCTACCGCGCGTCGGAAACGTCCAAGCAACGACTCGCCAGCAGCCGGTCTACACTCGCCTTGCAATGTTCCGGCTTGCGGCTTTTGGATAGTCCTCACCTAGCAAAACCCGGGATCCTAACAGTGCTTCCGAAGCGCTCTCACCGGAATGGCATGATGAGCGTGCCGAAAGCGCCTTCGATGCGACATCCAGAACCCAGTCACAGACTCAGCATCGCTTGGTCGTTTGCTCGATCGCTTGGTGCTCTTTTTTTCGGCCGATGGGCCTAGGAGTCAGGATCTACAGGATCCAAGTCCGGTTGCAGATACTGTTTGATGATCGATCTGTCGACGCGGTCCGCGGCGCTCGAAGGCTCAGAGAACAGATGACGCCGTTGGCTTTAGGAATCCCTCCGCGCGGCCTACCGCTCGCGGGAAGTAGCTCAGCGACACCATGCTTTTGCAGAGCTTGGGAAGATTGTTTCCAAAGCTTATCGGTTCTAACTTTCTAAGGCCTCCGGCGGGCATGCCGAAGGCCTTCTTGGAGGTCAACTCAGATCCATAGGCCGCGTCTTTTCTCCTTTCGCAAGTTCGAGTTAAATTTACCAATTGCGCTGAGCGCGTAGCAACAGCGCCAGGTTGCTCTGGTCCTTCAGCTCATACGCGGCACCCGGCTTGGCAGTGCTCGACTGTACCGGAAGAGTCACCGTACTTCCGCTTTTGTACTTCTGGTCGAGCATCATGAAGGTAAGTTCAGCCGAGAAAGTCAGGTTCTTGACCGGGGTCCAGCGCGTGACTGTACCGACAACCTGATAGTTGAAATCGGGGTTGCAGCCGGCAAGACCGCTCGACAGCGCCAGAGTCGCGACGACCGCGCCGCAGACATAGCCCTTGGCCGCGTTGTTGTAGCGTACGGCTGCCCACGCACCGTAGATTGCCGTGCTCCAATACGGATCCCAGTTGTGGGTGTAGGCGCCGTTGAAGCCATAGGTCGTGGTCGACTGCTGATCGGAGCCAGTCACAAACACGGTGTCAGAGATACCAGCAAAGCCGACGCTCTGGTTGGCACCCGCGAGACCGGTGCCCCCATACATCGGTAGGTGGTCGACTTATAGCTATCGAAGTTGTAGCGGCTTGCCCCGTTCGTATACACGCCTTGGACGTTGATGGTATCACCCGGTCCCGTCGGAATGTTCTTGATGGATAATGCCAACTGACCAGCCCAACCCCACTTGTCGCCTGGATGGCCGGTGACTTCAGTCGCGCCAGAGTAGGCAGCATGGTTATCATGCGCGGCGACCGACGCCTGGAAGAGACCCCACGTCTGGTCAACACGAAGCATCGCGACTAGGTCTGGCGCTCGCGTGCGACCAACGTCGTTGGCACCGTACGCACCGGTGGCGAGACCAGTTGCGGTCGCACCGCTCACGTTCCAGATGTTGGTTGTGTAATTAACGACTTGGTCCTGGGCCGAGAAGGAGGCTGTGATGCCTCGACCGAAGTCAGCCGTGTAAGTAAACTGGTTTACGGGCTCCCAGCCGCCACCACCGGGTAGCTCGAAGAGGTTGCCGGGATAAGGGGTCCAGGGCGAGCTAAACTGCGAGGCCGCCTTACCGAAAGTGAACCCAGCGAACTGGAGCGTCATAAACGCCAAGCGAACCGGCGCCAACCGCAGAACCGATCGACGTGGTATACGCTGTCGAACCACCCTGATAGCGCAGCTTTTCTGCACAGGTCAGCAATTCCGGGTCGGTATACTGTACCCTACTCGACGCTCGAAGCTGGAGGCGCCCAAGTTCTCGCATTTTTCGAGACCGCAAAATGATTTGCTCAAAATAAGCCATGAGACGCATGCGTCTGGCTGATCATTTCTTTGCTGCTTCCTTGCCGCGCGCAATTCCTGCGGCAATTCCCCCTTCCCGCATCTGGCGGTATTCGTCTGACACATGCGAAAGCTGATGAGTATCGAAGTGGCTTAACAACGAAGCGCGAAAGCCTTGGATGTCGGCCGCGCGCTTTAACGAGCGCTTGATAAGCTTCGATGCAAACGGATAACCGGAAGCTACGTCCTCGGCGAGCGTTGTTGTTTCGACCTCAAGGTCCGCGCGCGGTACAACTCTATTTACCATGCCTAGACGATGCGCCTCTACAGCTGACATCCTTCTACCAGTTAGAAGGAATTCGTGCGCAGCGCGCAGCCCCATCACCCAAGGATGAACAAGCACTTCGACTGCGGCTGACGCAAGGCTTTTACAGACAGGATCAGCAAAGAAGGCGTCGGTAGAGGCAACCACGATGTCGCACATATTGGCGACCATGAAGCCGCCCGCAACGCAGGCTCCCTGAACAGACGCAATGGTCGGCTTAGGGCAATCCCAAATCCGAAGCGCGTAGTCCAGGTAGCGTTGCTCCTCATAAGCATAACGCTCCTCGACGGTGAATCCGGCCCGGGTTGCCTGCGCTTCCTTAAGGTCATGTCCTGCGGAAAAGTGATCCCCCTTTCCGGCGATCACGATCACCCTAACTGAGTCGTCCTTCACCGCGTTGGCGAGCGCGGTATCCAACTCGTCGAGCAACTGTCGACTTTCCGCATTTCGCGACTCAGGTCGATTATGAAATAGCCAAGCGATCGCCCCTCGCTGCTCCACCGCGATACAATCGTAACTCATATATATGTCCTCTCTAAAGTCGAATTCCGAGCTACCTCGGTATGTGCTGCACGGCCCCGCCCCGGACGTCCCGATTGGGACGAAACGATTCAAACTCGTCTTGACAGCGAGCTTAGCGGCTTCATCGCGATAGTTATTGCTCGTACGGCACTGGGATTAGAGTATTGCAATTTCTCATCCGTACCCGATCGCTGAGAAACGGCTTCGTTGCGCTAATCAAGATCAAAACCTCTGGGGTGGAGAGCTCATCAGGGTGCGCCCGGCCCAATGATGCGCGTCCAACCCAAGGCCCCCGTTCGCGACGATCGGAGGCATCGAATCTGCTCGCGGCTCACCAGAGCCAGCGTCCGGTATCCTCGAACTCCCAAGTTTCAGTCTCGGTCGCACCAAAT
>NZ_JADPJQ010000060.1:0-4867 GCF_023073515.1 Bradyrhizobium sp. 17 | reverse complement strand
AGCCCTGTTGAGTTCGAGCGCAAGGTGGGATTAGCTTAACCCGGTGTCCATCAAACCGGCAGCAGCTCATCCCGACAATCCTGAGAACCTTCGTTCTCGACACCCAGTCCGGTCGCGAAGTCGGGGTGTACCAATGCCCTAACTGCGCCAAGCTGCACTGGAAAGAGTGAAGCGCATCCGGACCGGTTGAGCTGCTCGCGAAGAGCGGATCGCCGGGACCCAGCACGGTGCTGGCGCTTGCTCACGACGGCCTGATTTGCCGGAACTGGAACCATCATTGTACGTTAGGCGCAGAGTTCATTGGTTGGTGTAGGGCCATGGCGGAGCGTCGCAGGATCATCCAATCTTCCCCGCTAGAAATAAGGCTAACTGAGGAAGCGAAGCGCCTTCGCGAGAAAGCCAAGGAGCTACCGCCGGGCGCGGCCCGCGAAGCACTTCTCCGTCAGGCGCGCCAAGCTGAAACGGGCTTACAGATGTCGCAGTGGCTTACATCTCCGGGACTGCAACCGCCCAAGTAGGGCCGGAGGCAGCTGAACTCCGGGCGGGAACGATCGGTCGCCGCTCGCCATTGTTGGCACAGTCCTGTGGAGTAAGCGTATGCGTTCCTCGCCCTCGATCGTCCCGGCCGATCGCCTCGATCGCGACATCTACCTTGTGCTTGAAGACTTCGGCGCGCGTGCCGGCTGCGCCTGGCGCGAGACGGACGAAGCAGAGACCGATCTCGAAGCCGTGCAGCAAGGCCTCCTCCAGTATGCCTATCCGGTCCGGATCGTGTGCTTCAACGCGATTGAAGGATGGTCGCGCGACGCGACGTCCGACGTCGCCGACGCACTGGCCCGGCGCGCGGTCGACAACGACGATGAAGTCTCCCCCGCCCTCGAGGGCTTCATCAGCGCCAACGCCACGAGGCGGTTTGACGTCCAGCTCACGCTGCCGCTGAAGCGCGCCGCTTGATGTTCCGGGAGGGAAAGCCGGAAGGCCCTGCGCCGCAAAGCGAGCGCGAGCACTTCATCCGCTGCCCGGTCTGCGGCAAGATGCTGGACATGCGCGACCTCGGCGACGTGCTCGATCATCTGCATGAGGTCGAGGAAGAGCCCACGGCACATTGACGGAGGACCGGAGGTGGCATGCGCCCGCTGTGACGGCACCCACTGGGTTTGCGAGTTCCATCCCGATCGCCCGTGGGACGGGCCAAAGGCCTGCGGCTGCGGCGGCGCCGGGGAGCCCTGCCCTGACTGCAACGATGCCGCGCCGGACGAGCTGCCGGTACTGCCGAAGGATTTCGAGAGTACTATCACCAACATAGATGTCATGCGCCCGCTGGTAAGTAATCCGACAGGTAATCGGCGCCGGAAGCCGCTGAGATAGAGGCTGCCTAGATTCCCTCAGGACGTGGGTCTCAGCGCTTGCTCGCCCGGTCAGGCACTGGCCCGCCTGTGCACGTTGCCGTCCATTTGGTTCCGCCAATAACCTATCTTAAAAAAAGAGCGTTCTCTCTGCGATGAGAGTGTTGCCACTCAACTACAGCCCAGTGCACGCATCCAAATTACTGTGCCCCTGCAGGTGGGCGATACACGATTCATTGAACTGGTTCTGGGGAGACACTCGCATGAAGAAGATTTTGGTTGCTGCAGCAGGAACATTGGTCCTCGGTCTGTCGGCTCCCGCTAGTGCTGCGGATCTCGCTGCACGGCCCTACACCAAAGCCCCGCCGATGGTCGCTGCAATCTACGACTGGAGCGGCTTTTACATCGGTATCAACGGCGGCGGTGGTTCCAGCCACAAGTGTTGGGATTTTGTGGATGCGACCGGCGCTGTGACCGGCGTACCGGGTGCTTTGGCAGCCGAAGGCTGCCATAATGCCGTCGGCGGCACAGTTGGTGGTCAGATTGGCTACCGCATGCAATCGGGCCAGTGGGTGTTCGGCATCGAAGGTCAAGGCAACTGGGCTGACTTCTCGGGCGACAACGTCAGCGTGATCCCGGGGTTTGGGACTAGCAACCGTTCGCGGATCGACTCCTTCGGTCTGATCACCGGCCAAGTCGGCTACGCTTGGAACAATACTCTGTTCTACGTCAAGGGCGGCGCCGCGGTCGTCGGCGATAGATATGATGTGTTCGATGTTCCGACCGGTGCGCTCTTCTCGTCGGCTCGTGAAACCCGTTGGGGTGGCACCGTCGGCGCGGGCCTGGAATATGGTTTCGCTCCGAATTGGTCGGTTGGCGTCGAGTACAATCACATCTTCCTCGGTGATCGCACAATCGATTTCACTACACCGATTGGAGGTTTCGCCGGGAGCGACCGCATTCGCCAAGACGTTGACATGGGCCTCGTCCGCGTGAACTATCGCTGGGGCGGTCCGAGCATCGCCAAGTACTGAGCGCGCCTCGAGTTAATCAGAAGGGCCGGCTTTAAAAGCCGGCCCTTTTGTTGTGGAGACCGAGATGACGAAAAAATATAGTCCCGTCGCACCCTCGCAGTTGACCGGCGAGCTGAACGTGGCGTTCGAATCGGCGGAAGCTCGCACGATCTGCAGAGCAATTGGAAAAGCGCTAGACCACTTCAGTATTTCAGAAGTCGCGAGAGAAGCCGGTCTGCAACGAACCAGTATTTATCGAGCCTTCGGGACCGAACAGCTTCCACACTTTTCCACCGTTCTCGGTGTACTCACGGCGATGGGATTGGAGATCAGGGTAGTCCCTCGGCAACCTCGCAAGCAATCGCTTGGCCAACGAAAGTGAATTTAATCACCTGCCCGGAAGACTCCACAAACCGGCGCCGCACCCTATCAGTTGGCCATGCTGAATGCGTTCGAGTTCTGCCTGCCCACGGCGGCCAAAGCTGTGCCCGTCGGTCCCGACTGGATCCACGAAGTCAAATATGACGGTTACCGCCTGCGCGTCGAGCGCCAGGGGAAGACGTGCGGCTGATCACCAGGAACGGCCATGACTGGACGAAGCGCTTCCCCTGGATCGTCCAGGCGGCGCTGAAGAACCGCGAGCAGCAATTCGTCATCGACGGTGAGGCTGTGGTGCTCGGCGTCGACGGCGTCTCGGACTTCAACGCGCTGCATTCGCGCAAGCCACGACGACGAGGTGTAGCTCTAAGTGCGCTGCTTGCGAACTGCGCACTACGTTGTTAGACCGCGCCTTCTACATTGAAGGAGCGCCGCTTGCCGAAGAAGAAACAAGTAGTTCGTCGCGAGTGGACCGCGTCCGACGTCAAGGAACTCAAGGCGCACTCAAAGGCACGAACGCCTGTCGTGAAAATAGCCAAGATGACCAAGCGAACCGAGGGCTCGCTACGTCAGAAGGCACTCTACTTGGGAATTGGTCTGGGCCATCAGCGGTGATTGAAAGCTCGCTGGCTCACACAGAACCGACCTGCCGAATTTCGATACTGGTTTGACATCAATCTGACACGCTCGGGTGCAGATTATTCGTCTTGCGATGCGCCGGTGAATCTCGCGGCCTCGTGCTAGAGGTTGAGGGCTCGCTACCGCCAGCCCCGGCGGGCCCTCCCTCAGTCAGTAAGGCTGACGTTTAAGTTTTCCATAAGTGTGACATCGACGACATTGCGCCCCCGCAGTGTCGCTCTAGGCTTGTCTTGCCGGGGCTGGAATCAATATTTCACGTCTTCATTTTACCCGGCTGGCCGCAGTGGTCCGCCGCTGCGGCCTTTTCGTGTGGCGCGTATCTTCACGGCGCGTTTGAAGGGCTCACCCGACGCGCAGATTTTCCGCCGAGTCTTTTCCGCGATTGTTCACGACGTCAAAACTGACTTTGGCCCCCTCATTGAGGCTGCTTAAGCCGGCTTTCTCAACCGCCGAAATATGGACGAAGACGTCCTTGCCGCCGTTGTCAGGTTGAATGAACCCGTAACCCTTCGTCGGATTAAACCACTTCACTGTCCCCATAGCCACGTAACGTCTCCCTTTCCAAAAACTAAAACCAATACTGGAACTCAGACAAAAGCAAGGCTGGTGCGAGCGGCTTGGAGGCCACGGCTCCACAATCGCCGCTCGCGGTCACAGCCGACGAGGATTGCCTGGCTTTCGTCGATGGCGTTCTCGGAGTGATCATCACGTGGTCGAAACCGCTACTCGGTGTCATTGAGCAACGAATAGGGGCGACCGCCCGGCGGAGGCTAAAGCATGTAAGTAAGTGTAAGCCAACCCGACACTACGAAACACACTACAAGTCCGACATAGGGAAGAGCCACCCTCATTGGAATCTCCCAAGGAAAGAATTACGTAGAATGGCCGTCTCTCCGACGCTCGCATCTACGCCAAGCCTAAAGCCTCGCCTTGTCGCAAGGCGGGCTTTCTTAGCGGCCGTCTGTTTTCGGAGTTCGATCTCTGCTAGCGCAACGCGCCAGCGCAGCCGCTGGACCTCCAGCATCAAGTCGTTCAGCTTTTGTAGTTCCTCAGAAAAATGGCGGCGACGTGGGCTACAAAAAGCATCCATTGGCCCCTCACAAATCAGTCAGATCCTGCAAAAAAGATAGATTAATAGAATACTAATATACGTATTTACGCTTTTCGAAAATAGATTATTTTGGTGGAAGTTCCCTCAAAGGAACTGACAGGCGCTTGCGAAATCGCTTATTTAATTCAGACTATTTAGTCGTCCGTGAACAAGGTTCTAAGCGATTGAGCAGGAGTCTCTTTTTCGGATTCGAGGCGGTTTGAGATTGCAGGGAATGGGAGGTTGAAGCCGCCAAACCCTGCAATTTCGCTTTTGGATTCCCTTTCCCTGCGGACCATGATTCTGTGGTGCATCGGAGGGAACGATGCGGCCGAAGAAGCACAAGACGACGGGATCGAACGATCTGTTCCGGGCGCGGCTGGACCAGATCATCAATCTGA
>NZ_JADPJQ010000028.1:0-41916 GCF_023073515.1 Bradyrhizobium sp. 17 | reverse complement strand
ATCACGATGCTCTGGAATGGGTGATCACGATGGCCTGGAATCGGTGATCACGATCGGCTGGAACACGCAAAAAGCCTGAGTAATTTTGAAATTACCTCAGAAAATTGGCTTCGTTTTGCAGAAAAAGCAGCTTCGGCATTGCGTCTGGAAGCCGGCATCATCGAGAACTTCATCGTGCCGAACAGGAACGAGAATGGTGGTCGCGCTTGGGAATCGAGCCGATTGAGCCGGCACGCCACTTTTGGCTCACAACTCACCCATCAATTAGGTCAGCGTGACTTGAAGGGGCAGAGCAGATCAAACCGCCACGTTGTTACGATCAAGCCAAGCTGAGCTGCTGCCGGTTTGATGGACACCGGGTTAAGCTAATCCGCACGCGGTGTTCAGCTCATCGGCTAGCTTAGCAGGTGGGATGCGTCGAGGCGACCAGCTTTGCGAGCATCGCAAGATCGGCTGAGAGATGGAGCAGGCCAGGACCGACCCAGCTTGCCGTCGTGCGAAGGAGCCGTCGCCTGCCCCCGTGAGGTTGAGCTTGGCGCAAATGGCCATCAGTATGGTCGCATACTCCCCTCAGATCCGGACCACACGCTACAAACCACAAAAAAGCCCCGGACGGATGCCCGGGGCTTTGATGTCTGAAGTGGGTTACGGATCAGTACTTCGCGACGACCGGACCGGTCCAGTTGAAGCGGTAGACCAGCGAGGTCGAGATCGTCTGGTTCCAGCTATTGGCACGAATGCTGTTGATGAGCGGCGCGTTGCTGCCATCCAAGAGCTCGGTTTGGGTCTTGGCGTTGTAGAAGGCCGAACGATACTCGGTCTTCATGAACCAGCCGGGCGACTGGATGCCGAAGATGTTCAGGTTGTTCTCGACGCCGCCGCCGATGAACCAGCCGTGACGGTCGTAGCTGGAGAGATGGATACCGGACGGATTGCCGGCGAGGTCGGTGAAGTTGGTCTGGCCGAAGTGGGCGCCGGAGTAGCCGCCGTTGACGTAGGAGAGAACGTTCGGAGCGACCAGCCAGCCGAGGCGAACACCAGCAGCCCACGAGGTTTCAAGCTTCTGATTGCCAGTGAGCGCGCCGGTGCCAACACCGATCGGATCCTGGATGGTGGAACGGATGCTGCCGAACTGAGCGTCCCCGAACACACCGGCGACCCAGGTGCCGCTGAACTGCCAGTCATAACCGGCGCCGACCGTGCCAAACCAGCCGGAGCCGCCCTGACGCTGAGTGATCGTCAACGGCGTGCCCGTGGCCGTATCCACGATGCTCTGGTCAGCATTGGAGAGGCCGCCGCCGCCACCACCGAACAGATAGAAGCCGGTCCAGCTGGCGACGGGAGCCGGCATCGGCGCCTTCACGTAGGGACGCGCGCCAAGGTCAGCAGCTGAGGCTGAACCCGTCATCGCCGCGATCGCGGTGAGAGCAAACCAAATCTTCTTCATCACAAAAATCCCCAAGCGGTGTGCGTCGACGTCTTAGGTAATCTATCCCAAGCGGCCCAAAATGCTGTAACCCGAGGGCCACAGTGACGGGCAATCGATGGGCGATGCTGACTAGCAACAAGGCAATCCTGGCTGACTTTTTCCGCGATAATCCAGCGGCCATTGCCCCTTATCTATCTGAAACGATGAAAGAAAACGACTTTGACGCCGCGAGGACGGGTCTCAGTCTGGTTATGCAGGCTCAAAACGTGCAGATGCTGGCGCGGGACGCTGGTCTAAGACGGGATGCCCTGTACAGAACATTCGGGGGGCGAATCGACCCTCAGCTCAGCCGAATCCTGAGGCTTTTTGATGCGCTTAACGTGCAGGCCTGCGTGGTGCGGGCGGATCCATCTGAGGTGCAGAGTGCACCGAGCTGGACGGCCCCCGATGCGTTCGAAGGGTTCGCAAAGCGACTAACGCAAGGCTTCGCCAGCAACCGCTTCGAGGAGGCAGTCCTTGCATTGAAAGAAGTTGTGCTGTCCCAGAATGTCTCCGCCCTGGCGCGGGAGGCCGGGATCGAGCGAAGATCGATGTACAAGACATTCGGGGGCGCCGTGGATCCAAATCTCAGCCGAATTTTGAAGGTCCTCGCGGCAATGCAGCTTCGGCTGCTTGTCGTTCCGCTTCCGCACAGATCAGGACTACCACGACCCAAACTTGGTCGGCCGCCAAAAGCTCCAAAAGCCTAAAATGCATGAGCGTTATTCTATGCTTTGAGCTCGCGTCCATCGCCCTGGCCTGCGTCAATCCGCGCTATTTGCAGTTCGCCGTGATTGCTCAGGTTGACGGCGTGTTATCCTACCTCGGATTCGAGAGCGGGATCATCATGGGTTTGCTGCCGGCGGCGCTGGGCAACACCTTTCTCGTGTTCTAACTCGTGCTTGATCTTTGCCGCGGCGAACGTGGATTTCATTTCCCGAAGCTTGCCTGGCTTGGCTTCACCGTGTCGCCTGGAGGATTGCTGAGCTATTTAGTGCTCTCAGGTAGCGGGTGGACCATATCCCCCGCGTACTTGATTGCCACGGGTCTTGCCACGGCCATGACGGTGCGGCTCCTTAAAGAGTCGCAGCGCGCCTCGGCCAGTTCCTAAGATGCAGAGGTCTGACGTTGCGCAAGCCTCGAGTCGCCTTTCAGACCAGGCAGCGCGACGTCCGCTTTGGGCCGCAGCGACGGCAAGGTTCCAATCAATCAACTGGCGAAGCCTTACTCGCTTGATCTTCGCAAGCGCGGAGTGACAGCGATTGAACGCGGAATATTCCGCAATCAAGCGCCGTTGCCTGCGGTCGTGCGCGAAAAGGGTGCTGCTTCAGCATTCTAGTCCGCTGTGTGCCTGCCGCGCTACAGCAAATTCGGTGAGTTGGGGTAGCGTCTGACACAGCTTTGAAAGCTGAGAGAGTCGAAATGAAAAAGTTCCTTCTAGCTACCGTCGCTTTTGCCGCCCTAGCGGGTACGGCATCGGCAGCTGATATGGCCGCGCGTCCTTACACCAAAGCCCCAGCGATGGAGGCCTCGCCGATTTACAACTGGACCGGCTTTTACATCGGCGGTCACGTCGGTGGCGCATTCGGTGGCAACAACAACATTCTGGCCCCCGGCTTCACCGGCACCAACAGCAACGATGGTGTGTTCATGGGCGGCGCGCAGGTCGGTTACGACCATCAGTTCTCACCGAACTGGGTGCTGGGCATTGAAGCGAACTACAGCTTCCTCGACACCAATGACAATCCCTTCGTCAACCGTGGGCTCGGTTCGGTCACCGGTCGCCTTGGCTACACCTGGGGTCCGGCGATGGTGTACGTCAAAGGCGGTTATGCCTGGGCTGACTCCCGCCTTACGAACGGCTTCGAAGGCGGCACCTTCACCAACAACGGAGGTGGTCGCGACGGCTACACCGTTGGCGGTGGTCTCGAATACATGTTCGCCCAGAACTGGTCGGGCAAGGTCGAATACCAGTACTACGACTTCGGCACGCGGAACGCTCTTTTCACCAGCGCCGCGGGTGTTGTTACCGCCATCGGCTTCCGCAATGACGAGCACACCATCAAGGCCGGCCTGAACTACCGGTTCAATTGGGGCGCTGCCTCGGCTTCTCGTTACTGACGGCTTAACACAGTCACATAATCTACCTAAAGGGCCAGCCATACGGACTGGCCCTTTCTCTAAGCCGGATGCTTCAAAACTCAAGCTATCGAAGCTATTGCCATCACGCTTCAGTTTGCTTGCTGCGGGAGCTGCGGTTGTCATCAATCACAGCGGTCACGCCATCGATGAAGGCTTGACACTCAGCGTGGGTCTTGAAAGTGCCCTTGTACTTCCCGAATAGGAAGACGGTTCGGCCGTGACCCTTTCCGAAAAAGTATTGGCCGACATGTCCGCCCCCTTCGTCTTTGAGCTCAATGCTACCAAGGCTTTGCACTGACTTGAGGTCTGTCTCGGGTAGCTTGATCCGCACATGGGTCTCCGCGATTCAGGCCGGCTCCGAAATCCTATCAAGAACTGCGTGGAGTTCACACTGAGAGGCAGACCGGGCAGTCGCCTCTTAGGACGGACCGCGCATCGAAGGAATGTAGTGGCAGAACGTAAACCGGCGAATCTAACAGATCAGCGCTTTGCCGCGTTACCAGCCAATTCCATCGCTAGATCCAGAGCTGCAACTCCAATTTGATCTGAAGAATTAGATTTGCAGCGCCGGTCCATCCAAGCAACGATCGCGGAGAAATCGCCGCCGCCGACAATGTCCCTCTCGGCACTCACGTTTAGGCCGCTGACGAAGCCCACGACCCAGGATTCAAAGGCTGCCTTCACGACTAAGTTCTTCTTCCTATTCAACCAGGCGGTACAAGATTGCGAGCCCGCGCCCACGATCGTTGATCCGGCGTTCAGCGACGTCGGCAAGAGTAGCATCATCACGATGGCAAGCGCTCGTCTCATCTCTTCCTCGATCGAAAACGGCTACTTCCAAGGAGGCTCTATCTGTTGCTTTGCCCGACGGCGCAAGCTCAGTTTCAATTTTCTCGATGCGCCTGCGTATGGCGATCAACACTTCTACGGCCGATCGCTATCTCAGGCTAGAATCCGGCCAGTGAGGAATCTCATCGGCACGGCGGGATCGACGCAAGCGATGCCGCACCATCGCGTAGAGCACAAACAGGCCGATGGTGATCGCGACCAGCCAGCAGTGGGAAAATGTAGTTCATGTAGACTCCAAGACTTTGAAATACTAGCAGCTCGTCCACTCGGCGCGACGCTCCCCGGCCTGAGACCCTACACTGCCAATGTCCTACTCAGCTCAAGGTTCTCATTCGGCATTCCGCTTCAGTTTGAGCCCCCGCCTCTGCCGCGAGAGAGCAACCTTCTCAGACCGTTCCAAGCTCTACAAATATCTCATTTGCTTTGGTTCCGCGCCTTCGATCACCGCCAAGATCAGAATTAACCTAAGAGCTCGCAGGCGATCCTGGCGACTCCCAGCTTGAGCCAAATCTTGAACTGCGACATCCATGTCCGTACCTTTTAAGTCTTTTGCAAGGACTGCATCGAAGCCAGAACCGACGGGTTCGTCCCAACGAGATAGGCCATGCCGATAGGCGTTGCAGCTCGATGCTGCTTCGCCAGCGCTTGTTTGCGGCCCGGTACTCCTCGCTGCGTTTGCGCGATTGGCTTCGATTGTCGTCTTGACGCCAACTTGCCTCCTTGATTTCTCTATTTAGCAATTGAGCATTCCGGTTCTTGCAAAGTCCACGACCTCAATCCTCGGTTTCGGCCCCTCCGCGTTTCGGCGGTGACTGATCCGGGGGATATGACGGATCCGTCAACAATGGGGCAATGAACGTATGGAGGTTTGATCCATCAAACAGATAAGCTGCAATTCCGACAGCTTCCGCCGCATCAAGATCGCTCTGCTTGTCGCCGATCATAAAGCTCGCATCGATATCCACTGAGTACCGCTCAAGGAGGGCTCTGATCATCCCCGGCTGCGGCTTACGACAGCTGCAGAGGATACGGTAACGCTCGATCAGGCCATCGGGGTGATGTGGGCAGAATTCGAACGCATCGATACGGGCACCAACGATAGCAAGTTCACGCGACATCCATTCGTGCAGATTGCGAACATGCCGCTCCTTGTAAAACCCCCTCGCGATTCCTGATTGGTTGGTGACGACAAACGCAAGATACCCGGCGTCATTGACTGCTTTGACGGCCTGCTGGGCTCCTTCCACCCACCGGATCTTGCCCGGATCAAAAGCATAGCCATCGTCCTCGTTCAGAACGCCATCACGATCGAAAAATACTGCCGGACGCTTCAAATCTCACAGGCCCAAGTTGGATCAATACCCCCCATCTTCCGACAATCACGGCTTGATTTCAACAATTCATCCACCGACTGTCCGAGATGGTTTGTCCTGTCGAGCGTTGGTACCAGGCGCGATTGAGGACCTCTGTTATCGTGCCGAGCTGGACGATGAGATTATCCGAGAGATCTTCTGGCGCGAGCTCTCCACGTTTCTCTTGCCAAAGGCGGATGAGCTTGTCCTGATCTTCACCTATGCATTCAATGGAAAAAACTGCACCAGAACCATCCGGGATCAAACACCTAGACCGCTGCGACCTCCACATTTTTTTTAAGGCCAGACTGCAGCGCCGACTAAGAAATGTTCGCCCGGGCAGAACCATAGCGCTACGGATTACCGGAGAAGCCGTACAACGCTTGGGAAGCCAACGCTCTGAACGCGATGAGCCCCGCATTACACTGAGCCCCGCACCATTTCTGGACCGCCACGCTCATCAATCATGACGACGGCTACGTAGGTACACAGGACCGAATACAATGCATGCCGAACGCTGCCAAGGCGATGCAACGTCTCAACCAAGCCGGTGCTCTGGTATTTTTGTTCATCATTCAGTCCGGCATGGCACGAGGCTTTGTAGCGAAGATGAATTACGCGCCTTACATGAACGGATGCGTGCAAAACCTGCTGCGCAAGTCGCCTCATCGACGACATCAGATACTGCCCTCATCATCCCGCCAGATCGGTTGCAGGCTACCTCGAACACCATCATTGGCGAAAACCGAACCCTGGCATAATCCACGACCTGATGGAACATTGGCAGCTGCAGCGTAATGGCGGGGTTTTGTGATCGGTGACCGAGCAAGCGATACCGATGCCGCGGCGGCCGCGGGATTGCCAGGTTTTCTGTTCCCGGGTGGCGACCTGGACACATCCTTGTAGATGTTCTTCTTCGAATCAATTTGCGCTAAAACCCGAGTAGGCGGGAAGGTTCCGGCATAGATCAAGTTAGCGCCCCTTTGCACGTCGCGCGCTCAACGCGACCTCCCGGCTTGACTTGATAGCTTTGCGAATGGCAGCACCGTAAGTGGCGTCGAAAGTCGTAAGTACCCATATGAATGATCGAACCAATGTACTCGTGACCGGCGCCGATGGCTTCATCGGACGACATCTCGTGCCTTATCTCGCGTCGCTGGGCTTCATGGTGATCGCTGCGTCCAGGAAGGCTTCCGCTTACAAACACGCGAACATCGTCACCGTTCGCCTCCCCGATATATCCGCGGCCTTCGATTGGGACCCTCTGCTGCAGGAGTGCGACGCAGTCGTCCACCTCGCGGGAATTGCACACAAATTCGCTAACGATGCCCTTTATGAGCGCGTCAATTATCGAGCAACTGAAGCGCTGGCTAACGCGGTATTTCTGCGGGGCAAGCATCTGGTTTTTATCTCATCGATCGCGGCACAGTCTGGCGCATCGTCGGATCACGAATTAACCGAAGATGGCCTGCCTAGCCCGACCAATGGTTATGGACGATCAAAGCTCGCGGCCGAACAGAGTATCCGCGCTACAGGAGTGTCTTTCACGATTTTGCGCCCCGTGGTCATTTACGGCAGCGGTGAAAAAGGCAACTTTGCAATGATCCACAACCTGGCGCGCTTCCCGATACCCCTCCCATTTGGAGCGTTAACGGCCAAACGATCAATATTGTCGATTGAAAATTTCAATTCCGCTGTCGCCACAGTTCTTGTGAATTCCCGCGCGCGTGGCGAAACATTCATCGTATCGGATCCCGCACCTCTTACGGTTTCTGAAATTATTTTGCAGTACCGAACCAACCTAGGCCGTTCGGCCTTGCTCCTCCCAATTCCCGAAAGATGGATTGAACTGGCGTTTAAGGCTATTGGTCGGAACGAAACTTGGCAGCGGATCGGGCAACCCCTTGTGGCACCGCCAACAAAGCTGCTCGCGCTTGGCTGGGAGCCCGTGGTCCTAAACAATCCGCTTTGACAATCAAGCTGGAGTTGACCGCGACGTAAGGAATTGCCCCGTGCTCTGTTGAACTTTATGAAGCAGTCGTTGCCGTGAATGACGTTAAGCGGCCATCGCAATTTGGACAAGAGCGCGATTGTTGATCTCCTTTTCGTAGTGAGCGGCCACCGACCCGCAGGCCGGCAGTTGCTTGGAGGCTTTGAGCCTACGAAGGCCTTTCTTTGCTTCGTTCGTGGCCGCAGCGATCCAGCGCAAAGGCATCGAGACGAATGGAATGGATCCGTGTTTGGGATCACGGCTAAGATGGAAATCGGCCGCTCGGATTGCTAACTAGATGGAGCGGATGATGACGAAAAGGACGAGACGGAGGATTGATGTAGCGCTGAAGGCCAAGATTCCCTAGGAGGCGGTGCTAGAGCAAGCGACGGTCGCCGATTTGGCCCAGCGAGGTTCACCCGAGGATGAGCACGCCGGACCGTCACAGACTGCTCGATCGCGGCGACGAAAGCGCTGTCGTCCGGACCTCTTTGCTAAAAAAATCCCGCTCCTCCGATGTTGGCGTAGAGGTCCTCCACCTTTTTCTCCGCCGCCCTTTGGGCGTCGAGGCCAACATTCGCATCGAAAGCGCGCGCCGCATGCCCTAGAAGTTGCTTCTTCCAGGTAGATCAAGTGAAGACACTAGTTAGGTCTTCCTAATGAGTCAGTTCAAATGGATCAGCGGCGCGCGAGAAGCGATCAGGCTCGATAAATGCAGCCGATTACTATATCTTTGTCGTTACAAACCAGTCAGGCGTTGCCAGAGGCATGTACGACGAAGAGAGCGTGCGGTCACTGCACAAGCGGATGAGCGATCATGTTGCGAAGGTTGGAGGTCGCATCGATGATTTCGAGTATTGCCCCTATCATCCAGAAGCTGTCATCAAACGTACCGATGCAATAGCCGCCGGCGCAAGCCGGAGCCCGGAATGATTGAAGATCTGCTACATCGCTTTTCAATAAACAAAAAAAGTTTTATGCCGGTGATAAACTGACCGATCTGGATGCCCACGACCTGGGGGCGTTGGTGGACACCTCTGCTCAGCTCGCGATCTAGCGGAATTTAGAAGGCGTCCTGCGCCTGAACAATAGTTAATGAGCCGTTGCAGTATCACCGCTTCGAAACGCCGCCCGAGCGTCAGACCGCGACATAATCTTCAAGATCTCAATGGCCAGCTAAAAGCTGCGAACCAGATCGATCACCTCATCCTGCTGCTGAGGCGTGATCTCGGCGAACATCGGCAACGAGAGAATCTGGCCCTGGTCGCGATGCGCGTTCGGGAACTGCTCCGCACGATGATCGAAGCGCGCATAGGCTGCGAGGAAAGGCAGCGCGATCGGATAGTTGATCGCGGTCTGCACGCCACTGACGTTCAGATGCGCGGCCAGAGCGTCGCGGCGCGGGTGCTTGATCGTGTAGAGATGGTAGACGTGACTGCGCCCGGGCGCGACTTCCGGCACTACGACGTCTTGGATCTGGTTTAGGCCAGCATCGTAGATCTTCGCAGCGGCCTGCCGGGCTTGGGTCCATGCGGCGAGATGCGGCAGCTTGGCCGACAGAATTGCGGCCTGCATGCCGTCCAGACGGCTATTGATGCCCTCGATGCGGTGTTGATGCTTCACCAGCCCGCCATGGCGCGCCAACATCGCCATCTGCTCCGCGAGCGCGGCATTATTGGTCACGACGGCTCCGGCATCGCCCATCGCGCCGAGGTTCTTGCCAGGGTAGAACGAATAGGTCGCGGCCTCGCCGAACGAGCCGACCATGCGGCCCTTGTAGCGCGCGAGATGAGCCTGGGCGCAGTCCTCGATCACCCAGAGCTTGTGCTTCTGCGCGATCGCCATGATGGCGTCCATGTCCGCGGGCTGGCCGTACAGATGGACCGGGATGATGCCGACCGTGCGCGGCGTGATCGCCGCCTCGATCGCAGCCGGGTCGATCGTGAACGTCGCATCGTCGGTATCGCAGAACACAACGGTAGCGCCGGAATGGGTGATCATCGCCGCGGTCGATATCCAGGAATGCGCCGTCGTGATCACCTCGTCACCCGGCCGCACCTTCAGCGCACGCATGGCGAGGTAGAGCGCGTCGGTGCCGTTGGCGCAGGACACGCAATGGGCGACTTCCGCAGCCGCTGCGAATTCGCGCTCGAAGGCGTCGACATAACTGCCGCGAATGAAGGCGTTGTCACGGATCACCCCGGCGATCGCACCGTCGATCTCGCTCTTGATGGACTGGTATTGCAGTTGCAGGTCGGCATACGGCACAGCCATCGATATTCCCCTGTTGCCCTATTGGCTCGCCAGCTGGCGCGCCGGATTGCCGGCATAGGTGCCGGGCGTCGTGATATCCTTGGTCACCACCGATCCCGCGCCGATGACGACGTCATCGGCGATTCTGACCGGCATGATCGTTGCGTTGGAGCCGATCGACACCCGATTGCCGATCACCGTCTCGCGCCACAGCTCCTTGCGTCCGCGTGCCGGGCCGCCGGTGGAGAACGTGTCGTTGACGAACATCACACCGTGCCCGACGAAGCAGTCTTCACCGATGGTCACCAGCTCGCAGATGAAGGCATGCGATTGCACGCGGGTGCGCGCCCCGACGACCACGCCCTTCTGGATTTCGGTGAAGGGCCCGACGAAGCAATCGTCGCCGAGCTTGCAGCCATAGAGGTTGCAGGGCTCAACGATCTTGACGCGTTCGCCGAACGCGACATCGCGCACGCTGGCCTGATGCACCTCAGGCCGGTTCACGAAACGACACCCAGCCGGCTCATGCGCGGCATGAAGCGCAGCGCAACTTCCTCGCCGGTCTCGATCGACTCATAGAGTGCCGAGATCAGCTCCAGGCTCTTGCGGCCCTCGAGCCCGTCGACGAGCGCCGCACGCTGGTTCTCCAAGCAATCGACCACGTGATGATAATAGGCCTGATGGCCGAAGCCGTAGACGTTGGGCGGGTTGACCGAGAACTTCTCCACGACGTCCTTGTCCGACGGCAGCTCCTTGATGAAACGCCAGTGCCGGATCTGGTTGACCGCGAAACCTGAAATCTCGACCGTCCCCTTTTCGCCGAGGATCGACAGCGAGCCCTCGAGGTCGGTCGGCCGGGCCGCCGTGGTCGCCTCGATGATCCCGAGCGCGCCGTTGCGGAACTTCAGCGTCGCGACGGCGGTGTCCTCGGTCTCGATGTTAGCCAGCGCCGTCGCCGCGCGCGCATGCACGCTCACGACGTCTCCGAAAAACCATTCCAGCATGTCGACATGGTGGCTGGCCTGATTGGTCAGCACGCCGCCATCATAGGCCCAGGTGCCGCGCCAATCGTCCTGGTCGTAATAGCCCTGGTCGCGGCACCAGCGCACCCGGACCGTCCCCAGGATGAGCTTGCCGAAGCGGCCGGCATCGAGCGCCTCGCGCGCCTTGACCACCGGCACATTGAAGCGGTTCTGCTTGACGATGAACATCTTGACGCCGGCCTCGTCGCAGGCCCGGATCATGTCGTCGGCATCCTGCAGCCGCAGCGCCATCGGCTTCTCGACCACGACGTGCTTGCCGGCTTTGGCGCAGGCGATCACATGCGCGGGATGCAGCCCGCTCGGCGTCAGCACGGCGACGGCGTCGATATCCTTTCGCCCAAGGAACTCGTCCATGTCGTAATGGGCCGGGACGCCGAACTTGCCGGCGACCGCATCAGCACGCGCGCAAATCGGATCGCAGACCGCAACCAGGCTCGCTCCTCCGATGTGATTGCCACCCAGGAGATCGGAATGACGCTTGGCGATACGCCCGCACCCGAGCAGGCCAAATCTGATCATGCACAGGCCCTGTCTTGTCTCGTGCCCGGCCGTTGCCGCCAGCCGAAGAGCCGAAGGAACACACGGCCTTGCGAGCCGCAACATACCGTTCCATTACTCAGAAAACCCGGGATAAAGCAAGGCCATGCGCCGATCAGGCAGCGGATGGCGCGACGATCCCACCATGTTCGTCACAGGCCGGTAGGGAGCGAGCTCGATCCGCGGCCGACCGCGCGCGTCGGCCGCCCGTCAAATCTTGTGGTACTCGCGGTACCACTTGATGAATCGCGCGATCCCGTCCTCGATGCTGGTCGCAGGCCGAAATCCGATGTCCCGCGCCAGATCTTCGATATCGGCATACGTCGCCGGCACGTCGCCGGGCTGCATCGGCAACAATTCCTTGATCGCTGTCCGGCCGAGCTCTTTCTCCAGCACCGAAACGACGTGCAGGAGCTCCTCGGGGTTATTGTTGCCGATATTGTAGATCTTCCAAGGCGCCCTGCTGCTGGAAGGATCGGGCGCGGTGGTGGCCGGGATTGAATTGCGTTGAGGTGGACGCCCCATGAGACGGATGATCGCTTCGGCGATATCGTCGACAAAGGTGAAGTCACGCCGCATGTCACCATTGTTGAACAATTTGATCGGCTCGCCGCTCAAGATCGCCTTTGCGAAGATGAACATGGCCATGTCCGGACGGCCCCATGGACCATAGACGGTAAAGAACCGCAGTCCCGTGGCGGGGATGCCGTACAGATGGCTGTACGAGTGCGCCATCAGCTCATTGGCCTTCTTCGACGCGGCATACAGGCTGACCGGATGATCGACATTGTCGTGCACGGAGAAGGGCAGCTTTGTATTGCTGCCATAGACCGACGACGACGACGCAAATAGCAGGTGTCCGGATCCGTTGTGGCGACAGCCTTCAAGAATATTGATGAAGCCTTCCAGGTTTGCATCCACATAAGCGTGTGGATGCTCCAGCGAATAGCGCACGCCAGCCTGGGCGGCGAGATGGACAACCACCGGAAAGCGATACTCGGCAAAGAGCGACTTGATGCCCGCGCGGTTGGTCAGATCGAGCTTCACGAAAGTGAAGTTCGGGTCGCGCCTCAGGATCTCGAGACGCGCTTCTTTCAGACGAGGATCGTAATAGTCGTTGACGATGTCCAGGCCAACGACCTTGCGGCCTGCCGCCAGCAGGCGCTGGGCAACATGAAAACCGATGAACCCGGCAGCTCCGGTGACCAGTGGTGTATCGTGCATCATCGCGTTCTCAGCCATTGTTCTAAAGCCGCCAGAGTTCGATGCCGGCGGGCGTCACGCCTCGATCGAGCTTCGCCTTGACGTCGAGGATGATGCCCGTACCGCCATCCAACAGTCGTTGAAACAGCGGCCAGCCACCTGCCAGATAGCTGTCGTGCGCCACGGCCAAGATAACCGCATCCGCCGGCCGCAAGGCATCCAGATTCGTCAGCGTCAGTCCGTATTCGTGCCTTGCATCTTCCGCGTTCGCGAGCGGATCGTGCACCTGCACGTGAAGCCCGAACGTCTCGAGCTCGCGGATGATGTCGACCACGCGGGAGTTACGCGTATCCGGCACATTCTCCTTGAAGGTCAGGCCAAGCACCGTGACAGTGCCTTTACCTCCCCTTCCATTGCCGCGAAGCAGCATTCGAACACATTCGCGGGCAATGCGCTGACCCATGCCATCGTTGATGCGGCGACCGGCCAGGATGACCTCCGGATGGTAGCCCGCTCGCTCGGCACGAAAAGTCAGATAATAGGGGTCGACGCCAATGCAGTGGCCACCAACGAGGCCGGGCTGAAACGGCAAGAAATTCCATTTGGTGGCGGCGGCCGCCAGAACGTCGCCCGTGTCGATATTCAGCACCTGAAAGATCAGCGACAGCTCGTTCATGAAGGCGATGTTGAGATCTCGCTGCGTGTTCTCGATGACCTTGGCAGCCTCGGCCACCTTGATCGAAGGTGCGCGATGGACGCCGGCCGTCACGACGGACCCGTAGACGTCGGCAACGATGTCGAGCGTCTTTGGGTCTTGAGCCGAGACGACCTTCATGATGGTCTCGAAACGGTGCAGCTTATCACCGGGATTGATCCGCTCCGGAGAGTATCCCACCGTAAAGTCGACGCCTGGGCTCAAGCGTGAGACCTGCGCCAGGATGGGGATGCATTCCTCTTCGATCGCGCCGGGATAGACTGTCGATTCATAGACGACGATGTCACCCTTCTTGAGCACACCTCCAACCGAGCGGGATGCGGCAATCATCGCCCGGAGATCGGGTCGGTGCGCATCGTCGATCGGCGTCGGCACGGTGACGATGAAAAAATCCGACTCGCGGATCGCCGCCGGATCCACGGAAAACGTCAGCGACGGATGGCGAAGATCGTCGGCTTCGACTTCGCGCGTACGGTCATACCCCTTGCTGAGCTCGGCAACACGGCCAGCGTCCACGTCAAAACCGACGACGGGCCTCCCCTTGCGCGCGAAGGCAACCGCAACGGGAAGCCCAACATAGCCCAACCCAATAACCGCAATCTTCCGGTAGTGTGACATCAAGGAAGTTCCGAGCCCAAGCCGACCATCAACGCCGGTTGTTTAGCCGCCATACCGCTGACGTCGCAAGAGCGA
Organism: Bradyrhizobium sp. 17; assembly: GCF_023073515.1. NCBI lineage: Bacteria > Pseudomonadati > Pseudomonadota > Alphaproteobacteria > Hyphomicrobiales > Nitrobacteraceae > Bradyrhizobium > Bradyrhizobium sp. 17. Next base: position 27,671 of record NZ_JADPJQ010000028.1, on the reverse strand, counting down.
AAGTCCTTAAGATACCAAGGATTCTGCCGCAAAAAGCCAACGCCTATTGTCAGAGCGCCCCAAAGCGAATACCAAGGCAAACTGACGTCTCCGGCCCTTCTGGCGTCCCTTTGAGGCACCTGCGACACGCGCCCATGCGTCGGCTCTTGAATTCTGTCGACCCCACTACCGACGTCGGCAATTTTGCTCTATCCGACCCCCTCGGGATAACCTACGTGGCCTTTGGTTCGCGTCTGAACCGGGTTATCAACCTTGGATTGGTCTCATTGTCATGGTTCAGATGCGATATGACCTAATTCCATTGGAACGGCAATCTCCGGGACCCGGTCTCTGCCCGCTGACCGATTTGATAGACGTCCCGTAGGGCACAATGTGTGGAATCGCCGGATTTCTCGCGGATCCCAGCAGCCGGACATCACTTGACCAGCTGAAATCCATCGCCAACGCCATGGACGTCAGCCTGGAACATCGTGGCCCGGACGACCACGGCATTTGGGTCGATCCCGAAGCGGGTGTTGCCCTCGTCCATCGCCGCCTGTCGATCGTGGATCTTTCGCCGGCCGGTCATCAGCCGATGCACTCGGCCGATGGCCGCTACGTGATCGTCTATAATGGCGAGGTCTACAGCCACCTTCCAATCCGAGCCGAGATCGAAGCGACGGGCCATCGCTTTCGCGGACATTCGGATACGGAGGTCATGCTCGAATCATTTGCCCGATACGGAATTCGCGCCACGGCCGACCGGCTGATCGGCATGTTTGCGATCGCGATCTGGGACAAGCAAACGCGCACTCTGAAGCTGCTGCGCGATCGTCTCGGCATCAAACCGATCTATTGGGCTAAGATCGCCGGGTTGTTCATGTTCGGCTCCGAACTCAAGGCGCTTCGCCAGCATCCGGGATGGACGCCCCGGATCGAACCGGCTGCGGTCGCCTCGTTCACGCGGCACAATTACATTCCCGCTCCGCACTCCATCTATCAGGGTGTCCATAAACTCGAGCCGGGAACCATCCTGACACTCGAATTCGGCCGCGAACCGCAACTCGAGAAATTCTGGGACGCGCGGCAGGTCGCTCTCGACGGGATACGCAACCCGCTCACCGGCGACGACGCATCGCTGGTCGAACAACTCGAGACCCTGCTTGTCGATGCCGTCCGCAAGCGAATGATGGCCGACGTTCCGCTCGGCGCATTCCTTTCCGGCGGAATCGACTCATCGACCGTCGTCGCGTTAATGAAGGCGGCAAATGTTGGGCCGGTAAAGACGTTTTCGATTGGCTTTGAAGAGAAGGCCTTCAACGAGGCACCCCACGCCGCTGCGATCGCCAAGCATCTCGGAACGGACCACACGGAGCTCATCGTAACGTCGCAGCAAGCGCTCGAAGTTGTCCCGAAGCTGTCTGAGATCTTCGACGAGCCGTTCGCCGACTCCTCGCAAATTCCGACCTACCTCGTTTCAGCGATGACCCGCGAGCACGTCACAGTCGCGCTGTCGGGCGACGGCGGCGACGAACTCTTTTCAGGCTATAATCGTTATCAGCTGACCCGGCGCTCCTGGAGGATGCTTTCGCTGGTGCCTGCTCCGTTGCGCAGGGCACTTGCAGCGGGCCTGACTTCGGTCAGCACGGAACGATGGAACGCCATCTTCGAATATCTTCCAGAGCATAGCTATCCACGACTCCCCGGCGACAAGATTCATAAGTTCGCGAATGTGCTGGGATTGAATGATGTCGATGAACTGTACCGAAGGCTGATCAGCCATTGGGATCCGAGCCGTATCGCGCCTAGCCTAGCAGAAACGCGTGGGGTCTTGTGGGACAGCTCCGTACGAACTGACTTTCCGAATTTGCTCGATCGAATGCAATTCCTCGATTCGGTGACGTATCTTCCCGACGATATCCTGACGAAGGTCGATCGTGCGAGTATGGCGGTCGCGCTTGAGGCGAGAGTGCCGCTTCTCGACCACCGGGTTGTCGAGATGGCCTGGCGGCTGCCGCATTCCGTCAAGATCCGGCGCGGCGTCAGCAAATGGCTGTTACGTCAGGTTCTGTACCGCTATGTTCCGAAAAGCCTCGTCGAGCGTCCGAAAATGGGCTTCGCCATTCCACTTGACGAATGGCTGCGCGGGCCGCTGAGGCAATGGGCAGAAAATCTGCTGTCCGAAAAGCGATTGCGGGAGACCGACTTCTTCGACGTCGCCCTCATTCGCCGGCACTGGACCGAGCACCTGTCGCGCAAGCGCAATTGGCAGTACGCGCTGTGGGACGTCCTGATGTTTGAATCCTGGCGTGAACGTTGGGGCTAGATCACTTCGAAAGCCGGATGCTCGGGATGTCGCCCGGACGCTTGCCCTCCAGCAAACCGCGGTAAAGATCCTCGTAGCGCGACACACAAGCATCCAGGCTGAAGTTCTCTTGGGCCCGGTCTGCCGCCTTCGTGCCCATCCTGGCGCGCAATGCCCCGTCCGCAGCGAGACGAAGGATCGCCTCGCTCATCGCCTTGGGATCACGCGGCGGCACGATGAACCCGGTCTCTCCGTTGATATTCGCCTCGGGGTTTCCACCGACGTCGGTTGCGATCACCGGGAGGCCGGCCGCCATGCTCTCGAGGACAGCGTTCGAGAACCCCTCCTCGTGCGAGGACAGAACACTGACGTCCGCCCCACACAGAAGATCGGGCACGTCGCTTCTCGAACCAAGAAAGAGGACGTTATCAGCGATTTTCAGGTTCGCCGCTTGTTCCCGCAGCTTCCCGCCGATGCCGTCGTCTCGCCCCACCACCAATAGTCTCCAGCCGGCGGGCAAGCGGGCGCAAGCCATCGAGAAGGCCACGAGCAGGTCCTGATGCCCTTTGTAGGGGATGAGGTTTGCCACAATGACGAAAACAAGGGCGTCCTGATCGATCTTGAGGGACGTACGCATGCTCTGCCGGACCGTCGAAGACTTCTGATAGTTGGCGAAATCGATCCCGTTGTAGATCAGGCCCAGCCGATCTGCACGGACATTTTCGTCATCGTGCAGTTGACGCACAACGCTGTTTGAATTTCCGAGAATGGCCGTCATGTAGCGATGCAGCCTAGCCTCGATCGCGGGGCTAAAGCGCATGTTGCGCTGATAGTAGTTGAGGCTTCGCCGACTCATGATTCGAACGGGAACGCGGGCCAGGATCGATGCCGGCGCTCCCAGGATGTAGGCCCCAGGCAAAAAAAAATGAACGATCGCTGGCCGAAATCGGCGCATGACCCGGGAAAGCCAGTACACTGTCTCAGCGAGACGCGCGAGGCTTCGTATCCGTGATACGCCGCCGGAACGTCGCACGGCCGGACAGGCTATCACCTCGAAGCCGGCCGCCTCCAGACCGTCCGCGAGCTTGCCTCTTTCAGTCAGGCAACAAACTATCGGCTTCCATTGGGCGCGATCCAGCCTCGGGATGATTTGGGTCAGATGCCGTTCGGCTCCCCCGACATCGAGGGAGCCTATCACGTATATGATCGGGCGTGGGCTCATTGCTTAGAAATCGATGACATCCTCGCCGCGACCGCGCGTGTGCCGTCGCGATCCCATGGCGGCAGGGACGTAGCACCGCCCCCGCTATGCATTCCGAACGAACAGGAACTCAGTATTGGCTTCGCCGGTCGCGATCTTCTCGAGTTTGAAGCCCAGCTTCTCGACGAAATCGGTGGCGTCTTTGTCGTAAACGAACTCCATGGGCCAGCCGCCAAGCCAATCGCGGATGTCGGTAAACTTGTTCATGCCGCGCATTTTCTTGTATTCCCGCACCCGCCGTATGAACGCCGGCAAGTTGCGCGGATCCTTGTACATCTCGAAACGCCAGACGTACCAACCGTCCATCAGCCTGCGCTGCAGCCAACCGGAAGCTACATAGCGGCGCTTCACATCAAGCCAGAATTCCGGCGTCGGGTCCTTTTGCACGTCAGCCGAGTAGAGTGCGATGTAGAACAGCCCACCCGGCTTCACGCGGCTGGCTGCATTCTGGATCGCATGCCAGACCTCACCGGTGTGATGCAGCACACCCCACGAATAGACCAGATCGTAGAGCGGCAATTTGGCGACGTAAGCATCGTCGAGAACCGACCCCTGCTCCGCGGTCCAATTGGCGGGATTGCCCACTTGCGACCGGACAAATTTGCTCGCCCGGACTGAATCTGCATCATAATCGAAGCCGTCCACCCGGGCGGCGCCCGCATCCAGCATGGCGACCGAATGCAAACCGCTGCCACAGCCAATATCGAGAATGGACAGCCCATCGAGACTGGAACGTCCCATAAACTGAAGGATGTGACGCTTCGAAGTCTGAACCTTCTCGGTGTCAAAATTCTTCTGAATGAAGTCATGCCAGTTCTTTCCGAACTCGAAGCGCTTTTCTTCTACCTGGTCCATGAAATTGTCCTCTGGATCCGTTTAACCATACACGGCGAGCGTTTCATCAATCGCACGCTGAACCCCGAAGCGCTTAAACGCGAACTCAGGACCATCTTTGGCCGCGGCTTCTCGCCAGTTGCCGTCTCGCAAAAGACGCACGATTTGGCAAGCACTCGATGCCGCGTCCCAGCCCTGGAGAACCCAACCTGACTCGCCGTGATTGACGGCCTCCGGCGCGCCCCCCGCCGGCGTCGTCACTGCGGGTACCCCCAGGAACTGCGCTTCGACCAGCACGTTCGGAAGCCCCTCCGCCCGGGACGTCAGAAGCATCAAGTCCATGCTGGCAATAGCAGCCATTGACTCCTTCAGATGTCCGACGAAAAACACCGCCCCCGCCAAATCTTCTGCGGCCGCGCGAGCCTCCAAGGTTGCACGCAGAGGTCCATCGCCAACAATCAGAAAACGCGCCTCGGGCAGATCTCGGCGGACGAGCGCGGCTATCTCCAGCCACAGCATGGGACATTTTTCCTCGGTGAAGCGCATCACGGTCCCCACAACCAACGCACCGGGTTCAATCCCGGCGCGCTGTCGGAGTTCGGCACAATCCGCCTTGTACCTCGCCAGCTCGGCCTCATCAAAGGCATAACCATTGCGAACAACGCCGATCGAGTTCCTGCCCAATCCGAGCCACGCCTCGTAAGCCCTCGCACCGGCCGCGCTGTTGTTGATCATCTTGACCCCGGGCTGACGCGCGAGCCACCGATAGCTTTCACGCATGTAGGGCTGATGAAAAACGAAATTGATCGGCGGCAGACTGCGTTGCGAGATGATGATTTTTGGAACGCCCATCAGGACCGCTGCGATGCCCCCCTTGATGTTGACTTCGTCGAGCCACAGATGAGCAATCTCGGGCTGTTGCGCCGCCAATGTCTTGGCATAGAGAGCCACGTCGTCCCGCAGTTCCAGTGGCAAGGTATCAACGATAGCTCGCAACGCCGGATCGAGCTTACTATCCGCTTCAGCGCCGATGACACTGGCTGCGATATCCCTGGACTCCAGCTCCGGCAGGAAGAACCGGCTGATCGGCGTGGATAGGTTGACGCACGCAACGCGGATGTTTGGCTTCCTGCCATCACGAAGCGCCCGCGCCGTGACCACCAGCTGGCGCTCTGCACCACCTGGACCAAGCGTTCCAATCATCATTGTCACGCCGCGCTGCCGCGCAACCGAGTTCCTTGCGCCCGAGATACCGTGCCGTTTCAACTGGGCACTGAACTGCCTTAGCGCACGACGATGTCGTCCATCAGGCATCGCCAGAACGAGCTTGAGAATTCGACGCTCAACACGCTCTGCGATGCTGAGTTCCGCCAGATTACGGGCCAACAGAGGCCGACAGCGGGCCATCTTCGACCAAGCGAATAAATACACATCCTTGAACGTGACGATTGGAGGCCAGCGCAGCGGGTGTCGCCTGATAAATGCAATCGTGCGGGGTGGCAGACTGCGACGGATCGCATTTACGAACGTCCTCGTCACGAATTTTGGACCTGCTGCAAACATGGAAACGGTCCGCTCCGGCGGCCTCCATGCAGCATTGCCCTTCGTTCGTTCCTCCTTGACCACGTTCTTTGCCCCCTTAGACAAACGGCCTGGCAGACCTTCGTTCAAATCCCCCAATCATGACTTGCCCGATCCTGCCTGACAGGCACGATGGGTTCGGCGCCACCGTCGACACATTTGCTCGCTCACGATCGATAGATCCAGGACGGGAGTTTGGCCGTAAACCACTGCAACGCCCAAGATCGTTGCGGTTCATCTGCCTTCTCTGCAACAGGATCGGCCGGCGGACTCGCGGCCTCAACAATCTCGCCATCAACTGCCGAACAGACGGCAATTCCATCACGAGCGGCAAGCATCCGGTCGGCCATGAGCTTTACGCTGAAGGACGTCTTGACGTGCTCCGGGGCCAGTTGCGCAGCTTTTTTTCTCCAGCGCAAATTGCCGAGCAAGTCAACGATCGTATCTGCCATAACCCGCGCCGTTGCATCGGGCGTGAATATCTGCCCCGTCTTGCCATCCAGCACAGCCTCGGGAGCACCTCCGGCAGAGGTCGTAGCTACGGGAACCCCAAGCGCCTGGGCTTCGAGAATAACGTTTGGAAAACCCTCGATACGGGACGCCAGAAAGAAAAGATCCATCGCTGCGATTGCGGCGGCGGGACGCAGTTCCAGATTGGTAAATATCAATGCGCCGGCCAGCCCAAGCTGTTCGGCGCGCGCGCGAACATCATCGAACCGCGCGCCATTGCCCACCATCAGGAAGCGCACATTCGGCATCTTCTCGCGTATCATCGCAGCGACATCGAGCCAAAGGAATGGACGCTTCTCCGTCATCATTCTGAAAACGCCACCAACGATCAGCGTCTTCTCATCGATCCCCAACGTGGCACGGTACTGTCTTCTCAAGACCGCTGTTTCGGCATCATTGTCGAGGTCAATTCCGTTTTGCACGACCTTGATCGCTCCCTCCGGGAGCTCCAGCCACTCGGCATACGCTCGCGCACCGGCTTGGCTGTTATTGAGCATCCGCAGGTTCGGTTGCTTTGCCAGGAACCGATAACAATCACGATGGTATCCGTGATAGTAAGGGAAATGGTAGGACGGCATATTCCGGAAACAGAGCAATGTTCGGGGAATCTGCAGTACGGTCGCCGCAATACCTCCCTTGATGCAAACTTCGTCCATCCAGAGATACACTGTCTCAGGATTCACGTCCGCGAGAAGGTCGTAGTAGGTCCTTACGTCAGCGAGCTCGGACGGCAACACTTCGAACGGATCAGGATTCGCTATCTTGTCGGATCCAGCCGGAGACCTTGCGGCAGAGAAGCCAGCAATGATCCTGACGCCCGCCTTCTGCAGCCGAGCTCGAAAGAAATTCTCGCGCTCCGTCGCCGGAGGATGGACCAGCGCCACCGCAACTGAATCCACCCCGCGCGATACAATCTGTTCGACCAAGGCGACCATCTGCCGTTCAGCGCCCCCCGGGCCCAACGAACCAATGATCATCAATATTCCACCGCAATCCGGCAACGACTTTGCCGCCGGCACCTTCGATATAGACTGAGCAGCAAGAGTCTGAAACGTCGTCAATTGCTTCTCATAATCCGTCGCGCGCCCCTTCTGCCCGATGTACAGAAGTCGGTTCCCTGCCCCAGCCTGACTTGGCTTGTTCTGGCGTATGTTCTCAAGCCAATCCGGCAGCGGATCAACGATAGGCTTTCCGCTCCAGAAGGCATCATGCGGGACAAAGATGTTGTCGTCGAATCCGACCTGGTGCGTCACCACTTCATCGAAACCAAATCGCGAGAGAAGCGTCTTCAGCGACGATTGATCGAGTGAGCGTACGTGCTGCCAACGGTGGAATAGCAAATTGCTGACCGGGCAGTACGCCATGTCCAGATCGAGGTCTTCGTTGTTAGGGGTTGTGATGACCAACATCCCGCCGGGGCGCACAAAACGCGCCAGACGGTCGAGCGTGGCATCCAGGACTTCGTCCAGGACGTGCTCGATGACCTCGGACATGATCACGACATCAAAAGTCTCCGCCGAGTCATCGCCCACGACGCCCAGGAATCCGTCGAAATTCCCCAGCACACGCTGCAGATTTGCCGCGCGCCCTTTCGACGGCTCGTATCCCGCCACGGTAAGGCCCCGCTGGGCCATGAAGCGAAGAAGGTGACCGTCGCCGGCACCGAAATCGAGAATGCGCCCGTGCTTCGGAAGGATGTGATCGATAGCCGTAATGACGCTGCGGCCCCCAAGCTTCGCGAAACTAAGTTCGGTCAGCCGGGTCTGCCCCACATTGTCCCAGAACCGATTGACCAGTTCAGGAGTCCACTTCAAGCGTTCCGCAGCCATCTCAGAGCTTTCTCATCATTGAACGAAGCAGCTCAGCTCCATCCTACTGCTTAATCGTGAAGGCCTGTCCGGTTGGCAAGAGCGCGAGGTTCTCGGCCTTCGATTCGAAGAATGCGTCAGCTGCCTGTTTCGCACCCGGGCATGATTTGAACCCGTGGTCGTCGAGCAGGATAATGCCGCCCGCAACCATGCGAGGATAAAAGAACTGCAGAGAGTCGAGCGTAGGCTGGTAGAGATCGACATCGATGTGCACAAAGCGAAACCGGCAGTCGGCCGCCTCTACAAATCGTGTGGGGATCCAGCCCTTGTAGATCCGATAGTTGTCGAACTCTCGCAAGCTCTGCCGCAACTCATCTTCGGCCGCGGTCAGAGAGCCCTTCCGCCAGTAGGTGCCGTCGATGGAAGTCGGCTCAGACAATCCCTCGAAACTGTCGAAGAGATGAATGGAGATCGGCATTTTCCTGAAGGCCCGGCACAGCAGGTAGGCCGTCGCGCCCTTGTACGTGCCGCATTCGGCGGCATCGCCGTCGAGATGTAGCACGAGCTTCAGCAACTCATTCATCGCATATTTGCGATCAAGCGAATGCCAATTACCTACGTCCATGAACCGCATGTAGTAGGCAAGGAATGCCTCATCCTCAAGGAATATCCGGGCAAACTCGGAGAATTTGAACGTCGGATAAATGGCTGTCGTCAGCGCCTCGGCGGAGAGATAGCGCTCGAATTCCGAGGATTGGGGCTCCAGCCCACGCTTCAAGATCGTAAGAAGTTGAACAGCCTTGTCCGGCGCAAGGCCCTCGATCTCCGCCGCGAGCCGAGCAGCATCGGAGCTGTAGACCGGCGCCGGAGCCGGTTGCACGGGCGCCGGAGCGGATTGCGCCGGGGCCTCGCTCTCGGTCCGCGCGCGCGTTCCCAGCAACGGCGCCATTATTCGCTTCAACATCCTCCGACAGCTCCGCTTACCCGAGCGACATCCTCGCGTTCAGACGAGATCACAATCTCACTCTCGAGATTGACCAGGGCCGTCGTGAAAGCCCCATGCGTACCAACGACCCGGAATTGGATAGCATCTTCGACGAAATCGATCTTTGCTCCATCATGGAGGTGTGCGGCGCCGAGCGTCAAAAAGAAGTCGCCCGCGGCCAACCACATCTTGCAATCGCATGCGATTGTCAGAACGTCGCCGGCGCGGGCCTGCCACGGCACGCCTTGGCTGGTCAGGTTCGTCGCCCCCCATACGACAGTTCCCCTGCGGTCCTTGATTGCAAAACCACAGGACAATGCCGCAATGTCCCCGTCGCAGCGTAACCGCATCGAAAAGCGATAGCTACCTCCACTGTTGAGGAGCGTCGCACGCCGCCCGTGCTCATCGAATATGCCCCAATCGAGCAAGCGCCCTTCACCCGTCCCATATCGAACCTTCGGCGCGACATCCCCCGCTGGCGGCTCGAAAGTGCCCGCACTCTCGACAGCGACCTGACTGACGGACCTCTCCAGCTCAGGCGGCGGCGCAGCTTCGGGCTCGATCGCCGTCGGAACCTCCAACTTACCAAACAGCAGGTTGTGATAGACCACCGATATCGGCCCGGCCTCTCCTTCTGCGAAAACCCGCCCACCTTCCAGAATCAGCGCGCGATCGCAGAAGGTCGTAATCGTGTTGGTGTCATGGGATACGAGCAAGATCGTTGCGTTCTTCTGCTTCAGCCGCTGGATCCACCCGAAGCATTTCATTTGGAAACGCGCATCGCCGACTGAAAGAGCTTCGTCGACGATCAGGATATCAGGCTCTACGCTGATCGCCGTAGCGAACGTGAGACGCGCCTGCATCCCGGTGGAATAGGTCTTGAATGGCTGATCGATAACGTCCCGCAATTCGCTAAAGTCGATGATTGAATCGAGCTTGCTCTCGATTTCCGCCTTGGACATGCCGAGGCACAGGCCGCCCATGAAAATGTTCTCCCGGCCGGTGTAGTCTGGGTGAAAGCCAGTTCCCAACTCGAGTATGGCGGTGATCCGGCCGTTGACTTCCAAATCACCCGACGAGCGCTCGAGTGTTCCGGCGATAATCTTGAGCAAGGTCGATTTTCCGGCCCCATTGCGCCCAAGAACTCCAACAATCTCGCCGCGCTTGAGCTCGAGATCGATGGACTGAAGCGCCACGCGCTCGGTGTGGCGCGGAACGCGGCGAATGACTTCTACGATCGGATCGATCGCATGCGCATAGACGCGGTACGCCTTTCTAAGCCCTCGGGTACGGATGGCGATTTGTTTTCCGGTCATAGCGCGTCGCCAAAGCCGTGTTTCAAGCGGAAGAACACCGCGTAGCCAATTACGAAGCAGGAAACCGCGCCCAAGGGAAAGACAATCCAAGCTGCCGGATGTTGAAAGGCTCCGAAATAGAGCGCGTCCTGCCAACACCAAACCTGGTAGCTGAACGGATTAAGGTGAAAAATCCAATTCATCCAGGACGGCGTTGCAAAGGGGTTGAACAAGATGGGCTGCGCGAACAGATTGGCCGTGCAGAAGATTGTCACGATGTCTCGCAAATCGCGAAAGAAGATACCGAGGGCCGATAGCATGAGAGCGACGCCGGTCATCGCAATAAGCTGGATCGCAATCAAGAATGGGACGGTCAGAACCATGAACGTCAGAGTTCCGCTAATCGCGGCGTAGCCGATCGTGAACAAGAGCGCGATCGAGTATGGAAGTGCTGAAGCGATCGCAGTCTTGACCGGCAATACCACAACGGGAAAAATGATCTGCTTCACGAGACTCGCATGAGTGGTCAGTATCGTGGTGGAGCGCGCCAGCAAATCCTGAAACGCCAGCCACGAGACTATTCCGATCAAGACATTTACAGCAAAATCGGGGTGCCCGCCGCTGCTACCGACGCGGGTCGGGAATACATAGGCGAACAGGAGCGAGTACATCAGCATGAGCAGCAGCGGATGGCCATAGGCCCACAGAGCGCCCAGTAGCTGTCCCGTGTGACGATCACGCAACTCACGCTTCACGAGCTCAGCCACGAGCTCGCGGTGCCCGTACACCGAGCCAAGAAGTGATGACGCTGCGATCACAGCGACACCTCCGGATTAGCTGACAGCCACGCCTGCGCCATCAAGACATTCCATAGCGGATAGGCCCAATTCCCACCCCCTAGGTGCGCTTCCCATCGCTCTCTGATCGGTGCGGGAGAGAACAATTCCTGGTCCTTCAATCTTTTTTCAGACAACAATTCTTCCGCCCAGGCCCTCAGCGGCCCTCTCAGCCACTCCGCCAGCGGCACGCCAAACCCCATCTTCGGACGATCAAGCAGCGTACGCGGGACACGGCGATAGAGCACCTCGCGCAGCGCCCATTTGGCAACGCCATCCCGGTACTTCATATGCCTGGGCAGGGTCCAGGAAAATTCCACGACCCGGTGATCCAACAGCGGAACCCGCGCCTCGAGCCCAACGATCATGCTCGCGCGATCGACCTTCGTCAGGATATCGTCAGGCAGATAGGTCAGCGTGTCGATGAGCATCATCCGGTCGAGAAAATTCGGCACGTCGGTCGCGAGACGCTTGTCCCAAAGCACTCCCTTGGTCTCGGAGGCCCCGATCACCAGATCGTCCGGACTGTGCCAATGGCTCAGCATCCCGCGATAGAGTGCGTCGGGATCATCCTCGAGAATGGCCGGGGCGTACCGTTCGACCTTCGAACCAAGACCATTGATCCGCCACCGGCCTGGCAGCACCTGGCCAATCTGGTCCAGGACACGCGACGGGACCGCACGGAGACCCCGAGTCAGCACACCGCGCAGAGCCCCCGGGGCGGGGCTGGCGACCTTTCGCATGTCGAGCGCGTAGGCATAGCGGGCGTAGCCCGCAAACAATTCGTCGCCACCATCTCCCGAAAGCACGACCTTAACATGCTGGCGGGTCAGCTCGCACACCAGCGCGGTCGGCAGCTGAGAGGAATCCGCGAACGGTTCGTCGTACCATTGCGGGAGATGCTCGACCATGTCCAAGGCATGCGAGGCATCGGCGTACAACTCGGTGTGGTCGGTCCCGATATGACGCGCGACCTCGCGCGCAAAGGGCGCCTCATCAAACCCCTTATCCACAAAACCGATCGAGAATGTATTGATTTTTCGATCCGCGGTCTCTGCCATGAGCGCGGTCACAAGCGAGGAGTCTATTCCTCCCGACAACAACGAACCGATCGGCACGTCCGCAACCAACCGGCGCCTCACCGCATCGGAGAGCAGAGCATCCAGGCGATTGACCGCTTCATTCTCGTCGATCTCTGATTTGCCGCGCACCGACTTCTCGACGAGGCCCCGGAGATTCCAGAAGCGCTCAATCGAGACTTCGCCGCCAGGCCCGGTCTTGAGCATGGTGCCCGGTTCGAGCTTGTAGGTGTCCTTATAGATCGTGAAAGGCGCCGGGATATAGTTGTGGCGCATGAACGAGGCCATCGCGTTGCGATCCACGACCGGCACCCAACCCGGAACAGCGCGCAGCGCCTTCAATTCCGAGCCGAAGGTCAGCACGCCGCCGATCACACTCCAGTAGAGCGGCTTGATGCCAAGGCGGTCGCGCACCAGAACCATGTCACCCGTCTGCTTGTCATATAGCGCGATGGCGAACATGCCGATCAGGCGCGGCACGACATTTTCGATACCCCATTCCGCGCAAGCCTCAAGGATCACCTCGGTATCCGAGTGGCCCTTGAGCCGACGATTTGTCCGCTCAAGATCGGCTGCGATCTCATTATGGGAGTAAACCTCACCATTGTAGATGATGACGAACCGCCCGCATCGCGACGTCATCGGTTGCGCGCCCGTCGGGGTCAGGTCACGTATCGCCAGACGTCGATGACCGAAGCCCACACCTCGCTCAGTGTCGAGCCATGTGCCTCGCGAATCCGGCCCACGATATGCGAGGCTGTCCGTCATTTCGTCGAGGACACGCTCCGATAGAGGACCCCGGCTGCCTTGCCTAAGTCGCAAGAAACCTGCAATGCCGCACATTAATGCGCCCCTCTCCCCTTGGCGGTAGACACAAACAGATCGTTGAAAAAGGCGACACGGCGAGGACTGGGCATTTTGCACATTCGGTACGGGATCGACGGACAGGACACGATGTTCCGATGACGCGGACCGAGCGACGTCCGCGGAAAGGCCGGCATTGCAGCAACAAGCAACACACGCGCCCGCACGATGTAGCAAGCATCAATGATGTTCATTGCGGCGCATCCTGATGCTCGGAGAGGTTCAGGCCCAGCAGGCTAGGAGCAAGCACACGGCCCGGTCCGTAAAGGCGCACCGCTTCTTCGAAGGCCTGATTGGGATTGGCCACATCGGTGATCATCACAGCGTCGAATGGAACGACAACGCGATCGTACCCAGAAACGACCGGTATCCCGACAAAGCGAGTGTCGCCGGCATTCTGATCGACAATTGCAACGATCGAGACACCGCAATCAACGGCCGACAGCATGGCGATTTCAGCCAGATCCGACCTTCCGCAGAGCACGAGATTCTGGAATTGCTGCGCCTTCGCTAATTGCAGGACTTGCGCGCAATCGGCCTTGGCCTGACGAAAGAATGAGAAAGAAGACGACAGATACTCCACCGTCAGGCGCGACTTCTCAGCGAAGCCCTTTGGCGTCAGGTAATAGGCGTAGCGGCGCGCCGGCGCCTGACTGACCTTAACAAGGCCCTTCTTGATACATCGCTTGAGATAGGCGTTAACGAGGCCAAGCGCGATACCGAGCTCCTCCGCGATGCGGCGCTGCGATTGCGCGCCGTCATCGACGGAATTCAGCAGATTGAGGACGATCCGTTCGTCCTCGCCGCTCGAATCCGTCAACGCGCGGTCCATTGAAAATCCCCCTCCGTCGGCGACAGATAGCGCGTTCACGCTGTGAACGTCAAGCCGCTCGTTCACGACGTGAACAATTCAATCTATTGAATTTGCTGCATATTTTATATCGCGCGAATTGATGTGCCCGGAGACGAGCGCCTTTCTCAGTCTGAATGCGAATGCTCATAGTGTTCGGCGTACCGATCGCATTCGCTCTGCGCTACAACGGGCCCCGTTCGAGCGCCGGCACATGGCCGTACCGCCACCCCCGGTAGCTGCTTGCAATGAACAATCCAAGGCGCGCTGACGGCAATGTCGGTGACGACGACGCGCTCTCGCAATCCTGCTCCTGCTTTCCGCCTCGGAATGAGTGGTCACCACATCCGAGAAGCGCCGTATTGGTGGAGCTGGCGCAAATCAATAGCAACCGCGTCGAGGCTACTACTCTCATCCGCGCAGCAGCAGCAGGCGCTCTTATAGACCCAGGCGGCACAACCAGCGCGCCCGCTCGAGATTCGTGCCCACCAAATCCGATGATGTCGCACCCGAACCATGCGGCAGGCCGCCGCACTGCTGGTGGCCGTGCATTGTCCCGTGGTATGACTGCCGCCCTTCCTGACGATGGCGACAATGCTGATCGGCCCACCACTCCGGACTTGCGGCCCTGCCGCTGCCTTCAACACAGATTTCTCATGCGCCCGACTACCGATGACATCCGGGTTTTCCGACAGTCCTGCCTCGACTGATCAATGAATCCCCAAGAAACCAAGCTGAAGGGTCGCATCCTCTACATCGTTAACGAGGACTGGGCGTTCCTTCTTAATCGCCTGCCAATGGCGCGGGCAGCGCGTGA
Source organism: Bradyrhizobium sp. 17 (assembly GCF_023073515.1). Taxonomy (NCBI): domain Bacteria; kingdom Pseudomonadati; phylum Pseudomonadota; class Alphaproteobacteria; order Hyphomicrobiales; family Nitrobacteraceae; genus Bradyrhizobium; species Bradyrhizobium sp. 17. Next base: position 12,667 of record NZ_JADPJQ010000028.1, on the reverse strand, counting down.
CGCCGGCCTTGAGGTCCATGTGGCGACCAACGTGAGCAGCGGCGCGGCCTCCATCAAAGCGGAGAACTTTGTACTTCACCGGATTCCCTTCCAACGCGGTCAACGGGCGATGCTCACGGCTGCTGCAGCGTTGAAAGCCATCCGGGAGGTAGAGCGCGCGATCAAGCCAAGCATCGTGCACCATTCCGGCGTGCAATGCTGCGTCTTTGGATCGCTGGCTGCGCTCGACCAGAGATTCCCTGTCGTCAATGCGATCACCGGGCTCGGCTACATCTTCACGTCATCGAGCTCGCAGTCACGTCTGCTGAAGCGCGTCCTGACGCGACTGCTGCCCTGGCTGCTCAACCGAAATCGCAGCTACACGATCGTGCAAAATCCCGATGACCGCGAGGCGCTGATGGGGCTCGGTGCCAAGGCCGACCACATGACGTTGATCCCGGGATCTGGCGTTGATGATGAATCATTGCAGCCGTTACCTGAGCCGGCAGGCCCGATCACGGTCGGATTCGCAGGGCGATTGCTGGTCGACAAGGGCATTCGCACGCTCGTTCGCGCCCATGGCCTGCTGCGCGATCAAGGACACGACATCAATCTCATCATCGCTGGAAATCTCGACCCGGCGAATCCCTCGTCCGTGTCGCACGAAGAGATCGAAGCCTGGACTGCGCGGCCAGGCATCACTTGGCTCGGGCACATCGACAACATCGCCTCGCTGTGGCGCGCTTCGCATATCGCGGCATTGCCGTCATATCGTGAGGGACTTCCGGGCGCACTGATGGAAGCAGCCGCCTGCGGCAGGCCCTTGATTGCCACGGACACGCCCGGCTGCCGCGAGATTGTGCTTGCCGATCAAACCGGCCTCCTGGTTCCTCTCGAGGACCCAATAGCACTGGCAAGCGCAATTCTGCGGCTCGCTGGATCGCCTGAGCTGCGGGCAAGGTTCGGTGCTGCGGCGAGACGCCGTGTGTCGGAGCGATTCTCCGCAAGGATCATCGGTCACACGATCACGCAGCTCTATGGTGACATATTGGCGCGTGGTGAGACACCATTGACTGCTTCGAACGCCCGAACCGATCGGTAACCGCGACCTCGCCGATCTTGGCTCACTAAACAAGCGAACTGACGCAGCCGGCGTCAAAGCAATGTTCCTCACAGGCCATGACCGACGTATCGTGCCCGGGCTTGATACCACCATCAATCTCCGGGCACCCGCGCCAGCGGCCGCCTATGATGCGGCAGTTACCGAAGGAAATCTCGTGAACGTCTCCATGGATCTGGCCCACAAAAACTCCAGCGCAAGCGGAGACGCTGGCTGGATCTGGGTTCCTTGCCGCTCGTTTCACAATTGGCGACTTGTCAACCTGCTTCCTGGTGTTTAAAGGACAACGCAATCGTCAAGCAGCGACCTGAGAGTTCCGCTCATGGAAAAACTCGGGCTCACCCGATCTTTGGCGGCCTCGGTCCCTGGGCCCCATATCTGTGATGACCGGGAGAGCCCAGGCGAACGAAGCAAGCACGGGGCTGGCGCGGAATTGCAGCGCTGTTCGCTGAACCGGCCCAGGCGCGCGGAGGCGGCAGCCTAGCTCAAAACACGCTGCGCCATGCTCGGCATCCGCCGCCTTGCGAATCATCATGCCAATTGTTGCTTCGTTGAAAGATCAGACGCTTACTCTTGGCCCCGAGCAGGTTAAGTCCTCGAATCTTTGAATCCGCAGGCCACCAGCCACACCCACCGGCTGCGTATGACCTGCAATAGGACTGGCAGCATGAATACGAACGAGATCGCGATAGCGGGCAAGTCTTCAACGCGCGTGAGCTTGGGCGTATTGATCAGTCTCCATATCGTCGCCTGCTGCGTCTCGCTCGCCTACCTCAGCCGCAGCTACAGCAACTTCCACATCTTTTATGATTCCGAACTGCTCAACGGCGCGATCGCAACGATCGCCGCGTTTGCCGCTCTCTCCTGCCTGTTCCTCCTCGTTCCATTCAGCTTTGGCTATTTTCTAAGCTTCTATTTCTACACGATGATCGTTGGATACCTCTGGCTAAATTGCTTCTCCCGCTTCGAGTACAATCACTGGCTCAGCGGGGCCTCTTCCGTCGCATCGATGATAGCATTCATGGTGCCATCGCTCCTGGTGACATCTCCGATCCGACGAACGTTCACGATTGGCGAAGCAACCTTCGACCGCGCGCTGACAATTATCTTGACAGTCGGCGTGGCCACGATCCTGATAGCCGCAAGCTATAGCTTCAAGATGGTCTCGCTCGGGGAGATGTACGACTTCCGCGACAAGATCAGCATGCCCTCCCCACTCGTCTACTGCATTGGAGTCGTTTCGAACGCCCTGTTGCCCTTCATCTTTGCTTGCTTTGTGGAGCGGCGGAACTACTGGCGAGCTGGACTGACGCTCGTCCTATTGCTGCTTGTCTACCCAATCACCCTCAACAAGATCGCGTTCTTCACGCCAACGTGGCTTCTTGCCATGGCTGTACTGACGCGCCTGCTCGATTGCCGGACTGCAGTTGTGCTCTCGCTATTCGTGCCACTGTCTATCGGCGTCGTCTTGTACGTCATCCTCGGCATCAGCGACGGGCGCTATCTCGATATCGTCAATCTTCGGATGATTGCTACGCCTTCAAATGCGATGGATATCTACAACGATTTCTTCTTCAGTCACCCTCTCACGTCCTTCTGCCAGATTACATTTGTCAAAACTCTAGTCTCGTGCCCCTATTCGGTTCAGTTAGGGGTAGTCATGCAGCAGGCCTACAGGCTCGGTAACTTCAACGCCTCGCTTTTCGCCACCGAAGGGATCGCTTCGGTAGGCCCTCTCCTGGCCCCGATCCCGGTTTTCGCATGCGGACTTGTAGTAGCTCTCGTCAATCGATTTTCCTCAGGCCTTCCTCCCCGCTTCATCCTTGTATCGGGTGCGATCCTTCCCCAGATCCTGTTGAACGTGCCGTTCACGACAAGCTTGCTTTCGCACGGCGCTGCCGTTCTTTTCCTCCTATGGTATCTGACGCCCCGCTCAGTCTTTGCATCGCAGAGTGCGAGCGTCTGTCGCTGCCGAGGGGAGCCTTGAAGACCGCCTCTCATGACCATCAGGCGTTCGATGTTGGTTAGCGATCGCATTCGGCGCGAGCCAACCCTGCATGTAGCCCTGACCTACCCCGCATCCTGATCTGCAAACTGGACACGACATGTCGAAGCGATTTCAGCGGAGGCTCGTTCTCGCGACCATCTTTGGAGCGGTCTTATACATTCCCCTCGCGCTCTACCTCGATACACTTCCGCCTTGGCGTGACCCGGACCCGGGGCTCATCCGCCCGCCATTCAAGCATTTTGGCGGTAACGCCTGGCAACATCTGACGCTTATCCCGGGCACCGTCTCCGACAGCAATGAGGCATCCAGCCGATCTCGGCTCGAAGTGACGGAAGACCGTCACGCTCTCGGACCAGCTCATACGACGCACGTGGACATCGCCGAGAAAGGAAACGGACGCTACTCCCACTGGCAATCGTCCTTGATTTTCTCGGCGAGCGACAACAGCGACCCGAATACAAACGGGCGAGCCTACCGAGTCATTGATCCAGACGCTAAGGAGCCCTTCGTATCGCTCCGAGCTCCTCGTCGACCAAGTCTGTTGAGCCGGCTATTCCTGTCCAGGTTCGATCACTGAACCTCTCGGTCCTCCCAACTCGCGCGTTTTGAATCTGGAAGAAGGTATTCGCGAGCGGTCAGAACCCGAGGTGCCCAAGAAGCGGATCGAGGGGCCTTTGACCGGCCACCGAAGGCAAAACCCAGAGCCAGCAAGATCAATCCTATCGCGATCGAATTGGTATACGTCCTGCATGTGCTCAATGTGCAAAACGTACTCGGGATTCAAATATGTCATTGTCGGATCGGCTCGATACGTAGCAGTAGATCCAGTCGGCGTTCGCCCAGTCTGCTTTGGTATATTTCACGGCAATCTCCGCTCGCAAGATGCCGCGCCGCACGTCGTACCTGAAGCCGAAATCCCGTAGTCTGGCTCAACCAGGTAGTCGTGCCCACCGGCGGCAAACTTTACAAGCACATGGCCACCGACACGCCAAGCTTCGAGTCCATTCTTGCGAAGAATCTCGTAAGTGATCACTGCGCGCTGACCAGAAGCCGCACATCAGCGTGCGTTTCTGAAGAAGGCCTTCGCTCCAGATCAGGTGCGCGTGGATCAGTGTCAACTGAGCGAGAGCTGCGGAAAGAACACGCTCAATTGGCGTAAGCGATGTCGCCCGGTTCGCAGTTGTAGCTGGGTGTAGTGCACTACAAGCGCGATCCGGTTCGTGTAGGCGATATCGTCAGTCTCCGAAGGCGTCTCATCAGTTCGGCGTCCGGAACCTCGGCTAAGTGTGCACCCGCTCACATAGTCGTATCCGGGTACACCAACTTGCCAGCCTCGCGATTGCCTAGGCAGATGCTGCGACGGCCGCCAGCAAAATTGCTACGACCGTTCGCAGCAGAGTCGGCCTTGCCTCGGCAGGATACGTGACGTGCCCCCGCCAAATTAGGCCAGTTTGAACTGGAATTTTCCATTTATGCGGGACGAGGAGAGTTCCATGAAGGCATCGAAGTTTTCAGAGGCGCAGATCGCATTTGTTTTGAAGCAAGCTGAAGATGGCTCGGCAGTGGCAGAGGTCTGCCGCAAGGCCGGGATCAGCGAGGCGACGTTCTACAATTGGCGGAAGAAATATGCTGGCCTGTTGCCCTCAGAGATGAAGCGGCTGCGTCAGCTTGAGGAAGAGAACAGCAAGCTGAAGCGGATTGTCGCCGACCTGTCGTTGGACAAGGCCATGCTTCAGGATGTGCTGTCAAAAAAGCTCTAAAGCCTGGCCGCAAGCGTGAGCTTGTCGACAAGGTGCGAAGTGGCTGGAAGGTCTCGATCAGGCGGGCCTGCTCGGCTCTTCGGATGGATCGCGCACTGTACGTCTACAAGTCGAAACGCGGCGACCAGGCCGCTCTCAAAAGTCGGATCAAGGACATCTGCGAGACGCGGGTGAGATACGGCTATCGCCGGGTCCATGTCCTGCTGCAACGTGACGGCTGGGCCATCAACGTCAAACGCGTCTATCGTCTTTATCGGGAGTTAAGCCTGCAATGACGCAACAAAGCGCCGAAGCGTCGCGTGAAGGCCAAGCTGCGCGAGGATAGGACGGAAGCACGCCAGATCAATGAGACCTGGGCAATGGACTTCGTTCACGACCAGCTCGTCACGGGCCGCAAGATCCGTGTTCTCACGATTGTGGACACCTTCAGTCGCTTCTCGCCAGCCGTCGATCCGCGCTTCGGTTATCGAGGCGAGGATGTCGTGCTGACCTTGGAGCGTATCTGCAAGCTCCTTGGCTATCCCAGGACGATTCGCGTCGACCAGGGATCAGAGTTTATCTCCCGTGATCTCGATATCTGGGTTTACCAGAAGGGTGTGGTGCTGGATTTCTCGCGGCCGGGAAAACCGACGGACAACAGCTTTATCGAATCTTTCAACGGCAAGTTCAGAAGCGAGTGCCTGAACACGCACTGGTTCTGGAGCCTTGACGACGCGCGGCAGAAAATGGAGGATTAGCGCAGAGACTACAACGAAGTCCGGCCCCACAGCGCGATCGGCAATAAGGCGCCGATATCGCTGTTGAATGGCTCATCGGCGCCCCAGCCGGCATGAGCATAACCCCGGCAAATTCCAGCGCCGGCTGGCCTAGTTTTGGGGAGCACTTCATCAGAAGGCCGGACTCTAACTTCAACTGGAGGAAATCGGCAGGGGCAGGTCAATACCCCAAACCTTCCCAACGGGCGAATGCACGTTCTTAGGAATACGGTTCTGCTCAAACCCTTTGTTAAATATCGGGAATTCCCGCTGCCTTTTGCCGATCAGTGTTGCAGGCGAGCTAGAGCAACGTGCGCGTGAGCGAGTACGATGGGAGGTGGCGAACATCCCGATTCATGAAGCAGTTTTTCTAGGAAGAGACCGACATGAAAAAACTCTTATGGCTCGAGCTGCACGAGAGCCTGTCGGCCAGCAGCCCCTCAAATGCGCGGGGCCACCGCCTTGACCCTTATCCAAATTGAGAAACAAGCCAGATCAGGTAGGCCGCTCCAAATGGTGGGCACATCATAGCGGAGCTCTTCAACACAACACCGGTGCAGCGTGCCGCTCCACTGCACGTCTCCCAGTGGGTGAATAGAAATTGTCCTGCAGAGAAAAGTCCTATTCCCAGCGAAATGGCTGCGCGCCCCTCCGTCCCCATAGTGGCATAGGAAATAGCGTCAATGCTTTTCCCGATGCCGTTCTCCAGCAACCACCAAAGCGGCCAGAGGAGGACACAGGCGATCTGCCGCGCACGTAGCCGCCCCTCGTGCCTGCGGTAGAAGTGCCCGATCGTGATCAAAGTACCGAACACATAAACTAGAAAAATTGGCAGTAGCGGCTCAAATGAAGTCATCGCCCCCTCCCCGATTCCCCAATGCAATTATGATAAAGCGCAACTTTTGATACAGAAAGGCCTTTGCCTGCAATTTACACCTTTAGGACGCTCTAAATTGATGCCGGGAAATGACTCGGCTGGGTGTGTCTTCTTGGTCACGCTCGGCGCTTGCCCGGGCGGGTTATGGCGAGTAGATTGCAGCCCCAGCTGAGAATGGGCGGGCTCATCTTGAAATATCGCGCTGACATCGATGGTTTGCGAGCCATCGCCGTGCTTTCTGTCTTAGCCTTCCATTACAATGCAGCTTTGCCGGGTGGCTTTACTGGCGTTGACGTGTTTTTCGTGATCAGCGGCTTCCTGATCACGCAGCAGCTGTCTGCGGAGATTTCCAACGGAACATTCTCGATCCTCAATTTCTACGACCGCAGAATTCGCCGCATCGTCCCGGCGCTGGCTGTGGTGCTTGCCTTTTCTTTGTGGATCGGCAAGTTCCTGCTGTTGCCTGGCGACTACAAATCGATGGCCGCAAGTGCGGCCTACGCGGCGTTGGGCGCCTCAAACTTCTTCTTCCTGTCCAACACTGGTTATTTCGACCAGGCTTCCGACTTGATGCCGCTCCTTCACACCTGGTCCCTCGGCGTCGAGGAGCAATTCTATCTGGCGTGGCCCCTGCTCTTGGCTCTTCTCGCAACTGGCCGAAAGAGGATCGACCTAGCCGCCGCTATAGGCGCTGCTGTCGTCATCTTATTCGGCGCGAGCCTGTTCTGGCTCGACACAGATCCAAAGGGCGCATTCTATCTAGTGCTGCCTCGCGCCTGGGAGCTGGCGCTCGGTGCGTTGCTCGTGTTCCTGCCGCCTCTACCGCAGCGCATCGGAACCACCGCCATAGCAGCGGGGCTTGCTTTGATCGCGGCAGGCTTTGTTCTGGTCCATGCCAGCTCGTTCCCCGGCGCATCGGCCCTCTATCCCTGCGCTGGTGCAGCGCTCGTGATCTGGCCACGTGAAACGGAATCGAAGCTTGGCTTTTGGCTCGGTAAACTGCGCCCGATCGGGCTGATCTCCTATAGCCTGTACCTTTGGCACTGGCCGGTTTGGGTCCTGTTCCGGCATTACATCAATAATGCCGAACCGAACTGGTTAGAAGCAATCGCGCTCGTCGTTGTCTCGATCGCCTTAGCGAGCGTGTCGTTCCGCTTCATCGAGAAGCCATTCCGCAAATTAAAGTGGAACCCTGCGCAGACCGTGCGCGTCGGAGGCTTCGCGGCTATCCTGCTCTTTTGCTCCGGCATGTACGTTCATAGCTCGGAGGGGCTCCCGGAACGCATGTCGCCTGCCATCTACCCTATGCGCAGCCTAGATGCGATGTGGGGATGGGACTGCCCCAAGCACGAACAACTCCCGCAACTAAAGGGCCAATACTGCTCCTTCGGCCACGACTGGGCGACTGCAAAGACGAAAGCCCTGCTGTGGGGCGATAGTCACGCCGTCCATCTTGCGCCGGTAGTGCAGGCCGTGGCTCGACCCAACGAAGGACTTTTGCTGTACACGAACTGCCCTGCCTCCTTTGGTGGCCGTGTTCAGCGCTTAGACTTCGAAGGATTCCCGAATTTTGCAGAATATTGTACTGACCAGCGCAAGCGAGCCATCCAACTGTTGCGTGATGACCCATCGATCAACCTTGTGATCCTAGCTTCTTCTTGGAGCCGGATGTCACATCAGATCATCGGGGACGCCAATCTGAGCCCGGAAAAGAGAATATCTCTGGTCGCCTCAGGAATTGAGGACTTGATCAATGAGAACTCAATTCCAGGCCGTCGCTTTCTCCTTGTCGGCAGCATTCCTCAACTCAACAAGGATCCAGTACCGTGTGCCGTAAACTCGTTGTCTGGTCTCTTGCGCAGACGATGCAAACTTGACGCAACTACTGTCGCCTTTATGAAAACGTACACGGTTCAAACTGACAGGATGCTTGAGGCCATCGCACAACAACACGCGAATGTGACTGCTCTTATCCCAAGAGAAACGATGTGCGATTCCGTCAGTTGCAAAACCTACATCAACGATGAATTTATCTACCGCGATGCAAGTCATATCAGGCGCAATCTGGAGCCGGAGACCCTGCATGAACTCGCAGGACTAATCGGCCTTCCTGCCGCTCTCAACAACCAGATTAGCTCCGCATCTCCAGATTAGATATATCCCTACGCATGCCAGAAGGTTTGAAGTTAGAAATAGAAAATCGTGAGCACATGCGCGGGATGTCCCCTAGCGCACATACATATGCATTCCTCATTTTGATAGGCGGCGCAGTCGCGATAGCGGCAGTCCTCATTGCTATCATCAAATTGGTTTAGCGCAATATGACCTCGGCTATGCCGTGGAATTCCTCGACCGAGGACGGCAGCGGCACGCCAGGCCGCGGTCATTCATGAAGGCCGACAGCGCGCCGCTGGTGCCGCTGCCCCACCGGCTGTCAAGCACGCCAGGTCAATAGCGCCGCGCCTTGAGCCGGCGCCACACGTAATAGAGCACCGGATCGCCGGCGATGGCTGGATCGAGCGGCTGCACGTTCGGCGACGAGCCTGCGTCGCGCTCGCCCGCCCCGGCGGCAAGCCACGGCAGGCGGCGCATGGTCCTCGAACTCGTCGGCCCGCGCCGCCATGACGGCAGGCTGGCCAAAGATCGGCGGTGGCGATTTCGGCTTACCGCCGCCGTTGTCGACGACCTCGAAATGCATCGGATGCAGCGGCCCGAATACCAGCCGCCCCACATCCACCTCGCCGGCAGAATGCATCAATGACGAATTGCGGCATGTTCTCTTATAAAGGCCGTTCTGCTCGGCGTTCAAATCGATCGCAGCGGCATAGGCGTGATTTGACCATTTGGTCTTGGATCCGCACACCAGGCGATGATTGTAAGCGCCGGCATATTGGAGACGCCGGCAGCGCCGATACGCTTCTTATCATGCTGGCCATAATCCCAGATCTCGTTCAGCGAACCGCGCAGCGCCGGCGCCGCTGTGCGATGGAACATGATCGATTTGACGCGCTGGCCCTTGTAGTACATGGCGCACGCGGCAGGACGAACTATCTGCGCCGCGATCTCGCCTTTGCCGGGATAGCCGTAAAAGGCATTGCGCGAGGCTTGCGTGTCTTTGGGCCAAGTTGCCATAGGTTCTCCTCGATAGAGGCGATTACTCGCTTAGCGTTGCGGTAGCTGATGGCCTGCGAAAACCTTCGAGCGCGACGCCCAGGGAATGTCGAACCGGCCGCGCGGTTCGCGCGCGAATAGGCAGCCGCGGCCTTCACGCGCTTGCCGGAGGCGCTGAGGAGGATCCCGCAGGCTGGTCACCTACTCGATGACGACCAGGTCCAAGGCGGCACGCGAAACGCCGTGCAGGTCGAGCATGTGATGAAGTCCCGGTTGATGTCGGAAAACTGGGGAGATATTGCTAAAAGGTGGACAAGCCCGGCATAGTGCGGGCGAAAGAGGGGAAGAGATGGGTTTAGCGCTGAACGTAGCTGTGCTGTTGCGTGAGTGGTTCCTGGCTCATAACATCAAAGGTCCTGTCGTTACGCTTGGCGTTATGGACTGCGGCTTCACCGAGAAGATGTTCCGCGGTGCTCTCGGCAAACTCTCGTTTTGGCCGAGGGCCGATCAGCCGATGGACGCTCGCGGCTATTTCGAGGCGTGCGGGCTAACCGAGCTTTCGAGCGTGGACGTCAGCAAGTACGAGGGCGCCGATTTCGAGTTCGACTTGAACAACGAAAATCTGCCCCTCGAGTTATCCGGAAAGTTCGGCGTGGCCTTGAACGGCGGAACGCTCGAGCACGTCTTCCACGTCCCGAATGCTCTAACAAACATCACCCGCATGCTACGGCCCGGAGGCCTCGCAGTCCACATCCTGCCGATGAACAATTGCGTGGATCACGGGTTCTATCAGTTCAGCCCAACCCTGATGCTCGACTATTACGCAGCCGCGAAGTTTGATGTTCTGCACTCCGCATCCCTTCTCTTCGGCGCGCAGGCGCCCGGCACATGGCAAATCAGACCTGCTCTTGCTGGATCGTTCGGTGAAGGCATCCTCGGAACGCTTGATAGCAGGATCGCCTTCCATATGTTCGCGGCGCGCAAGAGGCCAGACTCTCTTGATAAAGCCGTACCAATGCAAAGCCTGTACGGTCGAAAGTTCACCGGGTCTTCCCCGTCCAATTCCATCGAATGGTTTCCGCCGTTCGAAATGAAGGACGGTCATCGAACGGCGACTGGCAAGCCGAGAGAGATTCAGATTTCGTCTCCGGCAGCAAGCGCAGGACTGATGTGGGCTTTCGTGCTGCCAGATCACGTCCCTCTTGGAGATAGTTCGTCAAACCCGATAGCGTCGAGTCTGGCCCTATTCGAGGACGGCAAATTGATCGGGCCGCCTCATTCGTCTCACGATACGATTCAGAAGATCGGCTGCGGGGCCTATTCGCATTGGAACAACGCGCTCTATTTTTCGTCGAGCGACGGGACTGACCCCACTACGAACGGGCGCACCTACGTTTGTAAATTCTAATGAGCGTCGTCCATCAGAGTTCGCGCTTGTGCAACGCTGCCAGGCGGACGGCATCTTCATTCTCGCCTCCAAAGCATTATCGAGTTGTTCTTTGCGCGACACGTTCCGACATCGTCAGACCGTCCCAGCGTCGTGGCGTGGTGTGCGTCTGCACGCGCATAGGAAAGAAGTGGGAACTCATCCAGCCGGCCGTTGAGGCGACGTCACGCCGTGGGGGCCGAGCTCGGGCAGCACGGCGACGAAGATGCCGAGACCAGCCCGACCATTATCAGCACCAGCATCTTCCACGTCAGTTAGACGGCAAAACCGTGAAGCAAAAGTCCGAAAGCTTCAATCGCAGACCCGCTTAGTAGCCGAAGGCCGCTTTGAGCTGTCCTTTCGGCATGATGACGTCGACGGCGATGAACATGATCTTCGTGAACGCCACAACGGTGAGCAGCGACTTTCCACAGGCGTCTTGACCGACGAGGCGCATGAAGCTGACGATCAGCAGGATCCTCGCGACATAGAGACCAAGGAACTGGGTCACCAGGCAGTACAGCAGCGTCGGCACGCGATCACGTGATCGCTCGGCAAACAGAGTTTTGTGGAGAGGATGTTTGATTGCCGGTGAGGGTTGTTCGGGAGGCGGCTTATGCGCCTTTCTGGGCCGATGGCGGATCGCAACGCATCGGAATCGTAGGCCGCATCGCCCATCAGGACATTGCCTGAGAGCCCCTCGATGAGCGGTTCAGCTTGCGGTATCGCCGGCTTACCAGCGTTAGGCCGATGGCCGTCCTGCTGCTCGCGCTCGCCGTCACGCCTGGCTACGACAAGCATCGGAGATGCCTGGGACCCGACCGTGCCCGAACCTAGGTATTTCCCGTTTCATCTCTCCTAGACTGAACGCGGTTCAGGCGCGTCGCAACGCGTTAAGACCGCCCGAAATTACTTCGTCGCAGCGACCGCTGCCGCTCTGCTCTGGCTAACGTAACGCACCGCCTAATGGACGATGAAGTAGCCCGTATTCGGGTCGGCCATATGAACGTTGATTGTACCCCGCGCCATGACGGCATCATGAAAATCGCTGCCTAAATGAGACATGGCGTGGGATTGATCGCTCGGCGTTTCGTGCAAGAGCTCCGTCAGCTGTTTGCTGATAGCAACCAAAGCAAATCCATCAGGCGGAACAATTTCCGAGATTCCGGCATTTGACACGTCCCCATCGATGCCCAAGGGAAGTACAAAATTATCGTTGCCAGCTCCGATTCTGGCCCCCTCTGATGTAGGACTTGGAATCTGGTGCAGTTTAGTCGAGCCGGCGGTTTCGACCATCGTTACGCTCGCCGCAGGTATGCCGATCAAGCCATCAGCGTTGAGGTCTTGCTGGAAGCTGCTCTCAAATGCTTGAAGGATCGCACTGCTTCCCGAGACGACCGCGGTAGCGGAGGAGACATAGTTGCCGTTGCTGTCGGCGTTCCAGACCGAGTACTGATCCGAACCGATCACTTTCCAGGCAATCTGATATCCGCTTGCCGTCTGCTCCGCCCCGACCGGCCTCCAGCCTCCGACCTGAGTGGATGCAGCAAAAGGCGTCCCAGCATATTTGATTGAGGGGCCCGTACCGCCGCTGACCGGATCGAGAAAATAGTAGCTGCCGATCTGGTCCA
>NZ_JADPJQ010000066.1:9975-181494 GCF_023073515.1 Bradyrhizobium sp. 17 | reverse complement strand
TCGCTCACGCAGCTTGAGCGCGATCAGCCTTCCCGAAAGCGGCCTGCCGGGGTCTTCGCCGGATGCGTACAATGAAGATGTTGCAACGTTACGTTCATTTGCGGGCTGTCGATCTGGTCGCTCGGCTTGGGTAGCGATCCCATCCACTAATCTCACCCGAGCAAACAGGAAAAGAGAGAAAGAGAGAATGCTTAGAACTACACTTGCGCTCGTCGTCCTTGCGACCATTCCCGTCGACACAAGCTTCGCCCAACAACGCTCGCTGACGGATGCTGAGAAGAGGATCATCACGAACACGTATGGGAGCCGACTAAAGGATCCACTATCAGCTCAATATCGATGGCCCAATCTGATCAAGGCTCAGGCTGAAGCGCCCGACTACTGCTTTCAAGTCAACGCCAAGAACTCCTACGGAGCCTATGTTGGTTTTCAGACTGTCTTGGGCTCAGTATCGCAGCGGAATGGCACTATCGTAAGCTATAGCTTCAAAATGGGTGCCGAAAGCAGTTCGATGATGAATGACACAGCAAACCAATTTTGCGCTATCGGCGGCTACAAGTTTCAATAGCCCGCTCCGTAGGCTGTGCTCTGGGACTTCGCGACAAGCGAAGTCCTAAAACCTTTTTCGGAAGTCCAATCCATTGCGTAACGGGCCCACCAGAACTTTTTTTCCTTACCCTTGGCCATTAGCCTTCCACGTCTGAGACTGCGTTAGCATGATTGAAGCTGTGTCTCACGCGGCGCTAGGCTGACCACGATGTAGCCATGGGCGTCATTTGCTTTCGCCTCTCAATAAATCGACTTCACGCTGGATGACGCGGTTGCAGATATCTCGGAGCTTGTTCGATAGCAGGCGCTCCTTGAAGTTGAGCGTCGCCTTGCCTCGATGAACGATTTGCGACCGAACCGCATATAGCTCGTCGAAATCCTTTAGCAGTGTTCGACGCTCCTCGTGGCTCTTGCCAATCAGGTAGGCGCATCGATTGCGAAGTAGTTGGCCTAATCCAATTGCGTCAGACATCGCCTTATCGCCAAGTAGGACCTCTAAAACGACCATCGACTGCACATAGCTAAGTCGACGGTCTTGCACGCCATAGCTTTCAAACAACCATCCGGCCCCCAACGTGGTTGCATCCGCCTTGTCGCCAGCGGAAAAAACGGCTCTTAGCTCATCCACGATCAGCATGGCCAGCGACAGCTTGCGTTCCTTGCTCGCCCCTGTGAACATATCGTTGGATCGAAGTTGGTCGAACACTCGAGACGTGTCTCGATCGAAGTCGATCTTCGTGTGGATCGTCCAACCGTCGCCATCAGCCTTGTGAACGAAAAACGAGTGCGTGGGTGGGGACATATGATAAACGTCCTCAACCTTTAGCAACCGTAACGCTAGACCCAAGCCTAGAAACGACTTTAGGAGCCGCTCAGCCCGGACAGCAGGAACTGTCCCGCCGTAAGAACCAACAAAGCCCTGCGTCTCGATTTGAAGATAGATCCTGTTCTCGCTGTAAGTCACGTTCGCAGGGGTAGGAAACAGCAAGCTCCCGCCATGAATTTTGCTCTGTCTTTTCTCATCCGTGTGATCCAGCGGATATTTTTCGGCGAATTCCTTCGTAGCTTTTACCAGCCGGATATTCGGTCCAAGTGACTCGTCGACGACAAATGGAACGAATAATTCCGAGACGTCGCTTGGGAGAGGAATAGAGAAAACGTATCGCCGTGGGAGTGACTGGAATGCGTCTATCAGCCGTGCTGCGTGCGCGGGAGCGTCCTCGAAACCTGCTACCTCGGTGAGCTTTTTCAGCCCGTTCTGGGAATACTCGTTGACCGCCAACTCATCCTGCAGCGAGTCATAGACGAAAACCATTGCTGGGAAGTCCGAGTCGACATATTCACTAAGCTGATCACGGAGAGCCCCGTGGTCAGGCAACGATTCATCGAGCTTGATAAGCGCCAACCGACTATCACTGTTGAGGAACATGTTGTTGTTCACTTCCACCTGAGGAAGCGCCTCCGCCAAAGAGGTCGTCAACCGCGCCTTCAATTTTTTATGCAGATTGAGCATCTGGGCCGCTCCCGTCAGAAGGATTAGCTAAGCCGTTCTGTAACGTGATAGCCGCGCTCTTCTAGGCAACGGCTGACGGGAGCACCCGCTTGTATAAACCCACCATTCCTGGCCTTTTCCTGGCACTCTGCGAGCTCGTTTGCGTATTTGGTGCTGTCCACGCGGCGCATGTCGACAGCGGGAGGCGTGTTGACGGTGTTCACGGCGCAGCCGGTAAGAGGCAATAGGGTCAATAGAGGTCGCAATATGTCGCATTAAGTGTCCCCCGAGCAATCTAAGCGCGAGGGATGATTCTGCGCAACACTTCAACCGAGCCGGCCTCCTAGTGCACGCTCGCGCTGCCCAGAGCGGCGAGCAGCTGATCGATTCATCGACCAGCTCGGCCGACGGCTTTCGCCGGGCAGCACGATCGACGGATAGTCCGGATCGCAATCCGCGCTTGATGCGGGGTAAATGTCGGCCGCGGCACAGGGCGACTTGAATGAGGTTCTCCACGCAGCCGCGCCCCATGACGACGTGGTCGTCGGACCGCCATGTGAGTCGGCAAGCGTGGGCAGCAGTTGAAAGTAACGGTCGTCAGCAATCAGCAAGGTCTCCCTTTTAGGCCCACACAGCGGTGTGGCGTCATAAGACCACTAGTCGCGAAGTGGCGCCAAGCCGGTATTGCTATTTTTAGTTGCAAGATGGGACTAACGCAATTCCGCACTTGGCTTCAGGCGTAATGGGAATACGATCAGGAGGCTTGGCGCGCACCTTGTCGGGAGTTGTGCGCCTGCCCAAGAGACCGCCGCCCACCGCAGTCTCCTCAGCGCGGCGGTCTCAAGGCCAACCTCGCCATGGCGGACCTGGGAAATGGTCGACCCAATTAGAAGCCAGCTGGTGCGTCAGACCCGCTGTCCGGTCGCTGGTAGCTCCGACACCGTGGAAACGAATCTTCAGTCTCCGCTGTTGATCCTGTGTGCCGTCCATTGATCATGGCGAGGTGGAGACCGGCGAGCCGGACCCCCTCGGTCACGCCCATGGCCCTCGTGAGCCGGCGAGCATGGCCGAAGGTAGCTAGCCAGGGCGGTCAGCTCTCCCAATCTCCGGAAGGTTCTTCGACCAAGACGTGAGCCGCCGGAGCCGGCGATCGGCCGGGAGTAGGCATCATCACACGAGACCTTTTCTTCTCTTTCTGCGGTGACAAGAGCTCAATAGCCGGGCCTCTTGGCCCGGCGGGGGTCGAGGGGGCGGCAGCCCCCTCCTTTCCACAAACCTGTCCGCAGGGTCCCCTCTCTCTAAAGTAACTCTCTAGTAACAACTAACTTAGTTACTACTACTGGCGAAACTCGCGCCGGTAATTTTTCGGCTATCTTAAACATGTCAGGTAGTTACGAGTTTTTGTCTGGGACCAAACTTCCATTTACAGGCTTGGGGCCGGTCCGAAGCCGTCCCAGACAAGATAGGCAGCTACCGGTTGCGCCAACGATGCCAAGCACCCCTTGGTGCTTCAAGCTCTTTGACGATGTTTAGAAGGTTCTCGGCCTGCTTCTTCTCTGCGTCGGCGCCGAACATGGCAGAGTAGACCGCCGCGATCTGTGTCAGGGACGCCCTCGGAGCGTGCCGCCTATGGGCCTCCGTCAAGGCTTCGCGGAACTGTGCAAGCTCCTCCGCACGACCCCGCAATTTGACTAGCGAGTGATTGCCCCGATGCTTGGCGCAAGCACGATCAAGGGCGGCCATCCGCTTGTCGGTGATCTCGGCAGCGCGCCCTAGACGCTTGCGCTCAACGTCGCGAGCACGCCGCGCATCTGCCTTGGCCTGGCGTTCGGCGGCGTGAATGCGGGCGCGTGCGGTGTCGAGAAGCCGTTCCCACTGGCGTTGCTTCTGGCGTTGGGTCGTTGAGCGGCACTGCTCCCAGCCCTTGATCATGAAATACAGGTCGCGACGTCGCTGCAGCAGAATAGGGTCGGGTGGCTTGTGCGTTTGCTGGGACACCCCGTTGTAAGCTTGCGCGAGCAGCGCGTCCCTAGTCTCCAGCGCCTCGACCGCTGCCATGTCGTCGGCGTCGGCGACGTCGAGTGACTGATCAGGCGCCTGATCGGTCGTCATCTGGAGGGTGCTGGATTCGACGGCCGGCTCGTCGTCGAGTTGTAAGAGCAGATTGGCGATCCGGATCGCCTGCCCGCGCTTGATCTCATCGTGATCGAGATCGCTCTCGTCCAAAGTTTTGTGGTCGAGCTCGAGATTCTGGGCGCGATCTTCGCTTGATCTGCTACAATTCACGTATCGGAACTTTCTGTCTGAGAAACGGCAAGGGCCGATCTTCTTAAAACCACGCGCTTCGCCGGCGCGTGGTTTTGCTTTTTAAGGTCTATTATAGCAAGCGCGAGCCAGAGTTGCCCGTGTTGCCTTATGCTCCTGCACAGAAAGAGATGGAGAAGCTTCGCGCGTTGGCCGAGGCTGCGCTCGACACTTGTAAGCAATCGCCTGATCCATCTTTAGCAAACCTCGGATGCCAACTCTATGCACACCCCTTGTTCAGGATCGGCTCGCCAGAAGCGCTCAACACACAGAAACGCAGGTCAACTGAGAGAATTTCTGCTCATTCGCACAGAAAATCTGTGCACTATTATAGAAAACAGCACGCCAAACTGTGCGAAGCGACCAGAAAAATGCCGTTACAAATCTATCTTATAGAAACGCAGCATGAGATTTTCCGCTGAAATTGGCGAACTGAGCACTAATCACAGGCATAAAAATTTGCGTTCTGTTCCGAGTAGGCGGTGGCTTAAAGACGTTCCAGGCAGACAGCAGGGCACTTTTCGCTAAAAATGAATTGCTAAAAATTAGGTTCAGATTTCAACAGCGGATCGGCTCCGGGCCATCCTGAACAAGTTCCGGAAAAGCTTCTACAGAAGCTTGAATGCATATTCGCTGCGCGGGTTGCAGGCCCAAATTATTGCCGGCCCGAGGGACCATTCCGCCGGTCACACGATCCAAAATGAATCTGCGAGCTCACAATGAGCGAGAAACTCGAAGTGAGTCCGAGTAAAATGACTGAACTTCGCTGGATCAGCTGCTGAGGCGTAACACGGCTGAGTCTTTTCAGTTGCCCTTGGGGTTGTTCAGGCAAGCCGGCAACAATCTAGGAATCAATGTTTTATCTGCCGGTCCACAGGCGCAATTTTGTTGCTTGGAATGAGGCTCCTGTCGCAGACATGATCGCGGTCAGAAGCGCTCGAACAGGCATAAATTGCGGCGCCCGTGGCTTGTCTCCCCGGTGAGCAGGCAGCTGTTGCAAGCCGCTCCATGGTGGACGATCGCCACTAAGGGTGTCGGGCTCGTGATCAGAGCAGACAGGGCCATTCGAGCATACCGCAACTCGATCCAGGCCCAGGGTCGAGGCGAATCGGGGGCCCGCTACGAGGCCTTTCAAGGCTCTGTGCTCCAGCTGTCACTGTCTCAAGCCAGATTCCAATGCGCGCCACCGACTGCGAGGCTCACGTCCTCGACGTCCGCGTCGCTAGAAGCGAAACCGGTGGCTATTTGTCTCTGTCCACGCAGTCGCTGATCCGGGCGCGGGTGACGATCCAGCGAGCCCACCGAGCGCTCCCGACCCGGAGGACCTTGGCGTCTTTCCTATTGATCGCCAACCCATTAGGTTGCTTCGCAGATTCGGGGAGGCGGCATGCTGACGGGTGAACTTCGGTCGAAGATCGACGGGGTATGGAATGCGTTCTGGGCGGGGGGCATCGCCAATCCGCTCGAGGTGATCGAGCAGATCACCTATTTGCTGTTCATGCGCGGCCTGGACGAGGCCCATACCCGCGAGGAAAACAAGGCGAACCGGCTCGGCAAGCCGATGGAGCGCCGGATCTTCCCCGAGGGCAAGGATGGCCTCGGCAAGGGCAACGGCGTCGCATATGAGGACATGCGCTGGTCCAAACTGAAGAACAAGGACCCGGCGACCATGTTCGAGCTGGTTTCCGAGCACGTCTTCCCTTTCTTGCGCAACATGGCCGAGGCCGGCACCGCCCACGCTGACCATATGAAGGGCGCGCGCTTCACCATCCCGACGCCGGCGCTGCTGGCCAAGGTGGTCGACCTTCTGGCGGACATCCCGATGGAGGACCGCGACACCAAGGGCGACCTCTACGAATATATGCTCGGCAAGATCGCTAGCGCCGGGCAAAACGGCCAGTTTCGCACCCCGCGCCACATCATCGCGCTGATGGTGGAGATGATGGCGCCGGGGCCAAAGGACGTGATCGTCGATCCCGCCTGCGGCACCTGCGGCTTCCTGGTCGCGGCTGGCGAATATCTGCGTGAAAATCATCCAAAACTGTTCCACGACGTAGCGAGCCGCGACCATTTCAACGAGGAAATGTTTCACGGCTTCGATTTCGACGGCACCATGCTGCGGATCGGGTCGATGAACATGACCCTGCACGGCGTCGACAATCCGGACATCCGTTACAAAGATTCGTTGGCACAGGAACATTCCGGCGACGAAGGCCGCTACAGTCTGGTGCTCGCCAATCCGCCGTTTGCCGGTTCGCTGGACTACGAGACCACGGCGAAAGACCTGCTCGCGGTAATCAAGAGCAAGAAGACCGAGCTTCTGTTCATGGCGCTGTTCATCAAGCTGCTGAAGCCCGGTGGGCGCGCGGCGGTGATCGTGCCCGATGGCGTGCTGTTCGGCTCCTCCACCGCGCACAGGGAAATTCGCCGTATGCTGGTGGAGGACCACAGGCTCGATGGCATCGTCAAGCTGCCGTCCGGTGTGTTCCGGCCCTATGCCGGCGTCTCAACCGCAATCGTATTCTTCACTAAGACCAATTCCGGCGGCACCGACCAGGTGTGGTTCTACGATCTGCAAGCGGACGGCTTTTCGCTCGACGACAAGCGCAATCCGCTGCTGCCGGAGAACAAGATCGGAGCAAAGGCGAAGCTCAGCGACGAGGAGCACGCGAAGAATAACCTGCCTGACATTGCGACACGCTGGAAAGTGCGTGGCGCCGACGAGCGTAAGCGCCCGCGCACGGCGCAAAGCTTCTGCGTGCCCAAGGCCGAGATCACTGCAGCCGCCTATGACCTCTCAATCAACCGGTATAAGGAGGTCGTGCACGAGACTACCACGCATCGCGCCCCAAAGGACATCATCGCGGAGCTAAAGGCATTGGAGCAGGAGATCGGGCACGGGTTAGCGGAATTGGAGGCAATGTTGTGAGCTTGCGAACTGCCCGACTTGATGACATCTGCGAAATCAATCCTGGAATGCCAAAGTCGCTTGATGACAGTGAGATCGGGTCGTTCCTTTCGATGGCGGCAGTCTCGGAGGGCGGCCGGATAAATTTTGAGGAAGAGCGGCCAGTTGCAGCAGTCAAAAAGGGCTATACTTACTTTGAAAGAGGCGATGTTCTTCTCGCGAAGATAACCCCCTGTTTTGAGAATGGGAAAGCCACCCGAACGGCTGCCTTGGGACGCCCATTTGGCTTCGGTTCGACCGAATTTCATGTGTTACGGGCGGCTAACGAAGTGCTTCCCGACTACCTTTTCTACAGAATTTGGAACTCTTCGTTCAGAGAGTTTGCCGCCAAAAACATGACAGGCAGCGCGGGTCAGAAGCGCGTTCCGGTCGATTTTCTTCGTCGGCTCGAAATTCCTCTCCCTCCGCTCGGCGAGCAGCGGCGGATCGCCGCGATTCTGGATAAGGCGGATGCGTTGCGCCGCAAACGCAAGCGCACCATTGAACTGCTCGACAGCCTCACCCAGTCGATTTTTCGTCGGTCTTTTGTCGAGCGGCATTCAAGTAAATGGCCGGTGCATTCAGTCGAATCAGTGGCGCTAGATGCGCGGACGGGCCCGTTTGGCAGCCAGTTGTTGCGTTCTGAATTCGTTGATCAAGGAATCTCGGTTCTAGGCATCGACAACGTCGTAACAAATGAATTTCGATGGGGAGAGCGGCGCTACATTTCAGAAGAGAAATATGCTCAGCTCCACCGCTACACGGTCTCGCCGGGTGATGTCCTTATAACGATAATGGGAACTTGCGGGCGATGCGCTATCGTGCCCGACGACATCCCTATCGCAATCAATACAAAGCATCTTTGCTGCATAACGTTAGACAAAGAAAAGTGTCTGCCGGAATTCCTTCAGGCGACCTTTTTGCAGCATCCAGATGTTCTTCAACAGCTCGGAGTTCAAGCCAAAGGTGCCGTTATGCCCGGGTTGAACATGCGCATCATAAAGTCTCTTACGATTAGCTTGCCACCAATCAACTTACAGATGACTTTTGTCAAAGAGATCTTGAGCCTGAAGGCGATGCTGATGTCATCCAGGATTGCCGAAACAACAACTGCCTCCCTGTTTTCCTCGCTTCAGTCTCGCGGCTTTTCCAATCAACTTTAACTCGGGCACTCCATGTCCAACTTCGCCTTCCTCGCCGCTGAATTCCCCGCCGTGCACGAGGCGGCGGTGGAGGCGGAGCGTCAGGCCGCAGTGTCGCCGACGGCGGCGGCGTTCTTTACCGGCAAGGCAGTCGAGATCGCGGTAAAATGGGCGTTTCGCAGCGACCCCAATCTGAAGCTGCCCTATCAGGACAATATCGCCGCGTTGCTGCACGAGCCGACTTTTCGAAAAGCGGCGGGCGAAGCGGTGTTCGCGAAAGCGAAATACATAAATTCGCTGCGCAATCGCGCGGTGCACGAGGAGAGGAAGACCAGCCCCAGCGATGCCGCGGGCGCGGTGAAGGAGCTGTTTCACGTCTGCTTCTGGCTGGCTCGCACCTATGCCCGCAAAGCGAAGCCGGCGGATGGCCTCACCTTTGACGCCGCGGTGCTTTCGCGTCGCGACGATGTGTTGAAGAAAGCCTTCGTTCAGATCAAAGCGCAACAGGCCGAACTCGATGCCAGGAACGGCGAGCTAACGAAGCTTCTCACCAATAAGCAAAACATCGATGATGAGTTGAATCAGCTACGCGCGGCGGTCGCCGCCGCGCGTAAGGCCGCCGAAACGAAGCCGGACACGCACAATTATAACGAGGCCGAAACCCGCGACCGCTATATCGACCTGCTGCTGCGTGAGGCCGGCTGGGCGCTTGATCAGCCTGACGACCTTGAATTCCACGTCCAGGGTATGCCGAACAATGAGGGCATCGGCTTCGTCGATTACATGCTGTGGGGCGCCGATGGCAAGCCGCTCGGGCTGGTCGAGGCCAAGCGCACCCGCAAGGACGCGCGCCAAGGTCAGCAGCAGGCGAAGCTCTATGCCGACTGCCTCGAGGCGAGCACAGGCCAGCGCCCGGTGATCTTCTATTCCAATGGCTATGAGCACTGGATCTGGGATGATACCCGCTACGCGCCGCGGCAAATCGGCGGCTTCTATAAGCGGGACGAACTGGAGCTGCTAGTCCAGCGCCGAAATGGCCGCAAGCCGCTGGGATCCGAAAAGATCAGCCGCAAGATCGTCGAACGGCCCTATCAGCACCGGGCAATTCGCAATGTCGCGCGGAGCTTTGAGGCGGATGGCGAGCGTAAGGCGCTGCTCGTGATGGCGACCGGCTCCGGCAAGACCCGCACCGTGATCGCGCTGATCGACCTGTTGATGCGCGCCGGCTGGGCCAAGCGCGTGCTGTTTCTCGCCGACCGCGTCGCGCTAGTGAACCAAGCGGTGAAGGCCTTCAAGGAACACCTGCCGGATGCCGCGCCGGTCAACCTCGTCACTGACCGCATTGGTCAAGGCCGGGTGTTTCTGTCGACCTATCCGACGATGATGAACCTGATCGATGGCAAGCAGGAGGGCAAGATCAAGTTCGGCCCCGGTCATTTCGACTTGATCGTGATCGACGAGGCGCATCGCTCGGTCTACCAGCGATTCCGCGCCATCTTCGAGTATTTCGATTCCTTTCTAGTCGGGCTTACGGCCACTCCGAAGGACGAAATTGACAAGAACACCTATTCGCTGTTCGATCTCGAGGACGGCGTGCCGACCGATGCTTATTCGCTCAATGAGGCGGTGGCGGATGGATACCTCGTGCCACCGAGTGCGATCTCGGTGCCGCTCAAGATCGTGCGCTCCGGCCTGCGTTACGACGACCTCACCGCCGAGGAGAAAGACCAGTGGGACATGCTGGAATGGGGCGAGGACGAAGTTCCCGACAGCGTCGATGCCGCCGAGGTCAACAAGCGACTGTTCAATGAGGATACGGTCGATCACGTCATCGCGCACCTGATGACGAACGGAATCAAGGTGGAAGGTGGCGATCGGCTCGGCAAGAGCATCATCTTCGCCAAGAATCAGGCCCATGCCGAGTTCATCGAGAAGCGGTTTAATGCCGGCTATCCGGCGTTGGCGGGGCACTTTGCTCGGATTATCACTCATCAAACCAACTACGCGCAGACGCTGATCGACGATTTTTCTAAAAAGACCAAGGCACCGCATATCGCCATCTCGGTCGATATGCTGGATACCGGCATCGACGTGCCCGAGGTCGTCAATCTGGTCTTCTTCAAGCAGGTCCGCTCGAAGACGAAATTTTGGCAGATGATCGGTCGCGGCACCCGGCTGTGCGAGAACCTATTCGGCCCCGGTCAGAATAAGGAGTTTTTCCGCGTCTTCGACTATTGCCAGAACCTGGAATTTTTTGGTGCCAACCCGGAGCTGAAGGAAGCCAGCACGGCGAAATCTCTCTCAGAACGACTGTTCGCGGCGAGGCTCGATCTTGTTGTTGCCCTCGATAAGAAGCGTCAAAAGATTGGAGGCTTCTCAGCTGGCGAACAGGAGCCCTACGAGGCTGGCGAAGCGGATGACAAGCAGCCAAGCGAGAGCGATATCCGCGCCGATGCCTTGACGACCCTGCAGGACATCATTGCAGGACTTAATCCTGACAATTTCGTCGTCCGCCAGCATCGCCGCGCCGTCGAGAAATATCGCGAACCGAATGCCTGGCACACGATCGACGATGAGACACGCCAGGAACTGCTCGCCGAGATCGCGCCACTGCCGTCCGCGCGAGGTTTCGGCACCGAAGAGGCTAAGCGCTTCGACCTCCTGATGTTCTCGTTGCAGCTTGCTCTTCTCAACGGATCGAAGCGGTTCGATGCTTTGCGCAAACAACTGATGGAAATTGCCTCGGCGCTCGAAGACCAGACTGGCATTCCAGCCATCGCACATCAGGCCGTGTTGCTGGAGGAAATTCAGACCGATCAATGGTGGGAGGGCGTCACGGTCCCTCTGCTCGAGCTGGTGCGCCTGAGGTTGCGCGATTTGGTCCAGCACATCGAAAAATCAAAGAAAGCGGTGGTTTATTCAAATTTCGCGGATGAGATCGGCCAAGGCGTCGAACATGGGCTGCCACAGGTCGGCGAGGCCGACTTTGCCCGGTTCAAAGCCAAGGCTCGCCATTTCCTGAAGGCGCATGACGATCATATCGTGCTGCACAAACTGCGGCAGGGCCGTCCGCTGACGCCGACCGACCTGAGCGAGCTTGAAAAGATGTTGCTGGACGCCGGTGTCGGCGAGCAGGGCGATATCGAGCGCGCCCGAACGGCTAGCCGGGGTTTCGGCCGCTTTGTCCGCTCGCTGGTCGGCCTCGATCGCGCCGCTGTGAGCGAAAGTTTCGGAGAGTTCCTCTCATCTGGAACTGCATCAGCCACTCAGATTGCCTTTATCGACATGATCATCGAGCATCTGACGCACCAGGGCGTCATGGACCCAGCTTTGCTTTACGAGCCGCCATTCCGGGACATCGCACCAACGGGGCCGGAACATCTTTTCGATGAAGCGCGGGTCACGCGAATCTTCTCCAAGATCGAAGCGATCAACGCGAGTGCGGTGGCTTGAGGCGGATCGACAGAGCTCGCCATAGAGGGACGTCGTGGGCTCGCTTTCCACCGATCCGGTCACATACGCCGCTAGGCGAAGGAGACCCGTATGAGTGACGTCAAGCTTTTCAAGATCGACAGCACCCAAGTTTACGAGCTCCCGGGCGATGCGCTGCAGGTCGAAAGGTCCCTACAGGCTCTCTTTGAAGCAAATCTAGAATCGTTGCTCGGAATTCGCTTTCTGGCGACGGAACATGCGACGGGTTCAGTGCATGGTGGTCGAATTGACACTCTCGGGCTGGACGAAGACGATAGTCCGGTCATCATTGAATACAAGCGTGCGGTCAATGAGAACGTCATCAATCAAGGACTCTTCTACCTCGATTGGCTTCTAGATCACCGTAAGGAATTCCAATGGCTGGTCATGGAAAAGTTAGGACCCGACATCGCCAAGGACGTTGATTGGAGCGCGCCGCGCCTGATCTGCATTGCCGGTGATTTTACAAAATACGACCAACATGCCGTCAAACAAATCGCCCGGAATATCGAGCTCATTCGGTATCGTCGGTTCGAGACAGGGCTTTTAATGTTGGAGTTGATTCACGCCCCAAAGCAGACCAAATCAATCTCCACAAACCTGTCGGATACCCCCAAGCCGAGCTCGACGATCACAGATGAGTCCGTCGATGATCCATATATCAGCTCTCGAATTGACTATCGGCTTGCAAAATCTGATCCGGTCCTTCGCGATCTTTTCGACGCGGTCCGGCAGTATATCATCGGGTTTGGCGATGACGTTCAAATCAAGGAGCTAAAGAATTACATCGCCTTCAAACGCTTGAAGAACTTCGCGTGCGCCGAGATCTATCCCCAAGTTAAGGTCGTCACCCTTTATCTGCGGCTCGACCCGACGAAAATGGACCTCGAAGATGGCTTTTCCCGCGATGTCACGAAAATTGGACATTTCGGCACTGGCAATCTCGAGCTCTCCCTAAAAACAATGGACGATTTTGCAAAGGCGCAACCGCTCCTACGCCGAGCGTATGAGGGCTCTTAGCTAGTCTGAATATCCTTGCCGGCGCGGCCCACGAGCAACCTCAAGGCGCACTCTGACGGCCTGCCCCTCAGAGGGGTCGCCACGCTCCCGGCGCACCCGGCACTGGCTCTCCTGGCGCACCCGACACGATTCGAACGTGTGACCCTTGCCTGAGGAGGGCTACGCAACCATCCGACCGAGCCACCCCAGGCGAATCAAGCGGTTGCCCGCCCCCCGCTAATCGGCTAAATGAACCTCGACTAGCACCCGTAGCTCAGCTGGATAGAGCGTTGCCCTCCGAAGGCAAAGGTCACACGTTCGAATCGTGTCGGGTGCGCCAGTCTCCTCCAGTGCGCGCTGGAGGCACCCTCACCCGATTTGCGTTGTTACCCCGCCCGCTCAGGTCATCGCCTGCTCGGCGCAAGCCCACCTCAATTCAGCATCGAGATGATCGCCTGAACCTGGTCGGAAGCCGACGTGACCAGTCCGTCGTAGGACGTCTGACCGTGTGCGGCCGCCTTCAGGATGCATTCGGCGACCGCCGCCTTCAGGCCGAACACCGACTGATCGGGCGGCACGCTGGCCATCACGGCCTCCAGCGCCTGACGCATCGTTCGAATGAGTTCGGAGCTGTATTGCATGGGCTGTCCTCCGCAGCCTCATATTAGAGCGCGTGGCCATGCTGGCCACTCACAAGCCTGAGATTGTTTTTTGATGAAGTGGGACATCCCGGAGCGGCGGCCAGCCTGTCTCGAGCGCTGAACCACACCCACCTCGCGCTTCTCATCGCTCGATTGTATCATCTTGCCATGAGCGAATCCGACACGGCGACCGGCGAAGCTTCGCCCGTCCGCAAGATCATCCATATCGACATGGATGCCTTCTACGCGTCCGTGGAACAACGCGATCATCCGGAGCTGCGCGGAAAGCCGGTCGCCGTCGGAGGCTCCGCGGAACGTGGCGTCGTCGCGGCCGCCAGTTATGAGGCCCGCGAGTTCGGCGTTCGCTCTGCCATGCCATCCGTGACGGCGAAGCGACAATGTCCCGATCTGATCTTCGTCAAGCCGCGCTTCGAGGTCTACAAGGCGATCTCTAGGCAGATCCGCGACATCTTCGCGGAGCATACCCCCATCATCGAGCCGTTGTCGCTCGACGAGGCCTATCTCGACGTGACGGAAAACCTGCAGGGCATCCCGCTGGCGCGTGATGTTGCGCTCAGGATCCGCGAGAGGATCAAGGCCGAGACGGGCCTCAACGCTTCGGCCGGCATCTCCTACAACAAGTTCCTGGCCAAGCTCGCCTCCGATCATCGCAAGCCCAACGGTCAGTTCGTGATTTCACCGGAGATGGGACCCGCCTTCGTCGAGACCCTGCCGGTCGGAAAGTTCCATGGGATAGGCCCGGCCACGGGTGCGAAGATGAACGCGCTCGGCATGTTCACCGGTCTCGATATTCGTCGTCAGACGCTGGAGTTCATGAATGCGAATTTCGGCAAGTCGGGCGCCTATTACTACTGGATTTCGCGCGGTGTCGACGAACGGCCGGTCCGGGCCAACCGGGTCCGCAAGTCCATCGGCGCGGAGACCACGTTCTCAAGCGATCTCACCGAATTCGACGCGCTGGTCGCCGAGCTCAAGCCGCTCGTCGACAAGGTGTGGCGCCATTGCGAGGCGACGGGCAGCCGTGGCCGCACCGTCACCTTGAAGATCAAGTTTGCCGACTTCGAGATCATCACGCGCAGCAGGTCCGCTCTTTCGCCGGTTGCAGGCCGGGACGATCTTGAGCGGCTGGCTTGCGGCCTGCTCGAAGTCGAGATTCCGCTGCCCAAGAGCGTCAGGCTGCTGGGGGTCTCGCTGTCTTCCCTCCAGGCCGGGGACGATGCGGAGCCGCCGCAGCTGACTCTCGGCATCTGAACCAAACCGACGGGCTTTCGGCGGACGCAGAGAGCCACGTCGAGCGCGCTCGCAACGCGAATCTACGGTGGCGGGTTTTCAGACTCGCCGCCGAAGGACGATCCGCTGGGCCCGATCAATGCCTCACGTGCTCGAACACGACGATCACGCCCGTCGGTTCGGGCTCGTGTGCCATCAGGCGGGTCAGCTCGGAATCGCCCCAATCGGCGAGGCTGACGACTTCGCCGCTCTGACGCTCGGTGCCGGGCGGCGCCGTGGGCTCGACGACCTTCAGCCCCGTCTCATCGACGAAGAAAGTGTGCTCGCCGAACATGCTGTTGAGCTGCGGCATCGCGGGATGCTCGTCGGGCAGCACTTGAGCGCCGAGCTGGTTGACGGTCTGCTTCACCTGTTCGGATGTGAGCTTCATGAGCTGCTCCGTTTCTGTCACGTCGGTTTCACTGAGCTGAGCCAGAGCGGGCGTTCCCTGCGCTGATGTTCGCCTGGCCCAATCTTCCGAACAGGTGCTACGCACAAATGTTCCGGAGAAATGCATTTCGTGATCGCGCGTCGCGTCTGCCGCGCTTGCGGCACCAGATCGCCACAGGATGCACATGATTCAACATCCCAAGAGCCAAATTCCAAGAGCTGATTTCAAGAGCCGAATTCGTTACTCGCTTCTGTTCTCGCCAACAGAGAGCGCGCAGATGCGTGACAGATATGTGTAGGACAACCCGGTCTCCTCGGCCCAGGCGTTGAACTGCGCCTGCACCTTGGCGAGATCGCCCTTCGACTTGACCTCTTCGGCAATGTCGAGACCGGCATCGCGCAGGCAGGCCACGACGTCCCTGGACGTCACAAAGCCGTCCCAGCCGACGAACCGCAGCAGCATCTGGCCGGTATTGCCACCCAAACGGCTGCCGCGCTTGCTTAGAAGCTCGAGCAGGCCGATCTGGTCGGACGGCGGCCACTTCGTCAGAAACCTGCCGAAGCTGCCGTGCTCTCTTGCGATCTCCTGGACGAAGGCCGCGTTGTCGCGCACCGACATGATCTTGGCACCGTTGCACACGATGCGCGCGTCGCGCAGCAGGTCCTCCCAATAATCCTCCGGCTGGAAGGTGAGCTTGGCCGGTTGGAAACGCAGGAAGGCGTCTTCAAACCCGTCCCATTTCGTCTCGATCACGCTCCAGGCAAAGCCCGCGCAAAACACACGCTTCGTCATCTCTGCGAGGATGCGGTCGTCGCCGCGTTTGGCGAGGCCCTTCAGGTCGGGCTTTTCCGGCATCAGCTTTTCGAGCGCCTTGGGCCCGCCCTTGCGTTTTTCGGCGCGCGCACGAATGGTCTTGAAGGAGGTCATTGGGAGACACGCGATTGAGGGTGTGCCACGACACCAGAATTCGACGCTCGGGTCCAGCTCCGCCACGTCCGCCGACTTCGGTCGCGCTTGCTCGGTTCGCGGCAAGCCCGGCTATCGCGACAGACGCTTCGCGAGATGGACCGACTGCCAGTCTCCGAGACCGGTGTCCTCGAACCCCGCTTTCTTCGCAAGACCGCGCATCTCGGCGTTCACGCGCGCGGTCTCGGCTGCAATCATCTCGTGACCGAGATCGCTCGCGTGCCTCTCCATCGCCGTCATCATCTGGAGGCCGACGCCCTGGCGCTGAAAGCCATCGGCAACAGAGATGGCGAAATCACCATGCCGTGCAGCCGCATCGTAGGCGTATCTGGTTTCGCCGATGATCGTGCCCTGCCCTTCGTGCCTGATCTCGGCGAGCAGGGTGAAATGACCGGGATTGCTGGTCTTGGCGACGCATTCGGCCGCGATCATTGCAAAGTCCGCCCGCGCGCCCATGAAGCGCTTGTTGCGCGATGTCGTGGAGAGGCTCGTGAAATAGATCGAGAGGATCTCGACATCGGACGCGCTGGCCGGCCTGATACGAAGCGTGGCGTTGCCTTCGGCTGACTCGACAATGGCATCCAGCAACGGCTGTGACATGCGCGCGGCTCTCGGCAGGTTGCATCGAATGCACACCTAGCCGAGACCGCGCGCTTACCGCTTGGACGGTGCTGCCAATCTTGCGGCCGAAAACGAACAGTTCGTTGCTCGGTGCCGGGCGTCACACGCGAGAGAGTGAAGGCACCTCCTCCGGCACGATCGCCTGGAGGCCGCCGAAGCGACGCTCGCGGCCGTGGAAGGAGGCCAGGGCCGCAGCGAGATCGCCTGCGTCGAATTCGGGCCACATCCGCTCGGTGAAGTGCAGCTCGGCATAGGCACCTTCCCAGAGCAGGAAGTCCGACAGCCGTTTCTCACCCGAGGTGCGGATGATGAGGTCGACGTCGCGCAAACCGGCCTCGCCGGTGACGAGCTGCGAGAACGCCTCGCGGGTGAGACTCGTCAGCGCCGCCGCCTTCGCCGCCGCGTTGAGGATGGCGTCGCGGGCGGAATAGTCGACGGCGATGCGCAGATGAAGCGTGCCACCGTGCGCGGTGGCGTCTTCCGCGCGCGCGATCGCATTGGCGATACCGTCGGGCAGGCGGTCTCGCCGGCCGATCACGGTGAGGCGCACGCCGTTCTTGACCAGGCTCTGCACCTCGTTGCCGAGGTAGAATCTCAGAAGCGTCATCAGCGCGGCGACCTCGGCCTTCGGCCTTCGCCAATTGTCGGTCGAGAAGGCGTAGAGCGTCAGCGTGCCGATGCCCTGCTTGGGCGCGGCCTCGACGATGCGGCGGATCGCCTCGACGCCGGCCTCATGGCCGCGCACGCGCGACAGGCCGCGCCGCGTCGCCCATCTGCCGTTGCCATCCATGATGATGCCGACGTGAAGCTTGTCGTTGCGGGACACAAGGTCACTTTGCATTGCAAAGTCTCCGGTCAAAAAAGGGGGAGGATCAGGTCGAGACGATACCGAGACGGCCGAGCGGCGCCGCCTCGCGGCCGGCAGCCTTGGCTGCGTCGCGCACCAGGCGTTCGAGCACGGCGAGATAGTCGAGGAAGCGGCGGCGGCCGGCCTTGGTCAGGCGGCAGGTCGTGTGCGGGCGATTGCCCTCATAGCCCTTGGTCACCTCGACGAGGCCGGCTTCCTGGAGCACGGCGAGATGCCGGCTGAGATTGCCGTCGGTGAGGCCGCAGAGCTGCTTGAGATCGGCGAACGCCAGACCTTTCGGATGCGCCATCAGCGAGGTCAGAAGTCCGAGCCTCGCCTTCTCGTGGATCACGCGGTCCAGTCCTTCATAAGAGAAGGGTGCGCTGTCAATCTTCGACATCATGGTCTCCCGATGCGAAATACAGAATGCCCGCCATCACCGATTGCCCGATCACGAAGGGCAGGCCCATGGTCCATGGCGACAGCGTATGGGTCTGGCTCGCGAGCACCACCACCGCAAAGCCGGATATGAAATACCAGGCGCCGGCGAGCGCCACGGTGCGCGGCAGCGAACGGACGGAGGCAAAAATGCCGAGCGACACCAGGATCTGCCACAGGCCCGGCAGCAGCCACAGCGTTTCGCCCGCGAACTTCCACATCACCACCGCAAGCAGCACACCGGCAACGCCAGCGGGCAGGAATTGCTCGACGGCCTGGTGGATCATGGCATCAGCGAGGCCCGAATGATGGCGGCGCGAACGCGCGCGCATCTCGATGCCGATGATCAGGCCGGAGAGCGCGGCGGCAATGAACCAGCCGAAGAAGAAGCCGAGCGGTTCGCTGGTGGCATCACCAAGCAGCCAGAATTCCAGGATCGCGGTGAGAAGCGCGACCGCGCCGGTCGCGGCCATCGTCGCCGGGCCGTAACCGCGAAATGCCGTGCCTGCCGCAATCTGGCTGCGGATCGCCACGATGTCGGCCAGTGCCTTGTCGAGATCGCGCATTGGCAACGCCAAAACCTCGCTCCGCCTATCCCTGCCGGTCTATCCGTCTGTTACTTTGTACCGCAAAGCATATCGGATTGCAAAGTAAAGGCAAGTCCCGAAGGTCGCCCGAGAGGATCCGTCCTCAACAGACAACTGCCGGTTGCGCGAGACGTCCTCCCGCGGATAAGATGCGCGCGAACGCGCTGGGGGGAGAGTATGTGGCTTAAGCCATTCATCGTTGCGTCATTATTGCAGGTGAGCGTCGTCACCGCAGCACAGGCAGCCGGCCCATTCGGCAGCGTCAAAATCGGCAACTGGGTCGGCGGCGCGTTCAGCAATGACGAAACGGGAGCCTTCTCGCATTGTGCCGCGACGGCGCCTTATGCCAACGGCGTCATTCTCGTCGTCGGCCAGAATGCTGGGGGCTCGTGGATCTTGAGCTTTGCCAGTCCCAGCTACCGCTTCAAGCAGGGCGAGAATGCCGCGATCGACGTCATCTTTGACGGACAGGAGCAAGCCAGATTGTTCGCCACGGCCAACCAGACGAACATGCTCAGCTCCGTCATGCCTGCCAACGTGGTACGAACGTTTCAGAAGGCAAGCCTGATGGTCGCGACGAGCGGCCGCACCGTGCTGAATTTCGACCTGACCTCGGCCGGGCCCGTGATTGCGGCACTGGCCAATTGCGTCACCAAGGTGAAAGCCGACGGGCTCGACAAGGCCGGCGACTTCACCAAGATCGCCGCCAAGCCGCAGCCAGCGCCGGACAAGCAGGGACCGCCAGCCAACGGCAGCAAACCTGCCAGAGCCAAGAGCGGCACCGGGTTCGTCGTGAGTGCCAGCGGACACGTCGTCACCAATAACCATGTGATCAATGGCTGCGTCGGCGACATCAAGGGCAATCTCACGGGCGAAGCCGGAATGGTTTTGCGCGTGGTGTCGAGCGACGCCAACAACGACCTCGCCTTGCTGCAGGCGCCGTCGACGACCATGTTCAAGGAGTTCGCCCGGATCCGCGACCGCTCGATCCGCTCCGGCGATTCCGTCGTCGCGATCGGCTTTCCCTTCCATGGGCTGCTGACTTCGGACTTCACCGTCACGACCGGCATCGTCAGCTCGCTCAGCGGCATGCGCAACGATTCGCGTTTCCTGCAAATCAGTGCGCCGGTGCAGCCCGGCAATAGCGGCGGCCCGCTGTTCGACACCACCGGGCAGATCGTTGGCGTCGTTACGGAAAGCTGGACGGATTACGGATGGCCGCTGCGACCGGCAACATCCCCGAAAACATCAACTTCGCGATCAAGACCGGCGCGTTGCGCGACTTCCTCGACAACTCCGTGGTGCCTTACCAGACTGCCGAACCGAAAGGCGAGATCAAGACCACAGACATCGCGGGCAATGCGCGGCCCTACACGATGCTGATCTCGTGCAACGGAATCGAGCAGGCCGACGCGAAGCGGTAGCGGCAACGCGGGCCGGCTGGAGGCGTCGAGCCTATACGAGGCGCTCCAACCGGGCTGAAGTCAGCCAGCTCGCTAGTACGGCGCGACGGGGCGCGGCCGCCGGTGCGATCGCGGTTGCGCCGGAGAAACCTGGCTGTAGGCAAAGCGGGGATTGCGATCGCAGTACAGCAGCCGGCCGGACACGCTGGCTTGGCATTGTTCATAGCTGCTGTAGGAGCATTCCCCCGGATAATCATACTCACCGCCCTGGGCACACCAAGGATAGTCGCGCGCCGCTGCCGGCGTAACCGTCGCGAAGCCGGCAAGGGCTGTCACGCCGAGTGCCACCAGCACCAATTGCGTCTTACGCATGATCTACTCCTCTCCTCACAGCGCATCATACGCGCCATATACCCATCAGGTTTCACGAAGCCGCTTTATTCCAGCTCAATGGCACGGCATCCAAGAAAAAAGCCCTGCCGAACGGCAGGGCTCCATTCCCGGACATCACAAGATCGCTACTCGACCTTCAGGCCGGCGAACTCGACCACCTTCTTCCATTTCTCGGTCTCGGCCTTGATCTCGTCGCCGAACGCCTCGGGCGTCTGCGCCCGCGGCTCGCCGCCGAGTTCGACCAGGCGCTTGGCCATGTCCGGCTCCTTTATCAGCGTGTTGATCTCGCTGTTGAGCTTGGCGATGATCTCCTTGGGCGTGTTCTTCGGCGCCCCCATGCCGAACAGCGCGCTCGCCTCGTAGCCCTTCACGGTCTCGCCGATCGCCGGCACGTCGGGCAGCTGCGGCGAGCGCTCCGCCGTGGTGACGCCGATGGCGCGGAGCGAGCCGGAGCGGATGTGCTGGATGATCGAGGGCATGTTGTCGAAGATCACCTGCACCTGGCCGCCGAGCATGTCGGTGATCGCGGGTGCGGCGCCGCGATAGGGCACGTGCTGCATCTTGCAGCCCGTCAGCGCCATGAACATCTCGCCGGACAGATGCACCGAGGTGCCGTTGCCCGAGGAGGCCATGTTGACCTTGCCGGGGTTGGCCTTCACGTATTCGATGAACTCGGCGACGGTCTTGGCCGGCACGTCCTTGTTGACGGTCATCACGTTCGGCACGCGCTGGAACGAGGCGACCGGCGCGATATCGCGCACGAAGTTGAATTTCAGGTTGGTGTAGAGCGAGGCGTTGATGAAGTTGGCCGGATTGACCAGTTGCAGCGTGTAGCCGTCGGGTTCGGCGTTGACGACCGATTCGGTGGCGATATTGTTGCCGGCACCCGGCTTGTTTTCGATCACGAATTGCTGGCCGAACTTCTCCGACAACCGCTGGCCGATCAGGCGCGCCAGGATGTCGGTGGCTCCGCCCGGCGGATAGCCGACCACCCATTTCACCGGATGGGTCGGGTAATCGGCGGCAAGGGCCTTCGACAGCGGGCTGGCTGCAAGCGGACTGGCGGCGAGCAGGCTCAGCGCGGTACGGCGTGTGATCATCTCAAGGGTTCTCCCAACGTGTTGTTCTTGAAGCCAGATAGCTTGAAAATGGCGTCGGCGCGGTTGTAACAAAGCTTGCCGCAGGCGCAAAGTACACGGGGTGCATCACGACGAAAGGATAAGGCATGGCGGTCAAGGTCGAAGCCCTCGATCATCTCGTGATCAACGTCGCGAACGTCGCAGTGACCGCCGAGTGGTACGGCAAGATTCTCGGCATGGAAGTCAAGGTATTCGACCCCGGCGGCGGCAAAGCGCCGCGGACGTCGCTACAATTCGGTAACCAGAAGATCAACGTCCGGCCGCGCGATGCCGACAAGGTGGAGTGGTTCACCGCGGACCACCAGACCGCCGGCAGCGAGGATCTGTGCTTCCTCACCTCCGCCAGCCCCGACGAGGTGGTGGCGCATTTGAAGGCACATGGCGTTGCGATCGAAGAGGGCCCGGTTCCCAAGCAGGGCGCCCGCGGCACGCTGCGCTCGGTCTATTGCAGGGATCCGGATGGCAGCCTGATCGAGATTTCGTCATACGAGGACGGCGGCCGGTAAGGCCAAGCCGCCTGCCCCACGCACCGTCGCATGAGGGCTGAGAGAGCAGGAAGACGCAATCATCAAAACGCGGCCGCCGGCAAGATGCAGGCTGCACGGGAGGACATATGCCGACTTCGCAAGCCGCCGCCGGAATCGTCGGCCCATTCGACGGGCTCGATGTGCCTTGGCTGCTGAAGATGCGGGCTGACGTGCGCAGCTCACATCCGTTCCTGATCTGGGCGCCGTTCGACGCGCCTGCGCGGCGCTGGAGCTATGGCGAGTTTCACGAGCGGGTCGGCGCGCTCGCGGCGGGACTGACGAAGCGCGGCGTGAAGCCGGGCGAATATGTGCTCATTCACCTCGACAATTGCATCGAGGCGCTGCTGGCCTGGTTCGCCTGTGTCGAACTCGGCGCCATCGCGGTGACCACCAACACGCGCTCGGCGCCGGCCGAACTCGACTATTTTGCCGATCATTGCGGCGCGGTCGCCGCGATCACACAGCCGGCCTATGCCGAGATCGTCGCGCAGAATTGCCGCAACATCCGCTGGATGGCGGTGACTTCGCACGATGCGGGCGCGCCGCCCGGGAACCCGGTCTCACGCGGCGACAGCTTTGAGGAGCTGTTCGCCGATAGCGCCGACCGTCCCAGGCGCGCGATCGATCCGCTCGCGCCGTGCAGCGTGCAATACACCTCGGGCACGACATCGCGCCCCAAGGCGGTGCTGTGGACCCACGCCAACGCGCTGTGGGGCGCCAAGATCAACGCCGCGCACGAAGACCTGCACGCAAGCGACGTGCATCAGGCCTATCTGCCGCTGTTCCACACCAACGCGCTGGCCTATTCGATGCTGGCGACGCTATGGGTCGGCGCCACCTGCGTGATCCAGCCGCGCTTTTCCGCCAGCCGGTTCTGGGGCGCTGCGCGCGAGCACGGCTCGACCTGGACCTCGACGATCCCGTTCTGCATGAAGGCGCTGCTCGAGCAGGAGATCCCGAGCGATCACAAATTCCGTCTGTGGGGCACCGCGATCAACGAGCCGCCGGCCTTCGCCGCCTTCGGCGTCAAGATCATCGGCTGGTGGGGCATGACCGAGACCATCACCCACGGCATCGTCGGCGAGATCGACCAGCCCAACATCCCGATGTCGATCGGCCGCGCCGCGCCGGAATATGAAATCCGCATCACCGACGACGACGGGCGGCCGACCGAAATCGACGGCACCGGAAATCTCTCGATCAAGGGCATTGTCGGCCTGTCGCTGTTCGCCGCATATCTGCACAACGAAAAGGCGACGCGCGAGAGCTTCGACGAGCACGGCTTCTTTCTCACCGGTGACCGCGTGGGGCGGCTGGAGAACGGCTACATTCGCTTCGCAGACCGCAGCAAGGACATGCTGAAGGTCGGCGGCGAGAACGTCGCCGCGTCGGAGATCGAGCAGGTGGTCGCACTGGTCCCCGGCGTGCGCGAGGCCGCCGTGGTGGCGAAGACGCATCCAATGCTGGACGAGGTGCCGGTCGTCTTCATCATCCCGCAGGGTGGCGTCGCCGGTGCCCGGCCTGATCTGCACGACGCCGTGATGGCCGCCTGCCGCGCCGGCCTCGCCGACTTCAAGATGCCGCGCGAGATCCGCTTCGTCGACGACATGCCGCGCTCGACGCTGGAGAAGGTGGCGAAGGCGGAGCTGAGGAAGATGGTGGGGTAGCACGAGCGATTACCACAACGTCGTCCTGGCTTTCGCCAGGACGACACCGGAGTTCAGAACGACCCCAGCGCCACCGGGCGGAACGCTTGCAACAGCTGCTGGTCCAGCTTGCCGCCCATGCCTTCCATCATCGCAAACGCGCGCGAGTGGGTGAAAGGCATGCGATAGGCGCGCTTCTCCACGAGTGCCGCGTAGATGTCGACGATGGTCGTGACCCGCACGATATCGCTGATCTGGTTCGACGAGAGATTGTTGGGATAGCCGGAGCCGTCGAGGAATTCGTGGTGATGCAGCACGACGTCCAGCATCTCCGGCGGGAAGCCGCCTTGAGCCGCGAGCGCGTCATAGCCGCGGCGCGGATGCTGGCGGACTTCAGCCATCTCCTCGTCGGTGAGCTTGCCGGGCTTGTCGAGCAGCGCGGAGGGAACGAAGGCCTTGCCGACATCGTGCAGCAGCGCGGCACGGGTCAGCCGGCGCTGGTCGTCCTCGCGCATGCCGAGGTGCTGGGCGAAGGAGACCGCAAATCCGGTCACGAACAGGCAATGCCGGTAGCTGCCGACATGGTGGCAGCCCACCGTGGTGAGCCACTCGCGCAGCGAGGAGTGCTTGATCGCCTTCAGGATCTTGCTCTCGGCGGCGATGACGTCGTCGAAGGTCAGGGGCACGCCGAGCGGCAGCTTCTCGAACATCTTCTTCAGCACCGCGTGCGCGGCCTCGACGCCGCGATTGAGCGTCTTGCCACGATCGGTCGCGTCATAGACGGCGGTGTCGGGGAAGGCGGCACGGATGCGCTGCAGGATGTCCTCAGGCTGAAGCGGCCGCGAGATGGTGTCGGTGGCGCCCAGCGCCCAAGCCTGCATGGTGCCGTGATGCAGGGCGTCCGCAAGCACGAACAGACGAGGCATGGCGCGATAGGCGTCGCCGCGCAGCTTGTTGCGCACCCGCTGCACGCTGTCGGGCGAGCGCAGATTGATGTCGACCACGAGGCCGGAGAGATCGCGCGAGGGCTGCTCGGGGAGCTCCTGCGTCGTTACCGTGGCAACGTCGCCGACCGCCTTGAGAATGCTGGCGAGCTCGGTGCTCTCGTCGCTCCGGTCGGAGGCGAGCAGAAGCCGGCGTTTGGCGGCGGGTTTGGCTGAGGCGTTCATGGCTTCCCCAAGAGCACGGGCGTGTTTCGGGCAAAAGCCTAAGCCGGATCAGGTTCTCCGGCCCTTAAGAGGCGTGCTCAATGGAACCCTGCGGAATCTGGGACAATTTTACGGAATTCGCGTCCCCGGCGGTTCCAATCAAAAACCTCGAAAACAACCCCATGCACAGTAGAGATGTGGTTGCAAACACAGGGCTTTTTTAACGACGAATCCGCCGGGGGCTGCCCCCGGCGGATCATGTCAGGTCAACAATCGCAACCAGCCTTACGCCTTCATCGCGCCCTTCACGGCTTCGGCCGTGATCGGCAGGGCCCGGACGCGGGCGCCCGAGGCGTTGAAGATGGCATTGCCGATCGCGGGTGCGATCACTGTCACCGCGGGTTCGCCGACGCCAGTGGCCTTTTCGCCATTGGCGATCACGGCGATCGCGACCTCCGGCACCTGGCTCATGCGCAAGGGCGTGTAGCTGTCGAAATTGGTCTGTTCGATGCCACCGTCCTTCAGCGTCGCCTTCTCGTACATCGCCAGTGACAGGCCCCACAGCGCCGCACCCTCGACCTGGGCGCGGATGTTGTCGGGATGCACCTGCGTGCCGACATCGGTGGCGACCGTGAGCTTCTTCACGGTCACTTCGCCCGATGGCGCCACGGCGACGTGAGCGACGCAGGCCGTCCAGCTTGCGGTCGCGCGTTCCTGCGACGAGACGCAGGCCACGCCCATGCCCTCACCTTTCGGCAGCTTCCTGGTGCCGTAGCCGGCAAGACCCATCGCGGCGAGCAGCGTATTGCGCAGCCGCTGCGCACCGCCGTCGTTCTTGCCGGCGCCGTCGAGCAGCGAGATGCGGAACTGCGCGGGGTCCTTGCCCGCCGCCGCCGCGATCTCGTCGATCATGCTTTCGACCGCCCAGAAGGTCCAGCCCGGCGCGACCGAGCGGAGCTGGCCGGACGGCGTCGCGTTGTGCGCCATCTCGTTCTTGATCGCGCGCACATGATGGTTGGGCACGGTGTAGAAGAAGTCGGCCCCGTTCACCGTGAAGGAGTCGAGCGGACCCTTCTTGTCGACCGAGGGCGTCAGGAAATCGGGTATTCCCCAGCGCTGGGTCGGCCACGCCGAAACCACGTCGTGGCTGAGCGCGATGAGCTTGCCGTCGCCGTCCACGCCTGCCTTCACTTTCTGGTAGGTGAGCGGACGCGAGAAATCCATCGTCATGTCGTTCTCGCGCGTATAGATCACCTTCACCGGCTTGCCGATGGCCTTCGCCGCCTGCACCGCCGGAATCATCATGTCGGCATCGAGCCTGCGGCCAAAGCCGCCGCCGAGCCACATCTGATGCATGACCACGAACTTCGGATCGATCCCGGCCGCACCCGCCGCGATCGCGCCGGAGCGCGTTGCGAACTGGTTGCCGGAATAGATGTGCAGGATCTCGCCCTTGAACTCCGCAGTGGCGTTCATCGGCTCCATCGGCGCATGGATATTGATGCTGGTGGTGTACTCCGCCTCCAGCACCTTGGCCGCCGTGCCGAACGCCGCCGCGGGATCGCCGTCCTTGACGAAGAACTGGCCGGAATCCTCCTGCTTCTGAAGCCGCATGGCCTCGTCGAGCAGCGACTGGCTCGACACCTTCGCGTTTGGACCGCCGTCATAGGCGATCTTGAGCGCCTGCGCCGCCTTCTTGGCGTTGGCATATGTGCCGGCGACCGCGACGACCCAGCCCGAGGTCGTTCCGGTCTTGTCGTCGAGGGTGACGGCCTTGATGAAGCCCGGCACTTTCTTGGCGGCACTGTCGTCGACCGATTTCACCGTGGCGCCGAAGCGCACGGGCGGCGTCACGACCGCGCCATAGGCCATGCCTAGCAGCATCACGTCGATGCCGTATTTGGCCGTGCCGTTGGTCTTGGAGGGAATGTCGAGCTGCGGCACCGACACGCCGATCATGGTGTATTGATCCGGCGTCTTCAGCTTGATCGCCTTCAGCTCGTCCGGCGTGAAGGTTTTTGTCGCCTTGCCGCTCTTGACGACATCGGCGAAGGACATCGCCTTCTTCGACTTCGGGTGCGAGATCATGGAATCGCGCACCACGAGCTCCGACGCCGGCACGCCCATCGCGGCGGCCGCGCCTTCTGTCAACGCCATCCGC
The DNA here is from genome assembly GCF_023073515.1 of Bradyrhizobium sp. 17. Classification (NCBI taxonomy): domain Bacteria; kingdom Pseudomonadati; phylum Pseudomonadota; class Alphaproteobacteria; order Hyphomicrobiales; family Nitrobacteraceae; genus Bradyrhizobium; species Bradyrhizobium sp. 17. The sequence continues at coordinate 154,392 of NZ_JADPJQ010000066.1, read as the reverse complement.
CCGGCAGCGCCGGCGCGGCTCATGGCCTCGAAGTTCATCATGGTCGACCAGCTGCCGCCGGTGATCTGAGCGCCCAACACGGGATCGTTGAACTTCGGATCGTTGGAGGCAAGCTGTACGCGCATGTCGCTCCACTTCGCGCCCAGCTCTTCGGCCACGATCTGCGCCATGGTGGAGGCGATGTGCTGGCCCATGTCGGCCTTGCCGCAGGTGACGGTGACGAGACCATCGGGCGCGATCGCGTACCAAACGCTCGGCTCGAAGTTCGAAGGCGCCGCAAGCGCCTCACCGATGCCGGGCACGCCGGCATAGCCGAGCACGAGGCCGGCGGCCGCTGTGCCGACCAGGAAGGAGCGGCGGCTGAGATCGGTCGCCTCGGGCGCAACGTTGTTCACGTGCTTGTTCATGTGGGCCTCCGCTCGTTGCCGGAGGCGGATGCGGTGCGCATCTCGGTTGCGGCGCGCATGATTGCCTTCTGGATCCGCGAATAGGTCATGCAACGGCAAAGATTGCCGTCCATATGCGCCACGACCTCTTCCTTGGTCGGGTTGGGATTCTTCGCCAGCAGCGAGGCCGCCTGCATGATCTGACCGGACTGACAGTAGCCGCATTGCGGCACCTGTTCGGCGATCCATGCCTTCTGCAAGGGATGGTCGCCCTTGGCGGCGAGGCCTTCGATGGTGGTGATCTTCTTGCCGGCGACATCGCCGACCATGGTCTGGCACGAACGCACGGCTTCACCGTTGACGTGCACGGTGCAGGCCCCGCACAGGCCGGCACCGCAGCCGAATTTGGTGCCGGTCATCTGCAATTGCTCGCGGATCGCCCAGAGGAGCGGCGTGTCGTTCGCCGCATCCACGGACAGACTCCGCCCGTTGATGGTGAGAGTTGGCATAGGCGTCTTCCCCTGCCGGTGCATGAAGCCGCTTACGGCGGCAACTTGAGTAGCGGACGCCCACCGGGCCGGCGCCAGCCTTGATCGCAAGAATGATCGCGTTCAGGCGCGGAGGCAAATGCAATTTGGAATCGATCGAAACAAACGAGGCGCGCGCATCTTGTGCGTTGCGAGAACAGCGGTGATGCAGCGGCTGAACGCAACAGAGTGCACGCCAAGCAGGCAGGCCATCGCATTCAGGCAGTTTCCTCCGAGTAACCCGGCGCGTTAAGATGGGGGAAGACAAGATAATAAGGTGGATGCAATGCCTAAGATCGATCGGGACGGCGTTGGAATCCATTACGAGGTTCATGGCGAGGGCTGGCCGCTGCTGCTCACCCACGGCTACTCATCGACTTCGGCAATGTGGCATGGGCAGGTCGAGGCACTTGCCCGGGATCACAAGCTGATCTTGTGGGACATGCGCGGTCACGGCCAGTCCGACTATCCCGACGATCCCGCCGCTTACAGCGAAGCACTCACCGTCGGCGACATCGCCGCGATCCTCGATGTGGTCGGCACGGAGCGCGCCATCATTGGCGGGCTCTCGCTCGGCGGCTACATGTCGCTTGCCTTCGCTCGCGCGCATCCAAAGCGCGTCCGCGCGCTGCTGATCATCGACACCGGCCCCGGCTTCAAGAAGGACGATGCACGCGAGGCCTGGAATGCGCGCGCGCTCGCCACTGCCGACAAATTCGATCGCGAAGGGCTCGACGTGCTGAAGGCGGCAACGCGCGAGCGCGCCACCGCGAGCCATCGCGATGCCAGGGGATTGGCGCTCGCCGCACGCGGCATGCTGACCCAGCGCGATGCGAAGGTGATCGAGCTGCTGCCGGAGATCAAGGTGCCCAGCCTGATCGTGGTCGGCGCCGACGACACGCCGTTCCTAGCTGCCTCGGACTACATGGCCGCGAAAATTCCCGGCGCACAAAAAGTCGTGATCCCCGCCGCCGGACACGCCGTCAACATCGACCAGCCACAGGCTTTTGTTGACGCGGTGCTGCCTTTCCTGAAGAACTTGCCGGAATAGGTCGGACAGGAACAGTGGCGATGAAGCGAGCTATATTGGCTGCGGGCGCGGTGTTGCTGTCAGCATCCGCGCAAGCCGAGCAACTCGGCGGGACATTGCCCCGCCTGCCCTTCGTCGCGACCTTGTCGAACAACACGCCGCTCGCTTTCGGCATGGATGCCGACCAGACTGCGCGGGCGCTGGGGCAACCGCTGCAATATGTGCGGGGACGCCCCGGCAACGAGATCTATCTCGCCCTTCGCAACATCGGCGGCAGCAGACTGATCCCCACCCGTCACCGCCTGTTCCTGCAATTCCGCCACGGACGGCTGGCGGGCTGGAAGGAGGATTATGGCGAGAACTGGATGTGGGAGTGAGAGTGGCTTTTCATGACGCAGAGCAATCGTCTCTGCGCCATCATGCGTTGGAGCTGCCACATCGTCACGGCCGGGCTTGTCCCGGCCATCCACGATCTTTCCTACCGCACCAAGAACGTGGATGCCCGGGACATAGGCGAGCGGAAGCGACGCCGTCCTTCGGACGGCTACGCCCGGGCATGACGAGTTTGTGGAACGAGCGGAACCCGCAATCGAAGACTAACCAAAAGGACAACCCGCGTGCGACAGGACATCAAGCTGACGGCCTCCGACAAATTCCAGCTCAGTGCCTATCGCGCTGACCCCGCCGGCACGGCGAAGGGCGCGGTGGTGGTGATCCAGGAGATTTTTGGGGTCAACCATCACATCCGCTCGGTCTGCGATCGCCTCGCCGGGGAAGGCTATGTCGCGATCGCGCCGTCGATCTTCGACCGGACCTCGCCGGGCTTCCAGTCCGGCTACTCGCCCGACGAGATCGCGGAAGCGCGCAAGTTCGTCGCCAGTCCGGACTGGGACGCGATGCTGCGCGACACGCAGGCGGCGATCGATGCGGTGAAGAGCGTCGGCCCGGTCGGCATCATCGGCTTTTGCCTGGGCGGCAGCATCGCCTTCGTCGCGGCGACGCGGCTGTCGGGCCTGAAGGCCGCGATCGGCTATTACGGCGGCGCCGTCGTGCGCTATGCCGACGAGACACCAAAAGTTCCGACACAGCTGCACTTTGGCGAGAAGGATGCCGGCATTCCCCTGACCGACGTCGAGACCATCAAGACGAAGCGGCCGGACGTGGAGGTCTTCGTCTATCCGGGCGCGCAGCACGGCTTCCATTGCGACGAGCGGACGAGCTACGACAAGGCCAGCGCCGACATCGCCTGGCCGCGCAGCATGGAATTTTTCGCGAAGCATTTGAAATCGTAGCGCGCGCGGCTGTCTTCGCTGTCATTCCGGGCTCGCGCTTCGCGCGCCCCGGATGACGAGCAGGAATCGGGTGGCTGCATCCTGCTGCCCGGCGATAGAGCTGGCTGATCAAGCCAATTCGCGCCGGGAGATCATGATGCAGCAGGCCAATACGAACATCGTCATCCGCAATCCGTTCGGCACCATGGACGTGCCCGCGCCTGATGATCGCGACGTCATGGACTATGCCGCAACCGCCGCGCTTGCCGGCGATGCGGCTGACGTCAACGCGGCGGCATGGGCAATTATCGCGGCACAGTCAGACCCGCTCGACGGCATCTGGGCCAGCCGCTGGAATGGCGGCGCAGATCCGACCATTGCCGGCGATACGCCGCAAGCCTGGAAAGAAGGACGCGCGGAGGTGCGGGTCGCAGGCGAGCGCATTTTCCTCCGCTTCGACTGGGACCATGGCCGCCGGCACGGGCTGATCGATACGGCGCGTGATCGCGCGGGTCGCCTGGTCGGGAAATATATCAACCTGACCAACCCGGCGATCACACGGCCATGGGTTGGACTGGTGGTCGACGCCACCAGGATCGACGGATGTTTTCCGAACGGGCGTCTGGATTTCAGGCGGTGAGCTAGAGCTTCGGTTCTGATTGCATCAGAACCGAGGCTCTAGATTCTTTTCTGACGCGTTTTCTTTACGCGAACCGGTATCCACTTCGCTCGAAAACGCTCTAGAACCAGCGCTCGCCGACAAACACGGTGTCGCCGGGGCTCAAGGGGGTGCCGAGCGGCACCACGGCGCGCATGGCGCCGCCGGCTTCGGTGTGCGTGACGGTGACCACGTCGCGCTTGGCGCGGGGCGAGAAGCCGCCGGCGATCGCGACGGCGCTTTCGACCGTCATGTTCGGCACGTAAGGATACTGGCCGGGCGCGGAGACTTCGCCGAGAATGAAGAACGGACGATAGGCCTCGATCTCGACGGCGACCGAGGGCTCGCGAATGTAGCCGTTGCGCAGCCTTGCGGCGATCTCGCCGGCAAGACCCGCGGGGGTGCGGCCGCGTGCCGGCACGCCGCCGATCAGCGGCATGGTGATGGAGCCGCCGGCGTCGATTGCGTAGCTGTTGGTGAGACCTTCCTGGCCGTAGACAACCACGCGCAGCTTGTCGCCGGCGTCGAGATGATAGGAGGCATCGTAGCGAACAGGCGCCGCCATCGGCGCGGCATAACCGACCGGCATGGGCGCAGGCGAGGCAAAGGAATTGCTGAGTGCTGCGATGGCACCGCCGCCACTGCCGACGACGGCGGGCTGCGGCGCGTTGTACGGCTGGCCATAGACCATCGAATCGAGATCGGCGCGCGGCTGCACATAGGCGACGGGACCAGCGGTTTGCATGCAGCCGCCAAGGGTCAGCGCGGCGGACGCTGCCAGGGATGCTGCCGAGATCGACCATCGAAACGCGCGTGCAACCGGCACCGGACTTATCCCTCGAAACGAGACAGATCCAGTGATGCACCGGTTATGGTTAATAAAGCGTTGAGGGGGCGGGTGGCTTGGCAATGGTACCAAACACTCCGTCATGCCCGGGCTCTTCCCGGGCATCCACGTTCTTGGTGCCGCACGAAATATCGTGGATGGCCGGGACAAGCCCGGCCATGACGAGGGACCAGCTTACGCGCTCACACCGACGCCGATCGGGCAGGATACGCCGGTGCCGCCCAGGCCGCAATAGCCGGCGGGATTCTTGGCCAGATATTGCTGATGATAGTCCTCGGCAAAGTAGAATTCGCCGGCGGGTGCGATCTCGGTGGTGATGGTGCCGAGACCTTTTGCAGCAAGCGCCTTCTGATAGAGCGCCTTCGATTGATCGGCCGCTTTCTTCTGCGCGTCTGAATAGGTGTAGATCGCGCTCCGGTACTGCGTGCCGACGTCGTTGCCCTGACGCATGCCCTGCGTCGGGTTGTGGCTCTCCCAGAACGTCTTCAATAGCTTCTCGTACGACACCTTGGTGGGATCGAACACGACCAGCACCACTTCGGTGTGACCGGTGCGGCCCGAGCAGGTCTCTTCATAGGTCGGGTTCGGCGTGTGGCCGCCGGCATAGCCGACAGCAGTCGTGTAAACGCCGTCGCCGAGCTCCCAAAACTTGCGCTCGGCGCCCCAGAAGCAGCCGAGCCCGAACACCGCCTGCTCGAGACCGGCGGGATAAGGCGGCTGCAACTTCGCGCCGTTGACGAAATGGGTGGTCGCGGTCGGAATGGCTTGCGCACGGCCCGGCAGCGCTTCCGCGGCGCTCGGCAATGCGGTGGTCTTGCGCATGAACACCATGGACGGATCTCCGAACGAGCCGTGCATCGCCTGGGCTAATTACTCAGGCGGCGTGCTCGCGATCAGGTGGGAATATAGGTCTTTACGCACGGAGCGGCAGCCCTGTTACAGCGCGGCATGCTCGAAAGCTCAATCCCGGGAATAGCCGATCAACGGCTTGCGCGGGCGGAACAGGATCATCAGGAGGATGCCGAGAATGCCGAGGACGGCGAAAACCGGCTGATCCAGCACCAGGCGGATCACCGAGGTCCACAGCCAGGGCGCCTTGGCCTCAACCCAGGTCCGGAATGCCGTCTGGCTGGCCTGATTGATGTCGTTCCAGAACTGGCCGAAGCGGGTGAACCGCAGGGTCTGGTCGGCCACCCAGCGGGCGCCATCATAGACCATGAAGATGAACCCGCCGGCGAGCAGCAACAGCCCAATCAGTCGGAAAAAGCCGCGGATCATGCCTCACCCTATATAGTCGTCCGATCGGACGACCCTCGGAACGCCGCCAGCCAATACAAGGGAGACGGCAGAAATTCAACCTCTTCAGGGCGTTACGGCACTCATCCCGGCTCTGAGGGGCTGCTTTTGCAGCCCGGGAAAGCGTTGACGGTGCCGAAGACCCTCTCTATAAGGGCGCCAACTGGCGGCGGGCGCAATCCTGCCGCCGCTGTTCTTTGAGCAGATGCAGGCTCTTTGGGCTTAGAGGCTTCTTGGGCTGAGAGGCTCCTTGGGCCTCAGAGGCAGCCGCAAGGCCGTCGCTCATGTTCCGGGAACAGCCTAGCAACCGAACACCCTAATTCCGAGCGTCGATTACGCGGTCAAGCAAGCCGGCGCTACCCGACGAAGACGCGACCGGTACCCGCAAAGGACATTGAGACCATGGCCAATACCACTTCCGCCAAGAAAGCGACGCGCAAGATCGCCCGCCGCACCGCTGTCAACAAGTCGCGCCGCACCCAGATGCGCGGTGCCGTACGTAACGTCGAAGAAGCGATCAAGACCGGCGACCGCGCCGCTGCCGTGACGGCGCTGGCGAATGCCGAGCCCGCCTTGATGCGCGCCGCGCAGCGAAACATCATTCACAAGAACAATGCCAGCCGCAAAGTCTCGCGGCTCACCGCGCAGATCGCCAAGCTCGCCAAGTAAACTCGCGAGCGTTCTGGCACGCCGTCCGATCGAGTCGTTCGATCGGGCGATCACATCGCACATCACACGCGTCAAATAGCCCGGCCTCACGCCGGGCTTTTTTGTTGCCCGTCATATTCACGCAAGCAGTCACGCGTCGAACGACCTTCGATCGGAGGATTGCGGCGCTTGCACCATGACGCGTCCGTAGTTTTACCTGCGAATGGTTTTGCAACAGCGGAAACTTGCACCGCGGTGCAAAAAGCCCCTGCGAGGCGGGCGCAAGTTGAATTCGCGGGCTTGCGAGTTCTGCACACCGTAGTTTCCCCGGATCGCGTCACGCGATGGAGTTACCCTGTGAAACGAGACTCAAAAAACGATGGCTCGCTAACAACTTATCGACATAGTGAGGCCAAGCATTTGGAAAATTCACCCGCGCGTCGCGCGCGTGACGCTTTTGTAAAAAATTTTTGGCGGTGGCGGAGAATTGTCACATCGGACGCGGCATCTTCGATTCTGTGCACGAATCCAAAAACTTGCTCTGAAGCCTGTGCACAAGTGCCGCGTGGCGTTAACGCAGATCAAGATTTTTGATGCCTCAAGTGTGAATCAATTCCGTTGCGAGTCTTTCCGCATAGTGTATTCCTTAAGACGTCAGCGGCGCCCACGATCTTGAGACCAGCGCGGTATCGGAAACGGGGCGAGCGTGCAAATCGGCGGCGGTGTGCACGTAGGCGACGCTTCAACAAGCGATTGTCGGATCAAAACCCACAGCAATGTGGGAACGGTAGCTCTTTGTCTGAATGTCTCCAAGCGGGATCTTTCTCTCGCGCTTAAGAGACATCTTGAAAGCTGCCCCGACAGGCATGATGGCGAAGCCGAGCGGACGACGAGTACACGGGCAGGCATCCGACTACGAAGCGGGTGTCGTTTGGACACGCAGGACCTTGTCGTGAGCAATCACGGCAGGACGGGGAGGTATCATGTCTTACGAACTCAACGCGGTATTGAAACACATTTCGACTTCCAGCATTTCGACTTCCAGCGATGCCGTTTTAGATCCGTCGGACATCAAGCCTCCCGCGTGTAACGGAGCGCCGAGTACGCGCTGACCTCGCGACCCCTCCATCTCTAGACATTGCTGATCGGACGCGGCGTTTCCGCCGAACGGTCGAGCCATGCCTGCAGGTGAAATCGCTTGAGGTCCCGCCATCGCAAATATCCCTGAGCAGGTATCCCTGGCAGGAACTCAGCATGGCGCTCACCACGCAACCTTATCTCTCAAGAAAAGTTCTCAAATGATGACAACCCCGGAACAGGATCGCTGGTCACGCGTGAAGAGTCGGCTGCGCTCGAACGTAGGCGAGGACGTCTATACGAGCTGGTTCGCGCGCATGGATCTGGAAGGCGTCCAGGACGAGAGCGTGCGTCTGTCGGTGCCAACCCGCTTCCTGAAGAGCTGGATCCAGGCCCATTATGCCGAGCGCGTGCTGTCGTGCTGGCAGGCCGAGATGCCGGAAGTGCATCGCATCGATCTCACCGTGCGCTCGGCCGTGCGCCCCGTGGTGCAGCAGAAGGAAGCGCCCGCGCCGGTCGAAACGCGCCGCTCGCCTGCGCCGGAGCTGCGCTCGACCGCGACCGCGCCGGTCTCGGCCAATCATGATGCACTCGGCGGCTCGCCGCTCGATCCGCGCCTGACGTTTGCGAGCTTCGTCGTCGGCCGTTCCAACACGCTGGCGCATGCGGCTGCGCGTCAGGTCGCCGAGGGTCGTCGCGGCGATCCCGTCATGTTCAATCCGCTCTACATCCATGCGGGTGTCGGCCTCGGCAAGACGCATCTCTTGCAGGCGGTGACCTGGGCCGGCAATTCCGGCAACGAGCGCAAGGTGCTTTATCTCACCGCCGAGAAATTCATGTACGGCTTCGTCGCCGCGCTGAAGACGCAGACGGCGCTCGCCTTCAAGGAAGCGTTGCGCGGCATCGACGTGCTCGTGATCGACGATCTCCAGTTCCTGCAGGGCAAGTCGACCCAGGCCGAGTTCTGCCACACGCTGAACGCGCTGATCGATGCCGGCCGCCAGGTCGTGATCGCGGCCGACCGTCCGCCGTCCGACCTCGAAAGCCTCGACGACCGCGTGCGCTCGCGGCTGGCCGGCGGCCTCGTGGTCGAGATGGCCTCGCTCGGCGAGGAGCTGCGGCACGGTATTCTCAAGTCGCGCGTCGCAGCCGCCCGCGCCCATCATGCGACCTTCGAGGTGCCGGAGGAGGTGCTGACCTATCTGGCCCGCGCCATCACCCATAACGGCCGGGATCTCGAAGGCGCGATCAACCGCCTGCTCGCGCATTCGAAGCTCAACAATCGGCCGGTGACGCTGGAGATGGCGGAGCACGAGGTGCGCGACCTGATCCGGCCGCAGGAACCGAAGCGGATCAAGATCGAGGACATCCAGCGCGTGGTGGCACGGCAGTATAATGTCAGCCGCTCCGATCTCCTGTCCTCGCGCCGGACCGCCAACGTGGTCCGTCCGCGCCAGGTGGCGATGTATCTCGCCAAGACGCTGACCTTGCGATCGCTCCCCGAGATCGGCCGCCGCTTCGGTGGGCGCGACCACACCACGGTGCTGCACGCCGTGCGCAAGATCGAGGCCCTGGTTTCCAAGGACACGGCGCTGTCGGACGAGGTCGAATCGCTCAAGCGCCAGCTTCAGGAATAAACGCCTATTTGCTTCTGCGCGGGTGCGACCACATCCAAGCTGCATCGGAGGTCGTCATGCCCGGGCCTGTCCCGGGCATCCACGTTCTTAGGACCGCGAACCCAGACGTGGATGGCCGGGACAAGCCCGGCCGTGACGGGCGCAGAGACGTCCCTGGCCGGCGAGGCGTTCAGCGCGTTGCGGAAACATAGGTAAATCGTGGGGAACTGCCCGCAATCCCTTGAATCCGGGGGCCATCCGCGCCACCTTGCGCGACCCTGACGGCTTTGGTCATATCGGCTGGATGATCCGGCTTTCCGGGGTCTTCGGTGCCGTGGCGCGCGTCCCGCCGCCCGGCTTTTCCAGATTTGTGTTTCCTTGGGGATCGGGCGAGTAGTGCAATGAAGGTTACGGTCGAACGCGCGCAACTCCTGAAGTCGCTGGGCCACGTCCACCGCGTGGTCGAACGCCGCAACACGATTCCGATCCTCGGCAACGTGCTTGTTAGGGCCGAAAACGCGAAATTGTCGCTGAAGGCGACCGACCTCGACCTCGAGGTCACGGAAACGCTCGCGGCGGAAACCGCGACCGCGGGCTCGACCACCGTGCCGGCGCACATGTTCTACGACATCGTGCGCAAGCTGCCGGATGGTTCGCAGATCGTGCTCGAAGCCGACGGCGACCGCGCCGTGCTGGCGATCCGTGCCGGGCGCTCCCGCTTCACGCTGCAGACCCTGCCGGAAAACGATTTCCCGGATCTCGCCGCCGGCGACATGTCGCATTCGTTCAGCCTCGCCGCCAAGGACGTCAAGCGGCTGATCGATCGCACCCAGTTCGCGATCTCCACGGAGGAGACCCGCTATTATCTCAACGGCATCTACCTGCATGCCGCGGGCTCCGCCAAAGCCGCCACCCTGCGCGGCGTCGCCACCGACGGCCACCGCCTCGCCCAGCTCGACCTGGTGCAGCCCAAGGGTGCCGAGGGCATGCCCGGCGTGATCGTGCCGCGCAAGACGGTCGGCGAGGTGCAGCGCCTGATCGAGGACAACGAGGCCGAGGTCACGATCGAGCTGTCGCAGGCCAAGATCCGCTTCACCATCGGCAATGTGGTGCTGACCTCGAAGCTGATCGACGGCACCTTCCCCGATTACGGCCGCGTGATCCCGCAGGGCAACGACAAGGAGCTCGTCGTCGACAAGAAGGATTTCGAGAACGCGGTCGACCGCGTCTCGACGATTTCCAGCGAGCGCGGGCGAGCCGTGAAACTCTCGCTGTCGCCGGGCAAGCTGGTGCTGTCGGTGACCAATCCGGATTCCGGCAGCGCGACCGAAGAGCTCGAAGTCGAATACGCCTCCGACGCCCTCGATATCGGCTTCAACTCCCGCTATCTGCTCGACATCGCCGCCCAGATCGAAGGCGACGTCGCAACGCTCCGGCTCGCCGACCCGGGCTCACCGACTCTGGTGCAAGACCGCGACGACAAGAGCGCGCTCTACGTGCTGATGCCGATGCGGGTGTGAGGGACGTGGTCCTCCTCTCGCGACACCTTTTATGCAGAGACAACCCCTCACCCGGCCTCGCTGCGCGAAGCCCCCCTCTCCCACAAGGGGAGAGGGGGAAGCTACAGCTTCGCCTGCCGAAACAAGCGCAATGCACGTTGCTGCGCCCTCTCCCCTTGTGGGAGAGGGCATCTCCACGGGCGGATACATACTCAGTCGGGTGAGGGGTTCGTGCCGCAGGAACCATCCCATCGGCCAGTCTCCAAACGTCTTCGCCAATTCGCGAAGAATATGCGGCACGAACCGGCGGATGCGGAAGCGGCAATGTGGCGCCTGCTCAGGCACCGGCAACTCTCCGCTTTCAAGTTTCGCCGGCAGGTCCCGTTCAACACCTACATTCTCGACTTCGTCTGCTTTGAGAAGCGCCTGGTGATCGAGATCGACGGCGGTCAGCACGGAGAATCACGACGCGATGCAGCGCGTGACGCAGCTCTCTCGCCGAAGGCTTTGTCATCGCGCGCTACTGGAACAACGACGTGCTCCAGCGACCCACTTCTGTATTGGAGGACATCCTTGCAAAGCTCGCCGAGCGGTAAGATACCCCTCACCCGTCGCCTCACCTTGTGAGGCGCCACCCTCTCCCACAAGGGGAGAGGGGAAGAATCGCGGCCACGACAAAGATCTGATGACCCCCTCCCGCATTCATCGCCTGACGCTGACGCATTTTCGTAATTACCGGGCGGCGGGGCTCGAGACGGCGGCCGACATGGTGGTCCTGGTCGGGCCGAACGGAGCGGGCAAGACCAATTGCATCGAGGCGATCTCGTTCCTGTCGCCGGGACGCGGCCTGCGGCGTGCGACGCTGGACGACGTCGCCGACAATCAGGGCGACGGCTCCTGGGCGGTGTCGGCACCGGTCGAGGGCGCGCTGGGCCTTGCCACGCTCGGCACCGGCATCGATCCGCCGTGCGCAGATAGCCCGGTCAGCCGGCGCTGCCGCATCGACCGCGAACCGGTCAATTCGGCGGCGGCGTTCGGCGACCACATCCGCATGGTATGGCTGACGCCGGCGATGGACGGGCTGTTCATGGGAGCGGCGTCCGAGCGGCGGCGCTTCTTCGACCGCCTGGTGCTCGCCATCGACAGCGACCATTCCAGCCGCATCTCCGCGCTCGAACGTTCGCTGCGTTCGCGCAACCGACTGCTCGAGACGCGCAATTACGACGACCATTGGTGTGACGCGATCGAGCGTGAGACCGCGGAGCTTGCGGTCGCGGTCGCCGCAACCCGCGGCCAGACCGCGGCGCGTCTGACCGGCATGCTGAACGCTCGCGCGCAGGCCTCCGCCTTCCCTTCGGCGCAGATCGCGCTCGACGGCTGGATGGAGAACGCGCTGCTGACGGAGACCGCGACGTCGGTCGAGGACCGCTACCGCCAGATCCTGCGCGACAACCGTCCGCGTGACGCCATCGCCGGCCGTACCACGGATGGTCCGCATCTCACCGATCTGCAGGTGATCTACGCGCCGAAAAGCATGCCGGCGCGCGATGCCTCGACCGGCGAGCAGAAGGCGTTGCTGATCGGGCTGGTGCTGGCGCATGCGAGCCTGGTCGCCGAGATGACCGGCATCGTGCCGCTGCTGCTACTCGACGAGGTCGTCGCGCATCTGGATCCCGGCAGGCGCGCGGCGCTGTTCGACGAGCTGCGCAAGCTCGGCGCGCAGGTGTGGTTGACCGGCGCAGACCCTGCCGCCTTCGCCGAGATCGGCGCCGGGGGCGAGATCTTTGACGTCGAAAGCGGACAGGTATCGGCCCGGCGCTAGTCGCCGCCGTTGAACCGGCCCCATTTCTGCCGCGACTAGTTGCCGGAGGCCGCGCCGACGGCGTCGCAGCCGTTTTGCAATCGCGCAATGACATGCCGCGCGAGACCCCTGGAGAGTGAGATGCGGACGGCAAGGTCCGGGGCGCAAGCTCCGGCACGATGGCGGGCGTTTGCGTGCGGCCTCGTCCTGCTCGCGATCTGCATGCTCGCTGCAAGGGCCGGCGCCGGGATGCCGCATCTCGCGGCGCTGTTTTCCGCCGATCTCACGCCGGATCCCGATGCCAGGCTGCTCGCACCGACCCGCTACAGCTTTCGAGGAATCCACACCACCCTGATGCGGGGCGTCGAAGCGCCGCTTCGGGTCAAGCTCGAGGCCACCGTGCCCGCCGAACTCGGCGACGTCCTAGCCTTCTACCGCAGGGAGCTCGGAAAGCTCGGCTGGCAGGAGCAGCACGATGGCGCCGTCGTCTCCGCCGATCACGTCCAGCTCGCGTTCGCATCTCCGCTCGGTCCGGCGATGCTGGAGCTCGGCCGCAAGGGCAGCAGCACCTTGGTTCATCTCGTGCAGAAGAACTCGGATACTGCAACCCGGGCGAACGTCATGCCCGAGCCGGGCCAGGCGAAGCTGGTGTTCAGCAACATCGGCGAGACGGAAGCCGTGCTCGGGATCAACGCGCACATCATCAAGCGCTCGGCCGGCGCTAACGCCGTCTCGCTGGATCTGGCGCCCGGCAGATATTCCTACGAACTGAACGTACCCGGCCGTCCGGCCCACAGCAATATCCTCACCGTCGCAGCCGGCGACGCCTGGGAGCTCACCATCGGGCGCGACGGCGAGGCATGGTCGCCGCTCCAGCTGTATTGAGCCGTCCGGATCTTTGAACCTGCCCGGTTCCTGCCGCGACTTCTCGTTTGAGACCCGCCGACGGTGTCGCAGCCGTTGCAATCGCGCGCGCCCAAGCGCCGCGCGGCATCCTGGAGACGTAACGATGGCGATGATCCCGCGCGGGATGCAAGTCCCGGCACGATGGCGGCTGCTTGCATGCGGTCTCTTCCTGATGGCGAGCTGCTCGATCGCGGCCGGCGCCGACGAGGGCATCGTCGACGTCCACGCGCTGCCCCAGCTCGAAGGTGCGGTGGAAGACATTTCGCGCCCCGATCCCTATAGCGTCGAATATCGCGTACCGATGCGGCAGGCCGTGACGCTGCCCGCGGTCCAAAAGCTCCTGCGCGACAACGGATGGGTGCCCTATGTGATGCCGCTTGAGGAGAAAAGCAGCCTGCTGAAGTTCAGGAAGGGACGACAAGGCCTTTCCGTTCATTTCACGCAGGCGCTCGGCCGGCCCGACCAGTCCGTGGTTTACTACACCACCGACCGGATGTACGGGAACGTGCCATTTCCGGAAGGCGCAAGTGACATCGTGTTCGACGGGACCCGGCCCTATCTCGGCTGCATCGCGCCGACGCCGCTCGATGCAACGTCGGATTTCTACAGCAGCCAGATGGCTGCGATCGGCTGGCAGAAGCTCACGCCGGAAACCGCCGCACGCTGGACCACCAGCCTGAATGAAACCGTTCCCAACGGCCTGCGCGCGTTCTACGCGCATGCCGATAGCAAGGAGACCGGCTTCTATCAGCAGAAGCCCGTGATGCTGACGCTGACGCGCCGCGACGATGGCCGCACCAATGTCGATATCCGGGTCGCCCCCTTCGCGCTGCCGAGCGAGCTCAAAGCCGATAGCGATCTGGCCGGCCTGCCGCGGCCGAGCCCGACCAAGACGGCCAGGGGGCTCGGCGGCGCGAGCGACAACAAGCGCGAAATGTCGGCCGCCGCGATGGCCGAGCTGCCGGCCGTGCTCGCCTTCTATCACCGCGAGTTCGCCGCGCGCGGCTGGCAGGAGGACGGCAGCGCGCAGCTCGCACCCGGTGACGAGGTCGCGATCAAGATCTCTTCGGCGGAGGAAACCGGCGTGCTGCGGCTTGGCCGCAAATATGATTTCACCATGGTCAGCCTGACCGCGCAGGTGAAGGACTCCGCGCTTGCCGCCCGTGCCAAGGCGAAGAAAGAGGCGGACGACACCGCCGACGAAGCCAGGCGCAAGGTGCAGGCGGCCGCATTGTCCGACGCGCCGCTCAACGCGCAGGCCGACAGCAAGATTCCGGTGCCGCTGCCTGAAAACGCCGAGGGTGTGAAGTTCGAGAGCGACGAGGGCAGGCTCGAGTTCTCCTCGACCTCGAGCGTGAAGGCGCTCACTGCGTTCTATCGCGCATCGCTCAAGCCAGCGGGCTGGAAAGAGCAGCCCTCCGTCATCAATCAGCCCAACATGGCGGTGATGGAGTTCGCAAAGAGCGGCAAGTCGATCTCGATGACCGTGATGCAGATGGGACCGAAGGTGAACGTTAGCGCCAACGGCTCCGGTCTGGTCGTCGCCGCGGCGAAGCCCGTCGAGGCCAAATCGACCCAAGCCAAGGCGGTCCAGACCAAATCGAAGGAGCCGCTCACGCCCGATCCCGATTCGGCCCTGCCGGTGCCGACGCAGCACAGCTCGACCGGCATCAGCTCCACGAAATTTCCCGGCAGCGACCAGTCGTTCCGGACCGAGCTCGAAGCCAGCATCCCCGCCGAGCTTGGCGAGGTCCTCGCCTTCTATCGCGCGGAGCTGACCAATCGGGGCTGGCAAGAGAAGGCCGACGGCGCGATCGTGACGGCCGAGCGGGCGGAGCTCGCGTTCACCTCGCCGCAGGGGCCGGCCGTGCTGAAGCTTGGCCGCGCCCGAGACGAGACCACGGTCAGCCTGATGCAGCGAAATCCGCAGGCCGCGGCCAAGGCCGACATCATGCCGAAGGCCGGACAGGCCAGGCTGATGCTCGGCAATATGGGGCCGAAAGAAGCATCGCTGACGATCAACAATCAGACCGTAAAGATCGCGGCCGGCGCCGGCGGTCCGCAATCGCCGAAAGGCCCGATGCTCGATCTGCCGCCAGGCAAGTACCAGTACGCGCTGCGTCTGCCGGGACGCCCCACTCGCACCGAGATTCTCACAGTGGCCGCCGGCGATGCCTGGGGCCTCCTGGTGGGGCCAAACGGAGATGTGCTGCCGCTTCAGATGTATTGAGCTGCAAGGCCGTTCCGGGGCGTTCCAGGCGCCTCGGAACGCCCTCGTCCCCGCAAAATCCACGCCTTCCACGGCCCGAAACGGCTTCCCGAATCGCGCTTTTTCCAAGCCGCCGAATCGGGCTTCGAAGGCCTTGAAAATCGGCCAAAAAATTCTATTTAATCAAAGACTTGCCGGGGGATACTTTGCGCTAGGCGCAATCCGTCTTTCGTGGCACAAATAGCCCGCATATCAGCGCCTTTTGCGCCGCTGATTCGGGCGACATCTCGAAGGCCTCTCATGACAGAACCTGCTCGGCAGACGCCTGCCGAAAACGAACCCTCAAATCCGAGCGATTACGGGGCGGAATCGATCCGCGTGCTCAAGGGTCTCGACGCCGTCCGCAAGCGTCCCGGCATGTATATCGGCGACACCGATGACGGCTCGGGCCTGCATCACATGGTGTACGAGGTCGTGGATAACGCGATCGACGAGGCGCTCGCGGGCCACGCCACGCGCGTGGACGTGATCCTCAACGCCGACAATTCCGTCACCGTGCGCGACGACGGCCGCGGCATTCCCGTCGACATCCACAAGGGCGAAGGCATCTCGGCAGCCGAGGTCATCATGACCCAGCTCCATGCCGGCGGTAAGTTCGACCAGAATTCCTACAAGGTTTCCGGCGGTCTGCACGGCGTCGGCGTCTCCGTCGTCAACGCGCTGTCAAGCAAGCTCGGCTTGCGCATCTGGCGCGACAACAAGGAACACTACATCGAATTCGCCCATGGCGATGCGGTCGCGCCGCTCAAGGTGGTCGGCGACGCGCCCGGCAGGCGCGGCACTGAGGTGACGTTCCAGGCTTCGACGGAAACCTTCAAGAACATCGAGTATGATTTCGCCACGCTGGAGCACCGGCTGCGCGAGCTCGCCTTCCTCAATTCCGGCGTCAACATCGCCCTCTCCGACATGCGTCACGCCGTCGAGAAGCGCGAGGAGATGCACTATTCCGGCGGCGTCGAGGAATTCGTCAAATATCTCGACCGCAACAAGAAGGCGATCGTTCCGGCGCCGATCATGGTGCGCGCGGAATCCAACGGCATCGGTGTCGAGGCCGCGTTGTGGTGGAACGACAGCTACCACGAGAACGTGCTGTGCTTCACCAACAACATCCCGCAGCGCGACGGCGGCACCCATCTCGCCGGCTTCCGCGGCGCGCTGACGCGCCAGGTCAACGGCTATGCCGAGGCCAACGCGAAAAAGGAAAAGATCGCGCTCACCGGCGACGACTGCCGCGAAGGCCTCACTGCGGTGCTGTCGGTGAAGGTGCCGGACCCAAAATTTTCGTCGCAGACCAAGGACAAGCTGGTGTCCTCGGAAGTGCGCCCCGTGGTCGAGAACGTGCTCAACGAGGCGCTGCAGGCCTGGTTCGAGGAGCATCCCTCCGAAGCCAAGATGATCGTCGGCAAGGTGATCCAGGCGGCGGCTGCCCGCGAAGCCGCGCGAAAGGCGCGCGAGCTGACGCGCAAGAGCCCGCTCTCGGTCTCTTCGCTGCCCGGCAAGCTCGCCGACTGCCAGGAGAAGGACCCGGCGAAATCCGAGCTCTTCATCGTCGAGGGTGACTCGGCAGGCGGCAGCGCCAAGCAGGGCCGCAACCGCGAATTCCAGGCCGTGCTGCCGCTGCGCGGCAAGATCCTCAATGTCGAACGCGTGCGTCCCGACAAGATGCTGCACAGCGAGCAGATCGGCACGCTGATCACCGCGCTCGGCACCGGCATCAGCGACGAATTCTCGATCGAGAAGCTGCGCTATCACAAGATCATCGTGATGACGGACGCCGACGTCGACGGCGCCCACATCCGCACGCTGCTGCTCACTTTCTTCTACCGGCAGATGCGCGAGATCATCGACGGCGGCTATCTCTATATCGCCCAGCCGCCGCTCTATAAGGTCAACCGCGGCAAGTCCGAGCAATATCTGAAGGACGAGCGGGCGCTGGAAGATTATCTGATCGATACCGGGCTGGACGATTGCGTCTATATTCCCGGCACCGGCGGCGATCGCACCGGCCGCGACCTGCGCTCGCTGGTCGATGACGCCCGCGCCGTCCGCGGCGTCCTGCGCAGCCTGCACACCCGCTACAATCGCAAGGTGATCGAGCAGGCCGCCATCACCGGCGTGCTCAACAAGGCGATCTACGGCGATCCGGAGAAAGCCGCCGCGGCAGCCCAATACATCGCCGCCCGCCTCGACACGCTCGCCGACGAGGTCGAGCGCGGCTGGATCGGTCAATACGTCGAAGGCCATGGTTTCCAGTTCGAGCGCACCGTGCGCGGCGTCAAGGACGTCGCCCTCATCGATGACGCGTTCCTGGGCTCGGTCGAAGCCCGCAAGCTCGACGAGTACACCGTCAAGCTCCAGGACGTTTATGCCCGCCCCGGCAAGCTGCGGCGCAAGGACACCGAGCACATGGTCTACGGCCCGGTCGATCTGTTCGAAGCCGTCACCGACGCCGGCCGCAAGGGCGTCTCGCTGCAGCGCTACAAAGGGCTGGGCGAGATGAATCCGGAGCAACTCTGGCAGACGACGCTGGACGTCAATGCGCGATCACTGCTCCAGGTGAAGGTCAAAGAGGTCGACGAGGCCGACGACATCTTCACCAAGCTGATGGGCGACGTGGTCGAGCCGCGCCGCGACTTCATCCAGGAACATTCGCTGAGCGCGACGATCGATATCTGAGATCGGATGGCTTGGACGGTCGTCATGCCCCGGACTTGTCCCGGGCATCTAGGTTCTCCGTGCATCTGGCAAAGGCGTGGATGGCCGGGACAAGCCCGGCCATGACGTAGAGACACGGCTGAACCTCCCCCGCCCTCGCGACAAGTGCAGAATTGCTCCCGCGCTCAATTCTCGGTAGTTTCCGCCTCGAAAACCCGCCCACCCAACACGACAGCGAGAGACCCCGTGGCGCCCATCCAGTACATTGTCGAGGGCGGTCACCGGCTCTCGGGCTCGATCGAGCCTTCCGGCAACAAGAATGCGGCCCTGCCGATCATCGCGGCAGCCCTGCTCACCGAGCATCCGGTGACGCTGGAGAACGTGCCGCGGATCCGCGACACCGAGACGCTGGTCGAGCTGATCCGCTCGGTCGGCGCGGCGGCGGAATGGACCGCCCGCAACACGCTTCATATTCACGCCAAGAGCATCCGCGCCGCCGATCTCGATCCTGATCTGTGCGTGCGCATCCGCGCCTCGATCCTGCTCGCCGGCCCCCTGCTCGCCCGCTGCGGCGAAGTGATGCTACCGCCGCCCGGCGGCGACGTCATCGGCCGCCGAAGGCTCGACACGCATGTGCTCGCACTCGAGCAGTTGGGAGCCAAGGTCACCGCGACCGACCGGCTCGAATTCCGCGCTTCGAAACTGACCGGCGCCGACGTGTTCCTGGACGAGCCCAGCGTGACCGCGACCGAGAACGCGCTGGTCGCAGCCGTCGCCGCCCAAGGCACCACCTATTTGCGCAACGCCGCGTCCGAGCCGCATGTGCAGGACCTCGCCAACTTCCTGGTCGCGCTCGGCGCAGGGATCGAGGGCATCGGCACCAACACCATGATGGTGCACGGTCCGGCGACGCTGGGCGGCGCGACCTACCGGATCCAGCCCGACCATATCGAGGTCGGCTCGCTGATCGGACTCGCGGCCGTGACGCGGTCGCCGCTTCGCATCGTGCGCGCGGGCGTCGAGCATCTGCGCTCGATCCGCATGGGATTCGAACGGCTCGGCATCGTCTGCCGCATCGAGGGCGACGATCTCATCGTGCCATCAAACCAGACGCTGAAGATCCAGGACGATTTTGGCGGCCACGTGCCGAAGCTGGAAGACCAGCCCTGGCCGGCCTTCCCGGCCGATCTGATGTCGATCGCGATCGTCACCGCCACGCAATGCGAGGGCGTGATCCTGATGTTCGAGAAGATGTTCGAATCGCGGATGTTCTTCGTCGACAAGCTGATCGCGATGGGCGCGCGTATCGTGCTCTGTGACCCCCATCGCGCCATCATCGCCGGCCCCAGCCGCCTGCGCGGTGCATCGATGATCTCGCCCGACATTCGCGCCGGCATGGCCATGCTGCTCGCGGCCGTCTGCGCCGAGGGCACCTCCACGATCAACAACGCCGACCAGATCGAGCGCGGCTACGAGCGCATCGACGAGCGCCTCAACGCGCTCGGCGCGAAGATCAGGCGCGTGCCTGAACGGAAGGGCTGAGGCGCTTCTTCCCTTCTCCCCTTGTGGGAGAAGGTGGCGTAGGCGGCCTTTGGCCGCCGTTTTTGAGAACGCCGAAGCTTCGCATCGGCTATAGCGCCGGATGAGGGGTTGCTTCAGCGAGTCCTGCTGCTTGAGGGCCGTACGCGGAGAGATCCCCCTCACCCGTCTCGCCGCTGCTGCGGCGAGCCACCCTCTCCCGCAAGGGGAGAGGGAGAAGACCAAGCCATGTTTTCGTCGCCCGGCTGTGCTATTGACCCGGCCATGCTCGACACCGTCCAGCCTCGTTCGCAGCCGCAAGCCGGCGTGCCGCCAAATCCTCTCGCCGACGAATTCGTCGCGACGCTGCGGCTGGCCGTGCCGATGATGCTGACGCAGCTCGGGCAGATCGCGATGATCACGACCGATCTCGCGCTGATCGGGCGGCTCGGCGAGAGCGCGGTCGCAGCAGCAGCGCTGGCGCACACGGTCTATTTCGTCAGCTTCACCTTCGGGCTCGGATTGATGACGGCGGTGTCGCCGCTGGTCGCGCAAGCCTTCGGCGCCGGCGATGTCAGGCGCATCCGCCGCTCTCTGCGCGTCGGCTTGTGGGTCGCCTTGCTGATCTCGCTGCCGATGATGGCCTCCCCGCTCTATGGCGAGCACATCCTGGTCGCACTCGGTCAGGCGCCGCACTCGGCCGCGCTCGCCCAGCGCTATCTGAATGGGCTGGCCTGGGGCATCGCGCCGGCACTCGGCTTCATCGCGCTGCGCAGCATGATGAGCGCGGTGAACCGGCCGCAGGCCCCGCTATGGATCACGCTCGCGGCGATCCCCGTCAATGCCGCGCTGGTCTACGCCCTGATCCACGGCCTGTTCGGCCTGCCGGAGCTCGGTCTGTTCGGCGCAGGGCTTGCGACCACCATCGTCAATCTCGGCACGTTCGTCGCCACGCTCGCCATTGCGGGGCTGCGCAAGCCGTTCGCGGATTATCGTCCGCTTGCCCATCTCTGGCGGATCGACTGGCCCCTGATGCACAAGCTCATCGCGATCGGCGCCCCGATCTCGTTCTCACTGCTGCTGGAATATGGCCTGTTCTCTTCGGCGGCGCTGCTGATGGGGTTGATCTCGACCACGGCGCTCGCGGCGCATCAGATCGCGCTCCAGGTCACCGCCGTGCTGTTCATGGTCCCGCTCGGCATCGGCATGGCAGCCACGGTGCGGGTCGGCCACGCCTTCGGCCGGGGCGACCCGGCTGCGGTGAGGCGCGCAGGTCTCGTGGCAGCCGTGATCGGGATCGCGTTCGTCTCGGCCCTCAGCGTCGCAATCATTCTCGGCCGCTATGAGCTCGGACGGCTGTTCTTCGGCAGCGGCGAGGCGAGCATGGCGACCGTCGAGCTGACTGCAACGCTGCTGCTGGTCGGCGCGACCTTCTTCATCGCCGATGCCATCCAGACCATCATGGGCGGCGCACTGCGCGGCATCAATGACACCAGAATGACGTTGGTATTCGCCGCGATCGGCTACTGGTGCGTGGGCTTTCCCATCGCCTGGTTGCTCGCTTTTCACGCTGATTTCGGCGCGGTCAGTGTCTGGATCGGACTGTCGATCGGATCGTTCGTCTATGCCGGACTTCTGATCTTGCGCTTCCGGATGCTGACGCGCAAACTGGCGGGATGAACGGGACCGTCCGCGAAGTCATCCCCGATGTCGACGCCGGCACGCTGCTGGCCGGTGCGCAATTCATCGACGCCTTTCGCGTGGAGATCGGCACAGCACCGGTGAATGCCCGCGAGGCCTGCACCAGGATGGTGTTGCACGGACCGCGCTGGATCGGTGCACTGACACGCCTGCGCAACATCCTCGTGAGGCCCTTTGGATTGAAGACATCGGGTGAAGGCGCACCAGCGCCGGGCGGCCCGATCGGCTTGTTTCCGGTGCTGAGCGAAACGCCGGAGCAGCTGGTCGCCGGCTTCAATGATTATCATCTCGACTTCCGCATCGTGGTCGATGTCGCCGGCGAAGCGGTGCTGCGCCACGTCACCCTGACCACGCTGGTGCGGACCAACAATCGGCTGGGCCGCGCCTATCTCGCGTTCATCACGCCCTTCCACAAGCTCGTCGCCCGCAGCATGATGGGGCGGCTCGTGGAGCCGGCCCGATGACGCTCTCCGTCGACCTCTTCTACTCCTTTCGCAGCCCGTTCAGCTGTCTGGCGTTGCCGAAAACGCTCAACCTGGTCGAAACCTACGATCTGACGGTGAATTTGCGGCCGGTCTATCCGCTCGCAGTCCGTGTGCCCGGGTTTTTCAAGAAGGCCAGCCCGAACTTCATTCGCTATGTGGTGCTCGACAGCACGCGCGTGGCGCAGCACGAAGGCATTCCGTTCCGCTTTCCCAGGCCCGATCCGATCGTGCAGCACAAGGTGACGTTCGAGGTCGCGGCGGAGCAGCCCTACATCCACCGTCTGACCCGGCTTGGTGCCATGGCGCAGCTCGAGGGACGCTCGCTCGCATTCACCGATGCAATCGCCCGCGTGCTGTGGGACGGCTCGGTGTCGGGCTGGAACGAAGGCGATCATCTCGGGCGCGGCGCCGAAAAGGCCGGCTTCGATCTCGCCGCGATGGATGCCGCAATCACCGCGGACCCTGATCGCTACGAGCAGGTGATCACGGAGAACGAGAAGGACCACGCCGCCTCCGGCCATTGGGGCGTGCCGACCTTCGTGTTCGACAACGAGCCGTTCTTCGGCCAGGACCGCATCGATTTGCTGGTCTGGCGCATGCAGGGCAAGGACCTGATGCGGCGCTAGCTCACTCGGCCAAGCGCGCTGACTTGTCCGACGAGGCTTCCGACCACTCGCCGACGACGCGATCGAGATCGCAGAGATTCTGGTGCATCTGCTCCAGCGAGAAGCCGATCGCGAAGAAGCGCTCGGCGGTGTCGCTCGGCTGGCCGCGGATCAGGCCGTCCTGGCGAACGGCGGCAACCGCCTCGGCGTAATGCTGGAGCGCGACGTGCACGGGATGAATCGGCGGCGCGCCGGCACCAGCCCGCAACGCTTCGGCCGCCGAGCGCAGAAAGCGCACGATCGCCGCACTGACCTCCGCCAGCGGCGCGGCGAGCCGCATCTGCACCTCGGCCGGCAACGGCACCACGGTCGAGCGGCCGATCATCACGACGTCGTGGCGCAGCCGTAGGATCGTTCGCAGCAAGGGACCGGTGTCGGGCCCGCTTGACAGGCGCGCGGCCCGCTCGCGCTCGGCTTCGGCACCGATCGCATTCATGCCCACCATCGCGGTGCCGATGCCGTCCTGGATCCGGTGCAGCGCATCGTTGTCGCGGCCGCGCGTGAGACCCGCGAGCAGCTCGGTGAAGGCGTCCGCGATCAGCTCGAGCAGCCTTGCCGCGCTGGCGCGGATCTGGCGCACCGCGCGCGAGGGCAGCACCAGGAACGAGACCAGCAATCCCGTGATTGCGCCGACCCCGACCTCGCTGACCCGATCGATTGCCGATGTCATGGGATCGGAATGATGCATCGTCGGAACCAGCAGCACGATGATGGCGGTGACCGTCGCTGCATTGAGGCTCGGGTTGATCGCGGCGACGAAGGCGAGTGGCGCGACCGCCAGCACCAGCAGGCCCAACAGGCCGGCCTCGGTCGAATAAGGGATCAGGATCGCGATGGCGCCCCCATAGATGGCGCCGCCGATGGTGCCGAGCACGTAATCGCGCGTCGCCTTCAGCGAGCGCCCGACGCTCAACTGGGTCACGATCAGCGAGGTCAGCACCGCCCAGAGCGGCAGCAGCAGATGCAGCGCGGTGGCGATCGCGTAGGCCGCGGTGGCCGCGACCGTGACCCGGATCGCCAGGCCCAGTTGCGTTCGCCGCGCCCGGACCCGGTCGAACACATCTTTTGGAAGTCCCATCGTGGAATATCCCGATCCTCTTGGAGCCTGCCAAAAGCATAGCTGATGCCCGCAGCCCATGGCCGCTTGAAAGGCCAAATCAGCCCGCCTAACTTGCGCGCCAAAACGAGGAAACACGATGGCCCACGAAACCGCAACGCTCGCTGCCTATGTCTTCAATCTGAAATACGGGGATATTCCGGCGGAAGTGCTGGATCGCGCAAAGGTGCTGACGCTGGACTTCCTGGGCAGCGCCATCCGCGCCCGCAGCGAAGCGGAATCGACCCCCTCGATCCTGAAGATGCTGGAGGCGCTCGCGCTCGACACCAGGGGCGAATCCACCGTGTTCGGCGACAGCAAGACCTGGACGCCGGCGGTCGCGGCGCTGCTCAACGGCGCGCTCGGCCATTCCCTCGACTTCGACGACACCCATGCGGACTCCTCGCTGCACCCGAGCGCGCCGGTCGTTCCGGCCGCCTTCGCCATCGGCGAGATGGTCGGCGCGTCGGGCCGCGACGTGCTGACCGCGATCGTTGCGGGCTATGAGGTCTGCTGCCGGCTCGGCAACGCGCTCGACCCGACCTCGCATTATGCGCGCGGCTTCCATCCGACCGCCACCGCTGGCACCTATGGCGCAGCAGCGGCCGCCGGAAAACTGTTCGGCCTGTCCGAGCAACAGCTCATCGCCGCCTTCGGCGTCGCCGGCAGCCAGGCCGCGGGCTCGCTGCAATTCCTGGTCAATGGCGCCTGGAACAAGCGCTACCAGGTCGGAGCCGCCGCGATGAATGGCGTGATCGCCGCGACGCTGGCGCGCAACGACTTCGTCGGGGCGACGGAATCCGTGGAGGGCAAACATGGCCTGCTCGCCGGCTACACCGACGATGGGCATCCCGACAAGGCGGTCGCCGAGCTCGGCAAGACCTACGAGACCATGAAGATCGGCGTCAAACCGTATCCGAGCTGCCGCTATACCCACGCCGCGATCGACGCGCTGATCGCAATGCGGCGCGAGCACAATCTGACGCCCGATCAGGTCAAGCGGGTCGAAATCGGCCTGCATCGCAACGGCATCACGCTCACCGGCGACGCCGCGACCAAGCGCCACCCGACCTCGATCGTCGGCGGCCAGTTCTCGATGTTCTTCACCGGCGCGCTCGCGCTCGACCAGGGCTCATTTGGCTGGGACGACTACAATCGTCTTGGCGACGCCGCCATCGACGCACTCGCCGACAAGTTCGACGTAGTGCAGGACGATCGCCTCGAAATCGGCCGCACCCACCCCTTTGGCGCGCGCGTGAGTATCACGACGGACGACGGCGTGCATGAGCGGCTCTACGCCGATCCCTCTGGGGAGCCGACCTCGTTCCCGGATGCACAGGCGATGCAGCAAAAATTCTTGACGCTGGCACGCCCGGTGCTGAATGCGCGCGCGGAGAAATTCGCAGACGCGATCATGACGCTGGAGCGGTTCGATCGCGTGGCAAAGGCGACGGAGCTGGGAAGGTAAAGCACCTCAATCCATCCCCGCCACCTTCCCTTTAGCGCGCGTTGCCGCAATCACATCCCGCACCAGATCAAACACACCGTCCGCTTCCGGCGGTGAGTTCGGCGAACGGCCGAGCCGCACGATCACGAGTCGTTCCGACGGAATCACGATTGTATACTGCCCGATCGTGCCCTTGGCGAAGAAGGCATCGCGCGGCCAGCCGTGATCGACGCGAAAGGTCGCGCCAAAGCTGTCGCCCTGGTTGGTCCAGAATCCGGCGCCGATACCGACCCAGGCATTGGGCGTCGCCGACGCCGAGTAATTCACCCAGCCCTCGGGCAGGATGCGCCGGCCGCCGGCGACGCCGTCGTCGAGATAGAGCTGGCCGAAACGCGCCCAGTCGCGCGCGGATGCGAGCATCTCGCTCGACCCCTCGATCGTGCCGGCGCCGTCGAGCTGGAGCGTGACGTGTCGCATGCCGAGCGGCGCGAACAATTCGCGGCGCGCGAAGGCAAGCGCATCGGCGGGATTGCCGCCGGCGGCGTTGCGGATCAGATGCGCGAGCATGATGGTGTTGCCATCGTGATAATTCCACACGGTGCCCGGCGCGGTCGCAAGCGGCATGCTCGCTGCATAGGCGGCCATGTCGGCCTCCACGAATTTCATGCGATTGACCGGCTCGAAGGCGGAGCCAAGCGAGGCCTGAAGCGAGCTGCCGAGCGCCAGGCCCGCGGTGTGGCGCAGCAATTGATCGACGGTGATGGCGTGACGCGGATCGTCCGGATTTGTCCAGGCGGCGACCGGTGCGGGCCCGTCGAGCTTCAGTCGGCCCTGGCGCACGAGGATCCCGGTGAGAGCCGAGATCACGGACTTGGTCATGGAGAAGCCGAGCAGCGGCGTCTCCGGTCCGATGCCGTCCGCATAGCGCTCCGCGATGATGCGGCCCGACTTCATGACGACGATTGCGCGGGTGCGGCGGAATGGCGGCGATGGCGGCTCAGCGAAGGCGCGATCGAGTGCGGCTGACAGCTCCGGGCTCTGTGGCGACACGACCGCGGGCCCGGCGATCTCGGGCAGCAACGCCGGCTGCCTGTCATCCGGCGGCAACGTGACGTCGGTGATCCCTCCGCCGTGCTCGAGCGTGCAGCCGAGTCCCTCGCGATAGACGGCGTGGCTGCGACCGATGCCGAACAGCGTCACCGTAACATCCTTGCGCGCGCGATCGACCCGATAGTCCATCGCCCAGGCGAACAGACTTGCGCCCGGCATCGCATCAATGGTCTCCGTCAGGTTAGGCCTGATATCGAGGCCCGAGACAAACGTCTCCGCGCAGAGCACGTCGGCGATGAAGCCGGTGACGACCTTGGGCACGTCATGGGCGCGAACCGTGCCGAGCGCGAGGCCGGCAAAGACGATGGCGATGGTGAGAAGGACGATCTTGCGGCGGCGGGTCACGGGCTTGCTCCGGCTTGAGGCGTGTGCCGGAGACGAAGCGGCATTCACGCGATGCCCGCTCGCCGGATTTGGAAAACGGCAGAGCCGAAAGCAGCGAGACGCTCGCCGATTCCAAAATAACCTTGATATTACAGCGTGCTAAAGATTAGACGGCATTCACCTTCAGCCGCCGGTACTCCGTCGGCGTCACGCCGGTCACGGCCTTGAAGGCGCGGTTGAAGGGGCCTAGCGACTGGAAGCCAGAATCCATCGCGATGGTGATGACGGGGACCTTGGCCTGGGCGGGATCGGCGAGGGCTGCCTTGGCCTCTTCGATCCGGTGGTTGTTCAGGAACACATTGAAATTGCGGTAGCCGAGCCCCTGGTTGATCAGCCGGCGCAGCCGGTATTCGGGAATCTTCAGCCGGCCCGCCAGCACGCCGATGCTGATGTTCTCCTGGCGATAGATCCGTTCGTCCGCCATCAGCCGCATCAGGGCGTCGATGAGCTTTTGGTCGGGGGCATCCTCGCCGACAGGCTGGCTCGCCGCGATCGCGGGCGCCGCTTCCGCGGCGGCTGGAAACAGGTCGGCGCCATCGACGCGCATCATCGCATAGGCGATGGCCGCGACAATGCCGGCGAGCACGCCTGTATTGACGGTGTTGGCGACGTCGCCGACGTCACTGCCGACGACAAGGATCTGGAGCACCGCGTTCAATCCGCCATAGAGCGCGGCAGCACAGACAATGAAGATACGGACGCGGCGGCGGCGCTCGACCAGATCGGCTGACCATGAGGCGATCGTCTGCACGATCGCGAGCGCAATGAAGCCGAGCACGATCAGGTTCACCGCGGTGACGGCGACCCGGACATGTCCGCCGGGTGCGATCCAGAGACAGCTGACGAAGCTGAAGGCTGCCACCAACGCCCAGGTCAATCCGTGCCACCGGCGCAGGCGAAACTCATCGTCGAACAGCGCGCGCGTGAACAGCCAGAACACCACGATATTGCCGGTCGACAACGCGATCAGCGGCGCATGCCATGCCGGTACCAGCGATGATGTTCCGACAGAATAGCTCACAGCATGCGCGGCCGAGCCGAGCGCAAAGGCCGCACCGAGCCGGGCTGCCAGCACATTGCGGAAATCCGAGAGTAATGACGCTGCCAACAGCAGCAGCAGCGCCACGGCGGCGGCGCGAAAGGCGAGCTCGGCTGCGGCTGGGGTCATCGGGTGTTGCGATGGGTCGCGGTTGACATCAGCCGAACATCCTTCGTCAGGCGTATGTTTTCAAGCACCATCCGCACCACAGCTGTCATCGTCCGGCTTGACCGGACGATCCAGTACTCCGAGACGGCCATGATTGAACGGATAGGCCGCCGCGTACTGGATGCCCCGCCTTCGCGGGGCATAACAGCGGGCTTAGCCGCGACGCTGGCGCGGAATCCTGCTAGTATCGAGCCCAAGCAATTTAGACGGAGTTTTACCATGAGCTGGCAACCCTCGAACGATCCCGTGCTCGGCGATCCCATGTCCTGCGATGCGCTCGATCTCGTCATCGTGCCGCGCACGCGCGATCTCGGCGACGGCTTCGCGGTGCGGCGCGCGTTGCCGCACGGCAAGCGGCAGATGGTCGGGCCCTTCATCTTCTTCGACCATTTCGGGCCGGTGCAGTTCGTCTCCGGCAAGGGCATGGACGTGCGGCCGCACCCGCATATCGGGCTTGCCACGGTCACCTATCTGTTCGACGGCGCGATCATGCATCGCGACAGTGAGGGCAACATCCAGGAGATCCAGCCTGGCGCGATGAATTTGATGACGGCCGGCCGCGGCATCGCGCATTCCGAGCGCACGCCGGATGTGCAGCGCGCCTCGGGGCAGAAGATGCTGGGCCTGCAAAGCTGGATCGCGCTGCCGGCCGGATCGGAAGAGATCGCCCCGTCGTTCCAGCACTACGGCGCGGGTGACCTGCCGATGGTCACCGAGCGCGACTTCACCGCAAAGGTGATCGCGGGCTCGTCCTTCGGCATCACCTCACCTGTTTCGATGGTGTCGCCGTGGTTCTATACCGAGGTCACGGCGGCCGCGGGCGCGGTCGTGCCGCTCGACCCTGATCATGAGGAGCGCGCCATTTACGTGGTCGACGGCGAGGTCGAGATCGCGAACGAGCGCTACGAAGGGCCGCGACTGCTGATCTTCCGCCCGGGCGACCGCATCACGGTGAAGGCGCTCAAGGCCACGCGGATGATGTTTCTGGGCGGCGACGCCCTGGAGGGCCCGCGCCACATCTGGTGGAATTTCGTCTCCTCCAGCAAGGAGCGGATCGAGCAGGCCAAGCAGGACTGGAAAACCGGCCGCTTCGCCGCAGTTCCGCAGGAACATGAGTTCATTCCGCTGCCGGAATAGGCTAATCCGGCTTCCGGTCGCGCGATCAGGCTCGGCCGGATGTCCCGTCGCAAGGCCTTGCTCCGAAAGTTCTGCCGATGACCACCATGCTCTCCAGCGACCTGCCCCTGCCCAAGATCGGGCGCGGCAAGGTGCGCGATATCTACGCCGTCGACGACGACCGCCTGCTGCTCGTCACCACGGACCGCATCAGCGCCTTCGATGTCGTGATGGGCGAGACCATCCCGATGAAGGGCGCGGTACTGACGCAAATCAGCGCCTTCTGGTTCAACGAGCTCGAAGGCGTGGTGCCGCATCACATGATCAGCGCCGACACCGACGAGATCATCGCCGCCGTGCCGGCCTTGAAGCCGCATCGTGCCGAGATTCTCGGCCGCGCCATGCTGTGCCGCCGGACCACGGTGTTTCCGATCGAATGCGTGATCCGCGGTTATCTCTCGGGCTCGGCCTGGAAGGAATATGCAGCAAGCGGAACGCTGGCCGGCGAGAAGCTGAAGGCGGGACTTGTCGAGAGCGAGAAGCTGGAGCCCTCGATCTTCAGCCCGGCGACCAAGGCCGAGACCGGCCATGACGAGAACATTACCATCGCAAAAATGCGCGAGGTCGTCGGCGACGAGACGGCCTACACGCTCGAGAGCATGACGCGCGCGATCTACACGCTCGGCGAGGAGCTCGCCCGCGAACAGGGCATTATCATCGCCGACACCAAGTTCGAATTCGGCCGCGACAAGGACGGCCGCATCATCCTGATCGACGAAGTCATGACGCCGGATAGTTCGCGCTTCTGGGCCGTCGATGCCTACAAACCCGGCCAGCCGCAGGCGAGCTTCGACAAGCAGCCCTTGCGCGACTATCTCGATGTCGAGCGCCGCGCCGGCCGCTGGAACGGCGACGCCCCGCCGCCGCCTTTGCCCGCAAGCGTGGTGGACGCGACCAGCAAGCGGTATCTGGAAGCATATCGCCGCGTGACGGGAAGCGAACTCAAGATCTAGTGCAGGCCCTTAGCGTCGTCCTGGACCAGCGAACGAAGTGAGCGCCGATCCAGGACCCATTACCACCGGGCGCGGTTTGGCGAAGACTGTGGCCGTCACCTCGCGGCACGACTCCTCCCTGGGATAATGGGTCCTGGCTTTCGCCAGGACGACACCGAATGGCGGGCGCTTCGGTTTCTTCCATCCGGCTTGCAAGAATCTTGTTGCGCTAAGTCTCCAGTCGTCTACCTCTCGGAGGGGAATACTCAGCGAGTGGCACGGCGTGACAGATCCAGCGATTGGCTTCACTCCGTCGACCGGGCTCAATCCGGCCCTCAAGGGCGCGCTGAACGATATATTGGGCGGGAGCGCCGCCAGCGTCCTGACCGTCACGTTCGGACTGTCCTACGCGCTGCTGATCTTCGCGGGGCCGTTGTCGCCCTATCTGTCCTACGGCATCACGGCCACTTTCGTCAGCTCCGCGGTGCTTGCGGCCGTCGTCGGGCTCGGCAGCTCGCTGCCCTTCGCGATTGCAGCCCCCGACAGCTCGACCGCCGCGGTGACGGGTATCCTGGCGGCCTCGGTGGTCGAACGCATCGAGACGGCGAACCTGTCGACGCCGTTGCTGTCCCCTATCCTGATCACGCTCGGCCTGTCGACGATGCTGACAGGATTGGTGCTGTGTGGACTGGGCCTGACGCGGCTTGGCCGCGCCATCCGTTACGTGCCTTATCCGGTGGTCGGCGGCTTCCTCGGCGCCACCGGACTTCTCATCGTCATGGGTGCGGTCCGGGTGATCACCGACCATCCGCTGCAGTTCACGACGCTGTCGCACTTCGCCGACCGCACCATCCTGCTGGAGCTCGGTGCCGCCTGCGCGATGGCGCTGGTGCTGTATCTCACCTGGCACCGCTCGCGCAGCCCGTTCGGACTGCCGATCATCCTGGTCGGCGGCGTGCTCACCGCGCATCTGGCGTTCTGGATCACCGGCGTTTCCTTCGATGAGGCGCGCACATTGGGCTGGACCTTTCAGCCACCGCCGCAAGCGGTCTTCATGCTGCCCTGGCATACCGACGATCTCGCCCGCTATCCCTGGTTTGCCATACCGGACCTGCTTGGCAATGTCGTCGCCGTCATCTTCGTCACGGCCTCCAGCACGCTGTTCAACACCACCGGCATCGAGGTGGCCACGCATCGCGAAGCCAATCTGGAGTGTGAGCTGAACGTCACCGGCGCCGCCAACATCCTGACCGGCATGCTGGGCGGCTACCCCGGTTGCAGCTCGACCAGCCGCTCGATGCTCAATTTCAGCAGCGGCGGCCGCGGGCGACTGTCCGGCCTCACCGCCGCAGCGCTGTCGCTGCTGGTGCTTGCCGTCGCACCCGAGCTGCTCGGCTTCATCCCCAAATGCGTGCTCGGCGGGCTGTTGCTCTATCTCGGCGCCGACCAGTTGCACAAATGGATCATCGAGTCGCGCAAGCGGCTGTCGAAGCTCGAATATCTCTCGCTGATCGCCATCATCGCGATCATCGTGGCCTGGGGTTTCGTTCCGGGCATCCTGATCGGCGTCATCATCGGCTGCGCGACGTTTGCGTTCAGCGCCGCGCGGGTCGAGTCGATCAAATACAGTTTCGACGGCTCGGAGTACCGCTCCTCGCTCGACCGCTCGCGCGACGACCAGGACGTGCTGCTTGCCCACGGGGGCAAGATCCAGGGCCTCAATCTCCAGAGCTATCTCTTCTTCGGCTCCGCCAACCGGCTCTACCAGCACGTCAAGCAGCTGCTGCAGGAACGCCCCGAGTGCCGCTATCTGCTGTTTGACTTCAAGCTCGTCACCGGCGTGGATTCATCGGCTGCCTATAGTTTCGCCCAGATCAAGCGCAGCGCCGGCGATCTCGGAGTCGAGCTGATCCTGGTGCATCTGTCGGCTGCGGCCGAGAAGGTGCTGCGCTCCAGCGACTTCGTCGGCGAGGGCGTCACCATCATCCCCGAGCTCGATCGCGCGCTGGAATGGTGCGAGAACGAGCTCATCTCGCAGCATCAGGAGCTGGCGCAGGAAGAAGCCAGCCTGCGTGACTGGTTCACGCGAATGCTCGGCAGCGAAGACGGCGCCGACGAGCTGATCCGCCGCTGCCAGCGCATCGAGGTCGAAGCCGGCGAGGTCATCGTGCAGGCCGGCGCCCCCGCCGATTCCATGCATTTCATCCTCGACGGCCGCGTCGGCATCATGATCCCGGCCGATCACGACCGCACCACACGCGTGCGCAGCCTCGGCCGTTACACCACGATCGGCGAGATGGGGCTGGTGTCACAGACACCGCGCAGCGCGACCATCCAGGCCGAGGTCGACAGCGTGCTCTACGTGCTGAATACGCACCAGTTCGACGCCATCAAGACCGAGGATCCAGCGCTCAGCCACAAGCTGCTGACCTATTTCGTGTCGGTCATGGCGGAGCGGCTGACCTTTGCGAACCGCACGATCGCGGTGCTCAGGCGGTAGCCCTCGCATCCAGAAACGTTCTGCAATGTGCTACGAACAAATCCGGGTATTGGAAAGGTGCGCCGTGTCCGGAGTCGGGATACAGGATGAGCTGCGCATCACTCATCGCCTTGAACATGTTGTAGGCGTTGATGCTCGGGAACATTGAATCGTCGCTGCCGTGAACAATCAAGGTGGGCTGCGCGATTGCGCGGAGGATGGACGCCTCGTCCTTGCGGGCACACCAGGTGATGATCGCCTTCGCCTGAGGTTCGCTCACACTGTCTCCGCTTTCGGGATCCCGGTCCTGTGCGCGCGCAGTCCTCGCGCGATAAAGCCCCTACCGGCGCGCTGGCTGGCCTCGGAGGGCGTAAAGAACAGCGGCAGCCTGACATCGGCAGCCCCACGGGCAAAGGCGTCGTTGACGACGGCCATCAGATGCTCCTCGCCGCCGCGCGGCGCCGCTCCCGCCACGATCATCTTGCGGACGAGCCCCGTCCCCCGGGCAGCGAGCACCTGAGCGATCATGCCACCGAGCGAGAAGCCGAGAAGATCGACCTCACCGAGATCGAGCGCCCTGATGAAAGTTTCGGCATCCGCCGCCATCCGCTCGACGTTGTCCGGCGTCGCGCCGGAGCTCGTGCCGACGCCCGCATTGTTAAAAACGATGACCGGCCTGGTTTCCGCGAGCCGGTTCACCACGGCCGGATCCCAGGAATCCATGTTGCCTGTGAAATGCTGAAGCAGGACCAGTGGCATACCCTTTGCCGGGTCGAGGCGCCTGAAGGCAAAGCGCATACCGCCGGCCTCGATGAATTCCGTTCGCGCCGTTTCAAGGGACATGCCTTTTCCTTTTTCTTGAAGTGCACGGATGGCTGCTGGCACGACGGCGAGCACTCCATATATGACGCTCGCCATATGTATGTCGTCTTCCCGCGCTCGAGGGTGGAGACGTATCAGCCGGCTTACGGCATCGACAGGACGTAGATGCCATCATTTCGGCCATCGAATTGGCGAGGGGAGCAGGCGCACAAACAGGTGGTCCGTCGCATCCAGGAGTCATCATGAGAATCGGCTTGGTTCTGTCTCCGAGCTTCCAGGCCGTCTGTTTCGGCGCCGTCGCCGCTTTCGACGTGGCGAACAAGCAGGCTGGAGAAAAAATCTACGATGTTCGTGCGTTCTCGGAAGACGGCGGGCTGGTCACCTCGTCTGCTGGGATGCAAGTCATGACGGAGCCTTTCGATCAGGCCGCTTTCGACACCCTCATCGTCGCGGCGGGCCTCGACATTCCAACCTCATCACCCGGCCTCGTCCGGCTGCTTCGCGCAGCGGCCCGGAATGCGCGGCGGGTTTCGTCGATCTGTCTCGGCTCGTTCGTGCTCGGTGACGCCGGGCTGTTGAACGGGCGGCGAGCGACCACGCATTGGCGCTACGCACAGGAGATGCAGGCCAGATTCCCGGGTTGCAATGTGGACGCCGACAAGATCTTCATTGCCGACGGCCAGATCTGGACGTCTGCCGGCATGAGCGCCGGCACCGACATGGTCGTCGGCATGATCGAACGAGATCTCGGTGCCGAGAGGGCTCGCTCCGTGGCCAAGGGCATGGTCATGTACCACAGCCGCCCCGGCGGACAATCGCAGCATTCGGTTTTGCTGGAGGTGGGAACGAGCGAAGACAGGATCCAGAAGGCCCTGAACTACGCCCGGCAAAACCTGCGCGAGAGCCTCACGATCGAAGATTTGGCCCGCGCCGCCTGTCTCAGCCCGCGGCAATTCACGCGACTCTTCCGCTCGGCGACCGGCACGACGCCGGCCAAGGCCGTCGAAGCCTTGCGCCTCGAATCCGCGAAGCTGATGCTGGAGCAGACTCGTTTGCCGATCGAGGTCGTGGCGCGCGAGACCGGCTTTGCGACCCGTGAGCGCATGCGACAGGCTTTTGTCCGCGTGCATGGCGAGGCGCCGCGGACCTTCCGCAAGGAGGCTGGGCCACTCGCCATGCTCTGACGTGCCTCAAATCAGCTCAGCCGGATATTGGACAGATCGATCGAGACGACCAGCGGCTCGGTGCTGAAGCTGCCGTCGGGTTGCCGTGCATAAATGCGACGCTTGGTCGGAAACCGGATGCCCGAGACCTCGACATAGCCATCGATCAGATGCGCGCCGGGCGTATTGCCGGCGATCTCCACGTCGTAATCGTGCCGCTTCAAGAGTCCGTCCGCATCGAAATAGAGCGTCTGCACCGCGCTGTGCGTTGCGATGTCATTTGGAAAACGGACCGCAAGACGGCGCCACAGCCCGTCATTCGTACGCACCGGCTCCAGCTCTTCTGCCTCGACTCCCGGCCAGGCGAGCACGAACGGGGTGTTGAGGTAAGTCCACATGGCGCAGCCGGCGAAATAGGCGAGCTGGAGATCGGTCCACGGCGTTTGCAGAGTATGACCTGCAAAGCTGCTGCGCGGGTCACGAAGCTCGTCGAGCACCGTGCCGTCGGCCGCTTCGAGGGCGACCCGCCCCGGCTCGAACCGCGAACGGCGGCGCTCGGCGCCGAAGGGCGAGTGGGACGCCCATTCCTGGCGCAGACCAACCGTCACGGTGGTCTGCTGAAGCGTCTCAGGCTCCCCTTTCAAGGACCACAACACGCCCCCCTGCTGAAGGTCGGCCGCGACCTGCTCGAACTGGTTCCAGCGCTGAAGCCCACCATGGGCTTCGATCGCCAGCTCACTTAGTTTGGTCATCACGTTCTCCTGCGTAGGGGCCGTTGCATTGAGCCCTGCTGCAGAGAACGTTAGGCCCTCACGGGAGGACGGCGAACGCCGTAGATGCCGCGTTTCAGGCCACGGCGACCAGCAGCTAAACCCCCGCCATCATCACATATTTGATCTCGACATATTCTTCCATGCCGTGATGCGAGCCTTCGCGGCCGAGGCCGCTTTCCTTGACGCCGCCGAAGGGCGCCACTTCGGTGGTGATCAGGCCGGTGTTGACGCCGACCATGCCGGATTCCAGCGCCTCGGCGACACGCCAGACGCGGCCGAGATCGCGGGAGTAGAAGTAGGAGGCGAGCCCGAACGGCGAGGCGTTGCACATCGCGATGACGTCGGCCTCGTCCTTGAAGCGGATCACCGGTGCGAGCGGGCCGAAGGTTTCCTCCTGCGCCACCAGCGAGTCCGGCTCGACGTCGGCAAGCACCGTCGGCTCGAAGAACGAACGCCCGAGCTCGCTGCGCTTGCCGCCGGTGACGATCCTGGCGCCGCGCTTGACGGCGTCCGCGATATGGCGCTCGACCTTGTCGACCGCTTTCAAATTGATCAGTGGGCCCTGCGTGACGCCGTTCTCGGTACCGTCACCGATCTTCATCGCCGCGACTTTCTTCGACAGCTTCTGCACGAACTCGTCGTAGATCTTGTCCTGGGCGTAGATGCGGTTGGCGCAGACGCAGGTCTGGCCCATGTTGCGGTATTTCGAGACGATCGCGCCGTCGACCGCCGCATCGATGTCGGCGTCGTCGAACACCACGAACGGCGCGTTGCCGCCGAGCTCGAGGCCGAGCCGCTTCACGCCGACGGAGGCCTGCCGGTAGAGAATCTTGCCGACCGCGGTCGAGCCGGTGAAGCCGACGAAACGCACGGCCGGATGCTCGCACAACACCTTGCCGATCGGCGCTGCATCGCCCGTGACGATGTTGAACACACCCTTGGGCACGCCGGCTCTCTCCGCGAGCGCGGCAAGCGCCAGCGCCGACAGCGGCGTTTCATTGGCGGGCTTCAGCACCACGGTGCACCCGGCCGCAAGCGCCGGCGAAACCTTTCGTGTGATCATCGAGTTCGGGAAATTCCACGGCGTGATCGCGCCGCAGACGCCGATCGGCTGCTTGATCGCGAGCAAGCGCGCATCCGGCCGCTGCGTCGGAATCGTCTCGCCATAGACGCGGCGGGCCTCCTCGGCGAAAAATTCGACATAGGCGCCGCCGATGTCGACCTCGCCGAGCGCTTCGGCGAGCGGCTTGCCCTGCTCGGAGGTGAGGATCAGCGCGAGGTCCTCGCGATTGGCGATGATCAGCTCGAACCATTTGCGCAAAATATTGGAGCGCTGCTTGGCGGTGTGCTTGGCCCAGCCCGGGAACGCGCGCTCGGCGGCCTCGACCGCCCTGGTGGCGTCATCGGCCGAAAGCTGCGGAACCTTTGCAAGCTCGATGCCGGTTGCGGGATTGTTGACGGCGAAGACCGGCGAGCCGACCCAGGTGCCGTCGATGTAACAGGCCTCCTTCAGCAGCGACGGGTCCTTCAACCGGTCGCGCAGATTGGACGTGGCGTGCTGGGCACGTGCGGCGGCGGTCGGGGTCATGGCGTTGCTCCTGCGGGGCTTTTGCGGGCTGTTCCGGTTCGGCCGGAATATAGGGAGACGCGGCGCGCAATGCACCGTCCCGCAACGCACATCTGCTGGGAGCCAGGCTCGGAGCGGCGGAGTTACGCCGCGCCGCTCAGATAGGTCTCGCGCCGCCCGATCATGCGCTCGGCGGCGGCCTTGGCGTCGGCCTTCGAGGAGGTTGCGCAGGTCCGGTATTCGAGATCAGGAACGTCGGACGCGTTGCGGCGGCCGAACCAGGACTTTGAACCGACCGGCAGCAGCGCCAGCGCCTGTGCCAGATTGTCGACAGCGCCGAAGGAATAAAGTGCGCCGGTGCCGGCGATGCGGACCTCGTAGATGCCGGGCGCGATCGGCGCTTCGAGATTCTCGCCCCGTCCGGGACGGGGATAGCGCTTCCATTCGCTCCAGGTCGAAATCATCTGAGGTCCCCCCTCGCGGCCGGTGGGCGGCCGCCAATTTGCATCAAGTCTTAACGTCGACCGTCGATCGGCCGAGAGCTGAACGCCGCAGCTCACAAAATGTTTCAAGTGCTTCAAACAGTCGAAACATCTCGCCAGCACCCATCCACGGTCACGGCTGGTTGCGGCCATCCACCACAGATTGTGACGGAGTGTTGCAGGTCAGCCGCCTTGTCGTCGTGCGAGGGGAGCCGACCGTCAAGTCACGACATCGCGACCGCGGCAGGTACGCGGATGTGCTTGCCGCGCGGCGCACGCGGGAGGACAATCGATCGCTTCCAACAATAATCAAACCGGAGGAAACGCGGATGCAAGGCAAAGCTGAGATCGACGAGATTCTGCGCCAGAAGAGCGAGGCCAGGGAGATTCCCGGCGTCGTCGCCATCGCCGCCAGCGGTACCGAGGTGCTGTATCAGGGCGCGTTCGGCAAACGCGACCTGTCCAAGCCGGATGCGATGACCGCCGACAGCGTGTTCTGGATCGCATCGATGACGAAGGCGGTGACATCAGCGGGCGCGATGCAGCTCGTCGAGCAAGGCAAGCTGTCGCTGGATGCGCCGATCGGCGAGGTGTTGCCCGATCTCGCCAAGCCGCAGGTGCTCGAAGGTTTCGATGCCAAGGGCGAAGCCAAGCTGCGGCCGGCCAAGGGGCCGATCACGCTGCGCCAGCTCATGACCCACACCGCCGGCTTTGCCTACAACATGTGGAACGGCGATCTCGCGATCCATCTCGAGAAATCCGGCATCCCCGCCATCACCACCTGCCAGAACGCGGCGTTGAAGACGCCGGTTATGACCGACCCCGGCACGCGCTGGGAATACGGCACCAATATCGATTTCGTCGGCAAGGCGGTGGAAGCCGTCAGCGGCAAGCGCCTCGATGCCTATCTGCGCGACAATCTGTTCGCACCGCTCGGCATGAGCGATACCGCTTTCAAGATCACCGACGACATGCGCAAGCGTCTGGTCGGCATGCATGCGCGCGGCGAGGATGGCCAGCTCGCCGCGATCCCGTTCGAGCTCGAGCAGGAGCCGGAATTCCACATGGGCGGCGGCGGCCTTTATTCGACCGCGGCCGACTACATCAAGTTTACCCAGATGATCCTGAACAAGGGCCGCGGCAACGGCAATCAGGTGCTGAAGGCCGAGACCATCGCGACGATGGGGCAGAACCACATCGGCGACCTCGCCATGGGCAAGATGACCACGGCGGCGCCGATGTACACCAATGACGTCGATCTCTATCCGGAGCAGGTGAAGAAGTGGGGCCTCAGCTTCATGATCAACACCGCCAAGACCGCCGAGGGCCGCAGCGCGGGCAGCCTCGCCTGGGCGGGCCTCGCCAACACCTATTACTGGATCGACCCGGCGCGCGACGTCACCGGCGTGATCCTGATGCAGCTGCTGCCATTCGCCGACGCAAAGTGTCTCGAGGCTTTTGCCGGCTTCGAGCGCGGCGTCTATGCCGGGCTCGATGCGGGAAGCGGGCAGAAGGCGGCGTGAGGCGCGCCTGACTCTCACGACGCGTCACGGCCGGGCTTGTTGTCCCGGCCGTGCACGCAGCTGACTGGAGGACACGATCTTGGCAGACAAAGCCGACAGTTACGTTTGCGGCACCTCCGACACGCCGCTGCTCGGCGACACCATCGGGCGCAGCCTCGATCAGGCCGCGCGGCGCTGGAGCGATCGTGAGGCGCTGGTCTCGCCCAGCCACGGCGTGAGATGGAAATGGGGAGAGTTTGCCCAGCGGGTCGACGCGCTCGCCGCCGGCTTTGTCGCGCTCGGCCTCGAACGCGGCGCGCGGATCGGCATCTGGTCGCTGAACCGGCCGGAATGGACACTGACCCAGTTTGCCGCCGCCAAGGCCGGCCTCATCCTGGTGACGATCAATCCGGCCTACCGGCTGAGCGAGCTGGAATTCGCGCTTCACAAGGTCGGATGCAGCGCCATCGTCACCGCGACGGCATTCAAGACCAGCAACTACATGGACATGCTCAACACGCTGTTGCCGGAGCTCGCGAGCGCCAAGCCCGGGCAATTGCGCGCGGCGCGGCTGCCGGCCTTGCGCATCGTGATCCAGATCGGCGGCCCCGCCTGCCCGGGCACGGTCCCGTTCGACGAGGTCGCCGGCATGGGCGGTACCCTGCATCGCGAACAGCTCGCCGCGCTCAGTGCCTCGCTGCAATTCGACGATGCCGTCAACATCCAGTTCACCAGCGGAACGACGGGATCGCCCAAGGGCGTGACGCTGACCCATCACAACATTCTCAACAACGGCTATTTCGTCGGCCGCGCCATGCGCCTGACCGAACAGGACCGCATCTGCATTCCGGTGCCGCTCTATCATTGCTTCGGCATGGTGATGGGCAACCTCGCCTCCGTCACGCTCGGCGCAACGATGGTCTATCCCGGCGAGGGGTTTGATCCGCTCGCAACGCTGCGGACGATCGAGCAGGAAAAATGCACCGCGCTGTACGGTGTGCCGACCATGTTCATCGCCGAACTCGACCACGGCGAATTCTCAAACTTCGATCTGACATCGCTGCGCACCGGCATCATGGCCGGTGCACCCTGCCCGATCGAGGTGATGAAGCGCGTCAACAGCGAGATGAACATGGGCGAGGTCACGATCGCCTATGGCATGACCGAGACGAGCCCGGTCAGCTTCCAAAGCGCCGTCGACGACCCGCTCGATCGCCGCGTCTCGACGGTCGGGCGAATCCATCCGCATGTCGAGGTCAAGGTCGTCGATCTCGAGGGCAAGATCGTCAAGCGCGGCGAACGGGGCGAGCTCTGCACCCGCGGCTACAGCGTGATGCTGGGCTACTGGGAGGAGCCGGAGAAGACCGCGGATGTGCTCGACGCCAACGGCTGGATGCATACCGGCGACATCGCCATCATCGACGACCAGGGTTATTGCAACATCGTCGGCCGCATCAAGGACATGGTGATCCGCGGCGGCGAGAACCTCTATCCCCGCGAGATCGAGGAATTTCTCTACCGCCATCCCAAGATTCAGGACGTGCAGATCTTTGGCGTTGCGGATACCCGCTACGGCGAGGAGCTCTGCGCCTGGATCCGCGTCAGGCCCGGCGAGACGCTGACGAAGGAAGAGGTGCGCACCTTCTGCGACGGCCAGATCGCCCACAACAAGATTCCGCGGTACGTGGAATTCGTCGACGAGTTTCCGATGACCGTGACCGGAAAGGTCCAGAAATTCCTGATGCGCGACGACGTGGAGCAACGGCTTGGACTGAAAGCCGCGAAGACGGCGTGAGCCGCAGCTGTCATTCCCCGCGAAGGCGGGGAATCCAGTACGCCGAAGCTTCTCGATTGAATCACGACCGTCTCGGAGTACTGGATCGCCCGGCCAAGCCGGGCGATGACAGCGAGGATGAGGCTATTCCACCTTAAGACGTCAGCCCGCGCTGCCCGGCGAGCTCCTTCAGCGACACCTGTGGACGCGCGCCGATGTGCTGGATCACTTCGGCGGCCGCGAGCGCGCCGAGTTCGCCGCACTGCTTGTGGGGCAGGTTGCGCGCCAGACCGAACAGGAAGCCGGCGGCGAAGAGATCGCCGGCCCCGGTGGTGTCCACGAGTTTCGCGATCGGAGACGCCGGGGCTGCGACTGCGTCAGTTGGCGTCACCACCACGCAGCCTTTCTCGCTGCGGGTGACCACGCCGAGATTGACGTCGTTGCGCAGCTGCTTGAGCGCGGTGTCGAAGTCCGAGGTCTGGTAGAGCGAATGCAGCTCGGACTCGTTCGCGAACACGATATCGACGGTGCCGTTGCGCATCAGCCCCAGGAACTCGTCGCGATAACGATCGACGCAGAAGGAATCCGACAACGTCAGCGCCACCTTGCGCTTGGCATCATGAGCGATCTTGGCCGCCTTGACGAAGGCGTCCTTGGCGTTCTTGGGGTCCCAGAGATAGCCCTCGAGGTAGACGATGCCGGCCGCGGCGATCTCGGCCGGGTCGATGTCGGCGGGCGACAGGTCCTGCGCGGCGCCGAGATAGGTGTTCATGGTGCGCTCGCCGTCGTCAGTCACCAGGATGTAGGAGCAGCCGGTCGCAGGACCGTCCTTCGCCGCGGGCGTGTTGAAGGCGACGCCGGCCGCGCGGATGTCGTGGACGTAGAGCTTCCCGATCTGGTCGTCCTTGACCTTGCCGACATAGGCGGCGCGCGCCCCGAGGCTGCCGATGCCGACGATGGTGTTGGCGGCCGAACCGCCGGAAACTTCCGTCGCCGGGCCCATGTCCTTGTAGATGGCGGCGGCCCGCGCCTCGTCGATCAGGGACATGCTGCCCTTGGTCATGCCGTGCTTGCCCAGAAAGGCTTCGTCGGTCTTGACCAGCACGTCGAACAGCGCGTTGCCGATGCCGAGAACGTCATATTTCACGTCAGCCATTCACCTTGATCCTGTTTGGCGGATTGCGATACCCGCGGAAATCCGCTTCCTGTCGGTCTGAAATCTGGCTCGCGGCCTATCACGGCCGGCCCTTCGCGGGCAAGCAACGGTATTATGCAGTTCCGATGATCCGCTCCTTCCTGACCGTCTCGACGGGGACACTGGCTTCACGGCTGCTGGGCTTTGCACGCGATTCCCTGATCGCGGCGCTGCTCGGCACCGGCGCCGTGGCGGACGCGTTTCTGGCGGCATTTCAGCTCGTCAATGTGGTGCGGCGCCTGCTCAGCGAGGGGGCCCTGAATGCGGCGCTGATCCCGGCCTGGCTGCGCGTTCGTGACCGCGACGGCGAGGCGGCTGCCGCGGCGTTCGCGGGACGCGTGCTCAGCTCCGTGAGCGCGGGCCTGATCGCAATCTCAATCGTGATTGCACTGCTGATGCGGCTGATCATCATGATCATCGCGCCGGGCTTCGTCGGCAGCGCATCGCTCGATCTCGCCGTCCAGAATGCGCGGCTGATGCTGCCTTATCTTGCCTTCGCGGGACCCGTCACGGTGCTGATGGGCCTGCTCAACGCGCAGGGTCGCTTTGCACTCACCGCGTTCTCGCCGCTGCTGTTCAACATCGCCCTGATCGCTGCGAGCACAACACTCCTGCTGTGGCACGTCGACGCGACCGTCGCCGCGTGGATATTGGCGGCCTCCGTCGGCATCGCCGGCCTGTTGCAGCTCCTGATGCTGCTGTCGCAGCGAAGTGCGCGTCTGGCGACACCGTTGCGCGTGAGCTTCGACAAGGACATGCGCGGCTTCTTCGCCAAGGCGATCCCGGGCATGATCGCGAGCTCCGGCCCGCAATGGCTGATGGTTGCCGGCGCGATCATCGCCTCCGCCACGCCGGCCGCGGTCTCCTGGCTCTATTTCGCCAACCGCTTGATCGAGCTGCC
The DNA here is from genome assembly GCF_023073515.1 of Bradyrhizobium sp. 17. NCBI lineage: Bacteria > Pseudomonadati > Pseudomonadota > Alphaproteobacteria > Hyphomicrobiales > Nitrobacteraceae > Bradyrhizobium > Bradyrhizobium sp. 17. Next base: position 111,527 of record NZ_JADPJQ010000066.1, on the reverse strand, counting down.
GCTTGGCATTGTCGGCGTCGCCATGGGTACGGTGCTGGTGCCGGAGCTGACGCGCGCGGTGAGGAGCGGTCACCGTGACGCGGTTGCGTATGCGGAATCGCGTGCGCTGGAACTCGCGACCGGGCTGGCATTGCCGGCGACGCTCGGCCTGATCGTGCTGGCCGAGCCGATCGTGCGGCTGCTGTTTGAACACGGCGCCTTTGGCGCGGAGGACAGCGCGACCACGGCGCGCGCCCTGATGTGGCTGGCGCTGGGACTGCCGGCGCACGTGCTGATCAAGGCGCTGTCCCCGACCTATTTTGCCCGCAGCGACACGATGACGCCGCTGCTTGCGACCGCGAAAGGGTTCGTGGTCGCGGTCGCGCTCGCGATCCTGCTCGGTCACTTCTTCGGCGCGAGCGGGATCGCCGCCAGCATTGCCGCCGGCGCCTGGAGCAGTGCGATCTCGCTGCTCCGGAAAGGCACGCGTGAATTCGGCTTCTCGGTCGACGCCGCCGCCCGCAAGCGGCTGCCGCGAATCGTGCTCGCCGCGCTCGCCATGGTCGGCCTGCTGTGGCTGACCGCGGGCCTCTTGCCTTCACAGGCCCATGGGCTCATCCGCTTCATTGCGCTGGGATCACAGATCGCCGCCGGAATCGTCGTCTATGGCTTGCTCCTGCAAATCCTCCGCGTCGCGTCCTGGCGCGAGGCGGCCGGTGCCTTGAAGCGCCCCGCCCAGCCCGATCCCGGCGCCTGAAGTCAGCGAAATTCCCTTGACGGGGCAGCGCCGCTGTTGGAAACGACGCCCCGTATCTTGCAGGGAAGCTGCCATGCCATTCGTTGAACGGGTTTTTTCGGGCGTCCAGCCGACGGGCAATCTGCACCTCGGCAATTATCTCGGCGCAATCGTCAACTTCGTGAAGATGCAGGAAACCCACAACTGCATCTATTGCGTCGTCGACATGCACGCGATCACGCAGGGCGTGGACGTCTGGGGCGGACCAGTCGAGCTCGCGCGCAACACCCGCGAGGTGACCGCGGCGTTCATCGCCAGCGGCATCGATCCGAGCAAGCACATCGTGTTCAACCAGAGCCAGGTCTCGGGCCACGCCGAGCTCGCCTGGATCTTCAACTGCGTCGCGCGCATGGGCTGGCTCGGCCGTATGACCCAGTTCAAGGAGAAGGCCGGCAAGGACCGCGAGAACGCCTCCGTCGGTCTGTTCGACTATCCCGTGCTGATGGCGGCTGACATTCTGCTCTACCGCGCCACCCACGTGCCGGTCGGCGAGGACCAGAAGCAGCATCTCGAGCTGTCGCGCGACATCGCGCAGAAGTTCAACAACGACTTCGCTGAGTCGATCCGCAACCTCGGCGCCAATGACGGCCTGTTCTTCCCGCTGCCGGAACCCTTGATCACGGGCCCGGCGACGCGCGTGATGAGCTTGCGCGACGGCACCAAGAAGATGTCGAAGTCGGATGCGTCGGATAATTCGCGCATCAATCTGACCGACGACGCCGACACCATCGCGCAGAAGGTCCGCAAGGCCAAGACCGACCCGGAGCCGCTGCCGACCGAGGAGAAGGGTCTGGAAGCGCGTCCCGAGGCCGACAATCTCGTCGGTATCTTCGCCGCGCTCTCCGGCCGCTCCAAGGCCGACGTGCTCAGGGATTTCGGCGGCGGCCAGTTCTCCAGCTTCAAGAACGCGCTGGTGGATTTGTGCGTCACGAAGCTCGCGCCGATTGCCGGCGAGATGAAGCGCCTCGTCGCCGACCCCGGCCATATCGACGCGATCCTGAACGATGGCGCCGACCGCGCGCGCGCGATTGCCGACGAGACCATGACGCTCTCGAAGGACATCGTGGGCTTCATCCGTCGGCGCTGATAATAAGTTCGCGAAAACGCGGCCGACGCCACGGCGCCGGCTCGCTTCTGCTCTCCCCAAGTACGACGGAGTGTGGCAGCATGTCAGCGTGGACATTCCGGGACATGCATGACCAGCAAGCGACTTTGCTTCGAGCCGGGTCACAAGCCCAAATGCCTCGTCATCGTCGACGACACCGCCGAATGGGATCGCGCGGTCTATTACGCCAGCCGCTGGGCGATTCGGGCCGGTGGCGGCGTGGTGATGCTCCGCATCATCGAGCCCGAACAGCAGAGCCAGGAATGGCTGGGGGTCGCCGACATCATGCGCGCCGAAGCGCATGAGGCGGCCGAAGCCGCGCTCGACCGTGCCGCCGGCCGCGCCAACGGCATCGCCGCGATCACGCCGGAACGGGTGATCCGCGAAGGCGCTGCGATGGAACAGCTGCTGGCGGTGATCGACGAGGACCCCGACATCGCCATGCTGGTGCTCGCCGCGAACCCGGGCGCGGAAGGCCCGGGGCCATTGGTCGCGCTGCTCGCGCACGCGCTGGGCACGTTCCCGGTGCCGGTGACGGTCATTTCCGGCGCGCTCAGCGACCAGAGCGTGGATTCGCTGTCCTAGACTGCTGCTCGTTCGCCTCGCCCCGTTAGCCGGCAGAGGGAAGAAGCGGGTACCCTAACCCGCTGATATAACAGGTGAACGGCCAGCTTACCCCTTGACCGTGCGTTCGCCGTCGCCATCTGCTAGTGGATAGAGCACGCGCCGGCCTTGAACCGGCGACGTCTGGAGAAAACCATGTTCATTCAAACCGAAGCCACCCCCAATCCCGCCACGCTGAAGTTCATTCCCGGCCGCGTCGTGGTCGACGGCGGACCGATGGAATTTGCCAACCGCGAATCGGCCGCACGCTCGCCGCTCGCCGAAAAGCTGTTCGAAGTCCCCGGCGTCACCGGCGTGTTCTACGGCTCGGACTTCATCACCGTGACCAAGGCGAACGGTGAATGGCAACAGCTCAAGCCCGCGATCCTCGGCGCCATCATGGAGCACTACATGTCCGGCGCGCCGCTGCTCGCCGACGGTGCGGCCGCGAGCGATGTCGATCTCGACGAAGAGGACGAGTTCTTTGACGAAGCCGATGCCGAGACGGTCGACATGATCAAGGATCTGATCGAGACCCGCGTGCGGCCAGCGGTCGCCAATGACGGCGGCGACATCACTTTCCGCGGCTTCAAGGATGGTATCGTCTATCTCAACATGAAGGGCTCCTGCGCCGGCTGCCCGTCATCGACCGCGACGCTCCAGCACGGCATCCAGAACCTGCTCAAGCACTTCGTCCCCGACGTGGTCGAAGTCCGGCCGATGTAGGCTGGGGCCGCAAAGGCGTGGACGGCCGGGACAAGCCCGGCCATGATGACGAGCATTCCATGACGGATGGTGCTACCATCGTTCCATGCTGATCCTTGCCATCGATACCGCGCTGGAAGCGTGCGCGGTTGCCGTTCTCGACACCGATGCCGGCCAGCTCCTCGCGCAGGAGCAGCTTCTGATGAAGCGCGGCCACGCCGAAGCGCTGATGCCGATGATCGCGCGCGTGATGCAGTCAGCCAACCTCGCCTTCACAGCGCTCGAGCGCATCGCGGTCACCATGGGCCCCGGAAGTTTCACCGGCCTGCGCGTCGGCATTTCGGCCGCCCGCGGCCTTGCGCTTGCTGCGAAGCGGCCCGCCGTCGGCCTGACCACCTTGTCGGCCTATGCCGCCGCCGTCGTCGGCCAGAGCGGAGCGGCGCCGGTGATCTCGGCGATCGACGCGCGGCACGACCACGTCTATTTCCAGATCGTGGCCGGTGACGGCAGTCAGCTGGTGCGGCCGGGCGTCGCTCCCATCGACGAGGCGATCGCGGCGTCGCAATTCGGCGCGCCGCATCTGGTCGGCAATGCCGCGAAGATCCTCGCCGAGCGCTGGCCGAAAGATATGCCGCAGCCGGTCGCGGTCGACGCGCAGCCCGCGCCCGACATCGGCTGGGTCGCATGGCTTGGCGCCGCCGCCGATCCCGCGACAAATCCGGCGCGGCCGTTCTATCTGCGGGCGCCCGACGCAAAGCCGCCCGCACAACTGCCGCTTGCAGCACAAGCCGCAAGCTCACGATGAAATGGTTGTCGGAATGGTGGCGCGGCGGTACGGCCGTCGTCGAGCCGGCTGTCGCGCGCGACGTCGCACGGCTTGCGCAACTCCACGGCGCCTCCTTCGCGCGCGGTTGGGGCGAAGGCGAGTTCGAGAGCATGCTCAGCGAGCGCAACACGCTGGTGCACCGGTTGCGGCTCGGCCGCAAGACCGTGGGCTTCGCGGTGTCGCGGATCGGCGCAGACGAAGCAGAGATTCTCTCGATCGCGGTCGATCAGGCCCATCGCGGCCGCGGCCTCTCTCGCACGCTGCTGATGACCCATCTCGGCCACCTGGCAGGACGCGGCGTGCGCACAATATTTCTTGAGGTCGAGGAAAATAACCAGCCGGCGCGGCGGCTCTACGACCGAGCCGGATTCATGGTGGTCGGACGCCGCGAACGCTACTATAAGCAGCCGAACGGGGAACAATTGAACGCACTTCTGATGCGACGTGACTTGTCGTAACATTGATGGCAGAAAGCGCCCCGTCAGGCGGACATCACATGACTGGTCTTAAACCTTCCCCCGCTTCCAAGGCGTCCGGCATCGAGGCGCGCTGTGCCGCCACAGGCATGCGCATGACCGAGCAGCGTCGTGTCATCGCCCGCGTGCTCGCGGAGGCGGTCGATCATCCCGATGTGGAGGAACTATATCGCCGCTGTGTCGCGGTCGACGACAAGATCTCGATCTCGACCGTGTATCGGACCGTCAAGCTGTTCGAAGATGCGGGCATCATCGAGCGCCATGATTTCCGCGAAGGCCGCGCGCGCTACGAGCAGATGCGCGACAGCCATCACGACCACCTCATCAACCTGCGCGACGGCAAGGTGATCGAGTTCACCTCCGAGGAGATCGAGAAGCTCCAGGCGGAGATCGCCCGCAAGCTCGGCTACAAGCTGGTCGATCATCGGCTCGAACTCTATTGCGTCCCGCTCGACGACGACAAACCCACAAGTTAAGTGGCGATCGATCTCGTCATCTTCGATTGCGACGGCGTGCTCGTGGACAGCGAGGTGATCTCCTGTCGCGCGCATGCAGATGTGCTGTCGAGGCACGGCTATCCGATCACATCGGAGCAGGTGCTGGTCCGCTTCCTCGGCGTATCCGAGAAAGATGCACGGCGAATGGTCGAACAGGAGATCGGCCGCAATCTTCCCGATGATCTCGAAAGCCAAGTGAATGCTGCGACGCTGCAATTTTATGCCAGCGATTTGCAGCCGATCACCCATGTGGCCGCAGCGATTGGCGCAATCGATTTGCCCAAATGCGTTGCGTCGAGCGGCACGCCGGAGAAGATCCATCATGGCCTGACCTGCGCCGGTCTCTACGATCTGCTTGCGCCGAACATCTTTTCCGCGAGCCAGGTCGCGCGCGGCAAGCCCGCGCCCGATCTTTTTCTGTTCGCCGCCGCGCAGATGAAAGTCGCGCCGGAGCGGTGCCTCGTGATCGAGGACAGCGTCCCCGGGGTGACCGGCGCGCATGCCGCCGGGATGACCGTGCTGGGCTTTCACGGTGGCAGCCATTGCCCGCCGGGCCACGCTGAAAGGCTCCGGGCCGCCGGGGCCGGATTGACGTTCGACGATATGCGGCAATTGCCGGAGCTGGTCCGGCGGGTCGCGGCGGACACCCTGGCGGGCTGATTCAGGGTATTTTCTGAGTGCAGCTGGCGGCTGCCGGGACACGCACACGCCCGGAATCCCGAGGTTTTGGCGGGATTCCGCACTTCCCGCCAGCGCTCGCCCCGGAATGACAGCCCAAAGGGCGCCAATCGCTGGATTTTCGCCTCCCCAGCCTATATCTGAGGGCGGTCCTCCACCTCAATTCCGGATTCCATGACGCCGCCGCGCAAGCTGCACATCAAATCATATGGCTGCCAGATGAACGTCTACGATGCCCAGCGCATGGTGGACACGCTGGCCCCGGAAGGATTCGTGGAGACGGCCAGCGCTGATGACGCCGACCTCGTCATCCTCAACACCTGCCATATCCGCGAGAAGGCCTCGGAAAAGGTCTATTCGGAGCTCGGCCGCCTGCGCGTCGCCAAGGACGCCGCCGCGCGCGACGGGCGTACCATGCAGATCGCGGTCGCAGGCTGCGTGGCACAGGCCGAGGGCGAGGAGATCGTGCGCCGTGCACCCGCGGTCGACGTCGTGGTGGGACCGCAGAGCTATCATCATTTGCCGCAGCTGTTGAAGCGCGCCGGCAATGAAGGCCGCGCCATCGAGACCGAATTCCCGGCTCAGGACAAGTTCGGCTTCCTGGCCCAGCCCAAGCCCGGCGCGATCCGCGCCCGCGGCATTTCCGCTTTCGTCACGGTGCAGGAAGGCTGCGACAAGTTCTGCACCTTCTGCGTCGTGCCTTACACGCGTGGCTCGGAAGTCTCGCGGCCGGTGACAAAGATCGTCGACGACGTGAAGCGGCTCACCGAGAACGGCGTGCGCGAGCTCACGCTGATCGGACAGAACGTCAACGCCTATCACGGCGAGGGACCGGACGGAAAAAGCTGGCCGCTCGGCAGGCTGCTGGAGCACCTCGCGGCGCTCCCGGGCGTCGCGCGGCTGCGTTATTCGACCAGCCATCCGCGCGATGTCGATGACAGTCTGATTGCAGCCCATCGCGATCTCCATGCCTTGATGCCGTTCGTGCACCTGCCGGTGCAGTCGGGCTCGGACCGGATTCTGGCTGCCATGAACCGGAAACATACCGCCGATGATTATCGGCGTGTCGTCGACCGTTTCCGGTCCGCACGCCAAGACATTGCTTTCTCATCAGATTTTATCGTCGGCTTCCCCGGCGAGAGCGAGCAAGATTTTCTCGCGACCCTCGCGCTTGTCACGCAAATCGGCTACGCTGCGGCATATTCGTTCAAATACTCCGCCCGGCCGGGAACGCCGGCCGCGGACATGCAGGAGACGGTGTCCCCCTCCGAGATGGACCAGCGATTGGAGCGGCTCCAGGAACTGATCGACAGCCAGCAATCGGCCTTCAACAAGGCTGCGATTGGCTCAACGGTCGATGTGCTGTTCGAGCGCCCGGCCCGCAAGGACGGCCAGATCGTCGGCCGCACCGCCTTCCTCCAGCCCGCGCATGTGATGGCCTCCCCGGACATCATCGGACAGATCCTGCCGGTCCGGATCGACAGTCTCGAACGCTACAGCTTCCTCGGTGAGCTCGCCATGGCGCACGAGCCCGCTTTATCGCCCATCGCCACTGGAGCCTGAACCCTTGCCCAAAAGCGCATCGGATTCGTCTTCTTCCATCGCTCCCAGCCGCAAATTTGACCGCGACATGCAGGTTCCGCCCGAGACCCAGGTCGTCATCGATTTCGACGACAACCGCGCCGCGTCCGCGCTAGTTGGCCCTTATGGCCAGCATCTGGCACAGATCGAACGGCGGCTTGGCGTCGTCGTCGATTCCAAGGGCAACCACATCACGATTGGCGGCTCGCGCGACGGCTGCGATGCCGCGCGCCGGGTGCTGGAGACGCTCTACGCCCAGGCCGTGAAGGGACAGGATCTCGACCAGGGCGAGGTCGAGGGCGCGATCCGTGCCGTGATCGCGCAGGGCTCGCTGTTCGAGTTCGATGCCAAGTCGGCCAAATCCACCTTCGACAGCATCAATCTGCGCAAGCGCCCGGTGCGTGCGCGCACGGCGGCGCAGGATTCCTATATCCGCGCGCTGAAGCGCCACGAGCTGGTGTTCGGCATCGGCCCCGCCGGCACCGGCAAGACCTGGCTCGCGGTCGCGCATGCCGCGCAGCTATTCGAGCGCAAGGAAGTCGACAAGATCATCCTGTCGCGCCCGGCGGTGGAAGCCGGCGAGCGGCTCGGCTTTTTGCCCGGCGATCTCCGCGAGAAGGTCGATCCTTATCTCCGCCCGATCTACGACGCGCTCTATGACCTGATGGACGCGCGCATTGTCGAGCGCGCGCTGCAGACCGGCGAGATCGAGATCGCGCCACTCGCCTTCATGCGCGGTCGCACGCTGACCAACGCGGCCATCATCCTGGACGAGGCGCAAAACACCACGTCCATGCAGATGAAGATGTTCTTGACCCGCCTTGGCGAGAACAGCCGCATGATCGTCACCGGCGATCCCTCGCAGATCGACTTGCCGAACGGCCAGACCTCGGGCCTCGCCGAGGCGACGCGCCTGCTGAGCGGCGTCGAAGGCATTGCGCAAGTTCATTTCAAGGCCGAAGACGTGATCCGCCACGAGCTCGTGGCGCGGATCGTCTCCGCCTACGAAGGGTCGCCGCAGCGGCCGGCCGCCGGTAAATCCTGACGAGACAGCAACCGGACCATATGGGCGCGGACACGGCGCCCCTTCGTTCGGAACAAGGACAATGTCACACCCCAACCTTCCCATCACCGAGGTCCTCGTCGTCGCCGATTGCTGGCAGCGGGAGCCCGAATCCGAAGCCGTGATCCAGCGCGCCGTGGCGGCCGCCGCCGAGAATGTCGACGAAGACGTTGCGGAGGCGGAAGTGGCGGTGATGCTGACCGATGATGCCGGCATCCGCACCCTGAACAGCAACTGGCGCGGCATCGACAAGCCGACCAACGTGCTGTCGTTTCCCGCGCTGCAGCCGGAAGGCGACTGGAAGCCTGGCGATGCGCCGCGCATGCTGGGCGACATCGCGATCGCCTACGAGACCATGCGGCGTGAGGCGGACGAGGAACAAAAGCCGTTCGATCATCATTTGAGCCATCTCGCCGTGCACGGTTTCCTGCATCTGGTCGGCTACGACCACGAAAACGAAGACGACGCCGAGGAAATGGAAGCGCTCGAACGAGAGATCCTGGCTCATCTCGGCATTCCCGACCCCTATGCCGACCGCCCAGGGACGCATTGAGATGCCGGATTCGGACCCGACTCACGACAATCCGCGCAACACGGCCAATTTACCGGTCGTGGTGACCTCAGGCGAGGTGATGCGCCCGACCGCGGAGGGCTGGCTGCTGCGTGCCATTCGCAGCCTGTTCGGCTGGAAGGCAGGTTCGGTGCGCGACGACCTCCAGGTCGTGCTCGACGCCACGACGCCCGACGACACCGGCTTCTCGACGGTCGAGCGCACCATGCTGCGCAACATCCTCGGCCTGCACGAGCGTCGCATCGCCGACGTCATGGTGCATCGCGCCGACATCGTCGCGGTCAAGCGCGACATCCCGCTCGGCGAGTTGATGGACCGTTTCGAGAGCGCCGGCCATTCGCGCCTCGTGGTCTACAACGAGACGCTCGACGATCCCGTCGGCATCGTCCATATCCGCGATCTGCTCGCCTTCATGACCGCGCGTGCGCGCGTGTCGGGGGTCACGAAAACCAAGCGCAAGAAACCGCTGCCGGCCGGGCTCGATCTGCGTACGGTCGATCTCGCGCTGCCGCTCGAGGAAGCGCGCATCATCCGCAAGCTGCTCTACGTGCCGCCGTCGATGCGGGCGATCGACCTGCTTGCGCAGATGCAGGCCACCCGCATCCATCTGGCGCTGGTGGTCGACGAATATGGCGGCAGCGACGGCCTGGTCTCGCTCGAGGACATCGTCGAGCAGATCGTCGGCGAGATCGACGACGAGCATGACAGCGACGAGCCGCCCTCGATCGTGCGGTTGCCCGACAACGCCTTCATCGCCGACGCCCGCGCCAGCCTCGACGACGTCCGCACCGTGATCGGCGAGGACTTCGTCACCGGCGAGGCCGGCGAGGAAGTGGAGACGCTGGGCGGCTATCTCGTCAGCTTCGTCGGGCGCCTGCCGGTGCGCGGCGAGGTGATCTCGGGCCCCGGCCATTACGAGATCGAGGTGCTCGATGCCGATCCGCGCCGGGTCAAGCGACTGCGGATCTCGACGCGAAAGGAGCGTCCCGCGCCGCGCACCCAGCGCGAGAGCCGGCGCCGCGAGGCTGCGCCGGATGGCAGCCAGCCGACGGCCAGCGACACGCCCACCCCGCCGCCAAGCGACGGGACCGGTCCGCAGTGAGCCCTTTCCAGCGATTTCGCCAGATCGCGCTTGCCATCATCCTGACCTGGGGATGGAAGCGCGCGCTCGTCGCGATGGCTGCCGGCGCGCTCTCGGTGCTGGCGCTGGCGCCGTTCAACGCCTTCCCGGTACTGTTCATCACCTTCCCGGTGTTGGTCTGGCTGATCGACGGCGCCGGCGCCGGACGATATCGCGGCGTCCCCGCCGCGGCGCTTACCGGCTACTGGTTCGGCCTCGGCTATTTCGTGCCCGGCCTCTACTGGATCGGCTACGCCTTCTTCGTCGACGCCGATGTATTCGCCTGGCTGACGCCGTTCGCCGTGCTGGGCCTGCCGGCCTATCTGTCGATCTTCACGGCAATGGGCTTTGCGCTCGCCCGCCTGCTCTGGACCAAGAACGCGACGCGCGTGCTTGCGCTCGCGGCAAGCCTCACCATCACGGAATGGCTGCGGGGTCATGCGCTGACCGGCTTTCCCTGGAACGCGTTCGGCTATGCGCTGTCCGAGCCGCTGCCGCTGGCACAAACGGCGTCGCTGATCGGCCTGTGGGGCATGACGTTCCTGACGGTTGCGATCTTCGCAAGCCCCGCGGCGCTGATCGACCGCACGCCCGATCGCCGCCTGGCGTGGCGCGCACCGGCCGCGGCCCTGGCGCTCCTGCTGGTCATGAGTATCTTCGGCGCGATCCGCCTGTCGCTGCATCCGACCACGATGGTCGCGGGCCCCAAATTGCGCCTGATGCAGCCGGATCTCCAGCAGGACGCGAAATTCAACTACGCCGCCAAGGCGGAGGTGATGAAGAAATATCTGGCCTTGTCGGACCGCGCCTCCGGACCGCAATCGACCGGCGTGCGCGATGCCACCATCCTGATCTGGCCGGAATCCGCCTTTCCGTTCTTCCTGACTCGCGAAGCCGATGCGATGGCGCAAATCGCGGAGCTTCTGCCCAAGGGCACGGTGCTGATCACGGGCTCTGTCCGCGCGCCCGACCTGCCGCGGGGCACGCCGATCACACGCGCCTATAATTCGATCTACGTGATCGACCACGACGGCAGCGTGCTCTCTATGTACGACAAGCTGCATTTGGTGCCGTTCGGCGAGTTTCTTCCCTACCAGGGCCTGATGGAGAAGCTCGGTTTCGAGCAACTCACGCGTGTGCGCGGCGGCTTCATTGCCGGCACCGTGCGCCATGCGCTGCCGGTCCCCGGCGCGCCGTCCGCGCTGCCGCTGATCTGCTACGAAGCAATCTTTCCCGGCGAGGTGGCCGGACGCAATGAACGTCCGGGCTGGATCGTGAATCTCACCAATGACGGTTGGTTCGGAATTTCGACCGGTCCCTACCAACACCTCGAACAGGCGCGGATGCGCGCGATCGAGCTCGGATTGCCGCTAGTTCGCTCCGCCAATACCGGCGTTTCCGCAGTGATCGATCCGGTGGGACGCATCGTCGCCAGCCTCGGTCTCGGGATCGAAGGCATTTTGGATGCAAATCTGCCCGCCGCGATCCCGCCGACTATCTATGCGCGCGTGGGCGATGTCCCCGCGGCCATGTTTGTCGCGCTCGCCGTGTTTCTGGCGGTCCGCCGACGTGTTGCCAAACGGCGTCCCTGATCACGCAGCCGCGGCCGATAGCTTTTGACAACCGTAGTCCCACGGTTGACAGACTGCACGCGGCCTCCTCATTCTGCACCGGCTGCAAAAGACAGTGGGTATTGCTAAATTTCTCCGCAATGTTTCCCAATAACAGGGTCTGATTTTGACGTTGCTTACACCTCAGGCATTCCTGATTGCGCCGAAGGTGATGTTTGGAGGGCTGAGGAAATGTCGAAAGCGCCCAACCCTGTTGACAAATATGTCGGCAGTCGCGTGCGGATGCGCCGCATCATGTTGGGCATGAGCCAGGAAAAGCTCGGTGAAGCTTTGGGCCTGACTTTCCAACAAGTTCAGAAATACGAGAAGGGCACAAACCGGGTCGGCGCGAGCCGCATCCAGCAAATTGCCGAAATTCTCCAGGTGCCGGTGTCCTTCCTGTTCGAGGGCGGTCCGAGCGGCGTGGCGGGGCCGGACGGCTTCGCAGAAGGCGCATCGCCGTCTTACGTCTCGGATTTCCTCGCGACTTCCGAAGGACTCGCTTTGACCAAGGCGTTCACCCGAATCACCGATTCGAAGATGCGCCGCTCGATCGTCGATCTCGTCGAGCAGATTGCGGCCCGCGAAGGCCCCGACAAGCGCTGACGCGCCATCTCAATCCGATTTGAGACTGCGTCAAATCTGGCCTATGTCGTCATTTGTGGCCGCGCTTTGATGCGCGTCCTCCTTGATGATGCGATTCAAAGGCACAGATGCGCCCATGGCCAGCTCCAATTGGTTCGATTCTCAAACTATTCTCGATGGCATCCGCCGCTGGGTGGAGGTCGAGACGCCAACGGACACGCCTGAACAGGTCAACAAGCTCGTCTCGATGGTCGCGGAGCAATACCGCGATCTCCCTGTTACGCTCGAGCGCATCGCCGGTGTCGATGGTTGCGGCGATCATCTCGTGGCGCGCTCGACCTGGGGCCAGGACCGGCCGGGCATCCTGGTGCTGAGCCACCTCGATACCGTTCACCCCATGGGATTCATCGAGCGCCTGCCGTTCAAGGTCGAAGGCGACAGCGCGTTCGGTCCCGGCATCTACGACATGAAGGGCGGCGCCTACATCGCCCACCACGCCTTTCGCGCGCTTTGCGCCACGGCCGATCGCCGGCCGCTCGGCATCACCCATCTGTTCACTTCGGACGAGGAGATCGGCAGCCCCACCTCTCGCGCACTCATCGAGACCGAAGGGCGCAAGGCGAAGTACGTGCTGGTGACGGAGCCGGCGCGCGAGGGCGGCAAGATCGTCACCGGTCGCAAGGGCGTCGGGCGATTCGAAGTGTTCATCAAGGGCGTGCCCGCGCATGCCGGCACGCGGCCCCAGGATGGCCGCAGCGCGATCCGCGAGCTTGCCAACGTCATCCTGGCGCTGGAGGCGATGAACGATCTGGCGCGCGGCGTCACCGTCAATGTCGGCGTGGTGCGCGGCGGCACGCGGCCCAACGTGACGCCGGAAGAAGCCTATGCTGAAATCGATCTGCGCGTGCCGAGCTTCAAGGACGCGGATGAATTCGTCGGCAAGATCCTCGCTTTGACATCGAAGACAGATGGCGTCACCGTCAAGGTCACGGGCGGGCTCAATCGTCCGCCTTACGAGAAGAGCAATGCAGGCGCTTCGCTGTACGAACATGCAAAGACGGTTGCCACGGAGATCGGCTTCGATCTGGTGGACGTTCACACCGGCGGCGGCTCGGACGGCAATTTCACCGCCGCCCACACCGCGACGCTCGACGGGCTCGGCGTCGACGGCAAGGGCGCGCACACCCATTATGAGCAGCTCTATGTCTCGTCGCTCGCACCGCGCGCGCGGCTGCTCCACCGCCTCTACCAGACGCTACGATGAGTGAGCGCAAATCAGATCCGGATCGCGAGGACAGCGAGCGCGCCTTCTTCGGACGCCGCAAGGGCCACAAGCTCAGGCAGCACCAGGCCGAGCTGATCGATCATCTGCTGCCGCGTCTTGCGCTCGCCATCGACCGCGCAGCACCGGCGGATGCCCGCGAGATCTTCGCCCCCGCAGCCGACGATTTGCGGCTCGAGATCGGCTTCGGCGGCGGCGAGCATCTTGCGGCGGAAGCGCAGACCTTCGCCACAACCGGCTTCATTGGCTGCGAGCCTTACGTCAACGGCATGGCGAAGATCCTCGCGCAGATCGAGGCCGCCGAGATCGGCAACATCCGCCTGTTCGCAGGCGATGCCGCCGAGCTCCTGGCCTGGCTGCCGGAAGCTTCGCTGTCGCGGATTGACCTGATCCATCCCGATCCCTGGCCGAAACGGCGGCACTGGAAGCGGCGCTTCGTCCAGGACCGGACCATCGCCGCGATGGCGCGCGTGCTGAAAGCCGGCGCCGAATTTCGTTTCGTCTGCGACATCGACGATTACTGCGCCTGGACGCTGTCGCATCTGTCGCGCTCGCAGGACTTTGTCTGGCTCGCGGAGCGCGCCGATGATTTTCGCCTGCCGTGGGCCGGATACACGATGACGCGCTACGGCCGAAAGGCCACGCGCGAGGGGCGCAAGGCGGCGTATCTGCGGTTCAGGCGGGTCTAGATCGTCTGCCGGTTGCGCCAGAAATTCACGACGCGCTCGGCGGTCGTCGGCATCAAGCGCGTGAAATTCGCGCGCGCCTGCTCAAGATCGGCATCGGCTGGCGTGCGATTCGGGCCGTGCCACATCAGGATCAGCGCCCGCACCGTCGGCCAGCTGACATTCAGCACACGCCCCAGAACCAGGATTGGATCGTAGCGGTCGCCCGTGATCAGGCGGTCGAGGACCGAGAGGCGGACTCCGGACATCGCCGAGAGCGAAGCGATCGCCTCCTCGTATTTGTAGGCCTTCGCGAAGCCAAACAGCGCGCTCTCGCCAAGATGGCCCCCGCGATGCAAGGCCAGCACCGTACGTTGCGCTCCCGAGAAATCGCGACGCGGGCCCGGCGGCAGCGTGGCTTCCTCGATGGCCGCCATGGCGCGCGTGATCTCGACCTGGCGCACGGGATTGACCACGCTCGAGAGGCGACGGCGGATGACGTCGAGCGTACCGTCGAGAAGCTGTTTCAGGTTCTCACCCGAAAGATCGCTGCGCTGGCCGATCCTGAGCGTCAGCACGCCATCCTGCGCGGCACGCTTGATCAGCTCCGAATAGCTGCCAAGCGAGAACACCGCGCCGGCATTGCCCGCGGCGCGGCGCACCACGTCGCGATCGCCGCGCTCGACCAGCACGTCGGTGATGACAGCCGACAGCGTGGGGCGTTCGCTCATCGCCAGCAGATGTCCCTGGCCCTTCAGTCGCGCGATTTCGACGAGAGCGGCGTCGTCGAGCACGGGCGAATGGCGCAGCACGGGGCCCGCCACCGCGATTTCGTTTTCGCGCGCGAGCTCGCTCACGAGACGCCGCGGCGCGTTGTTCAGGCGCGAGAAGCGTTCGGCGAGATCGACGCGCGAGGCGAGCTCGGCATGCGGGACGAGATCGATCAGCAGATTGTCGAAGAGATCGATGACATCGGGACGGAGGTTCTCGGCGTCCTGAAAGAACAGTTGGGAAATGGCATGCGCGATCTCGCCGCGACGCCGCGGGTCGCCGCGTTTGACGATATCGTCCAGTCCGGGAATGAGCGACGTGGCAACGGTCATGAAAACGCAAACTCGTAGGGGGCACGCCGCGGGTACGCCCTGGTCCAAGCCGCCCCACAATCAGGGAATCTAGGCCTTGGAGGTGAAGGAAGCGTTGCGCCAGCGGGCCGCACAGCGGGCGCAAAAAGCCTCGCGCGCCGTGCAATGGGCCTTGTCCGAGAGGGCGGAAAGGGCTATATCACCGGCAATTCATCTTCTCATACGATCCGCGTAGTGAGAGTGGGCCCGAAAGGACCCGCTCTTTTTTATTACCTGAACGCGGCCTGGTGGAAGATGTGCGGCCCGCCGATCTGTCGGGAGAGTTCCGAAGCGGGCTTGAAAGCTTAACCAAGCCTTAACCATACCGAGCGCCTTGACCTCTGACATGACCGAACCGAACCCTGGTTCCACGGATGCCGAATTGCTGGCCGAGCCGAGGCTCGTGGTCGAGCCGGGCGTCGCGGCGCGGGTGTCCGCGGTCGCGGGGCCGGTGCTCGAAGGCATGGGCTACCGCCTGGTGCGGATCCGCATTTCCGGGGAATCCGGCTGCACCGTGCAGGTTATGGCAGAGCGGCCGGACGGCTCGATGCAGATCGAGGATTGCGAGGCGATCTCGCGGGCACTGTCGCCCGTGCTCGACGTCGCCGATCCCGTCGATCGCGCCTATCGGCTGGAAATCTCCTCACCGGGGATCGACCGCCCGCTGGTGCGCCGCTCCGATTTCGAGCGTTATGCCGGCCATCTGGTGAAGGTCGAAATGGCTGTCGCCCATGAGGGGCGGAAGCGGTTCCGCGGCACGATCGGCCCCGTCGAAGGCGACCGCGTGCATCTGCATCGCGACGACATCAAGGCGGGCGAGGCTGCCGACGTTCTCCTGACGATGGAAGACATCGCCGAGGCACGGCTGGTGCTGACGGACGAGCTGATCGCGGAATCCATGCGCCGCGGCAAGGCCCAGGCCCGCGAAATGCGCCGCAATCTCGGCCTCGAGCCGCCGGCGGCGCCGCACGCCAGCATCAGCGAAAAAACGACCAAGAACACCAAGCCGACTAAGAAACCGACGCCGGCCGCGACGAAGAAGCCGGCTCCGACCAATACCAAGAAACATCGCCTGGCCGCCGAACGCGCGCGACGGGGCGAAATCGATCCTGACGAAGGAGACTAGCCATGGCAGTCAGCGCCAATCGACTTGAATTGCTTCAGATCGCCGACGCCGTTGCGCGCGAGAAATCGATCGACCGCGGCATCGTCATCGCGGCGATGGAGGATGCCATCGCCAAGGCGGCGCGGGCCCGCTACGGCAGCGAGACCGACGTTCACGCCGAGATCGACCCGAAGAAGGGCGAGCTGCGGCTGTCGCGCCACATGCTGGTGGTCGAGACGGTCGAAAACCATTCCAACCAGATTTCGCTGGTGGATGCGCAGCGCGCCAATCCCGGTGCCCAGGTCGGCGACACCATCGCCGACACCCTGCCGCCGCTGGAATATGGCCGCATCGCCGCGCAATCCGCCAAGCAGGTGATCGT
Source organism: Bradyrhizobium sp. 17 (assembly GCF_023073515.1). Classification (NCBI taxonomy): domain Bacteria; kingdom Pseudomonadati; phylum Pseudomonadota; class Alphaproteobacteria; order Hyphomicrobiales; family Nitrobacteraceae; genus Bradyrhizobium; species Bradyrhizobium sp. 17. The sequence goes on along the minus strand of NZ_JADPJQ010000066.1, from coordinate 94,777 downwards.
GCAAAAGGTGCGCGAAGCCGAGCGCGACCGGCAATATATGGAATTCAAGGACCGCATCGGCGACATCGTCAACGGCGTCGTCAAGCGCGTCGAATATGGCAGTGTGATCGTCGATCTCGGCCGCGGCGAGGCCATCATCCGCCGCGACGAGATGCTGCCGCGCGAAGTGTTCCGCAACGGCGACCGCGTCCGCGCCTACATCTTCGATGTCCGCCGCGAGACCCGCGGGCCGCAGATCTTCCTCTCCCGCACCCATCCGCAGTTCATGGCAAAGCTGTTCGCGCAGGAAGTGCCCGAGATCTATGACGGCATCGTCGAGATCAAGGCGGTCGCCCGCGATCCCGGCTCGCGCGCAAAAATCGGCGTGATTTCTCGTGATTCCTCGGTCGATCCGGTCGGCGCCTGCGTCGGTATGCGCGGTTCGCGCGTGCAGGCGGTGGTGAACGAATTGCAGGGCGAGAAGATCGACATCATCCCCTGGTCGCCCGACATCGCGACCTTCGTGGTCAACGCGCTGGCGCCGGCCGAAGTCTCCAAGGTCGTCATCGACGAAGACCGCGAGCGCATCGAGGTCGTCGTGCCCGACACCAACAACCAGCTCTCGCTGGCGATCGGCCGCCGCGGCCAGAATGTGCGTCTGGCCTCGCAGCTCACCGGCTGGGACATCGACATCCTGACCGAGCAGGAGGAATCGGAGCGCCGCCAGGCCGACTTCGAGAACTCCACCCGCGTCTTCATGGAATCGCTCAATGTCGACGAAGTGGTCGGCCAGTTGCTGGCGTCCGAAGGCTTCACGTCGGTCGAGGAACTCGCGATGGTGGACGTCAAGGAACTCGCCGGCATCGAAGGTTTCGACGAGGAGACCGCGCAGGAACTCCAGAACCGCGCCCGGGAATATCTCGAACAGCTGGAAGCCGAGCTCGAGGCCAGGCGCAAGGAACTCGGCGTCGAGGACGCCGTGAAGGACGTGCCCGGCGTCACCTCGAAGATGCTGGTGAAGTTCGGCGAGAACGACATCAAGACGGTCGACGACCTCGCCGGTTGCGCCACGGACGATCTGGTCGGCTGGACCGAGCGCAAGGAAGGCGGCGAGCAGACCAAATATCCGGGCGCGCTCGATGGCCTGGAGATCTCCCGTGACGATGCTGAAGCGATGATCATGCAGGCCCGCGTCAAGGCCGGATGGATCACCGAGGCCGATCTCGCCAAGCCTGCTGAAGAGGCCGAGGCGACCGAAGATCAGCCGGCTTAGGGCGAAGGAGGATGTCACCCGGATGCTCGCCGATACTGACCCCGAACTCGACCATGGACCGCGGACCGAAAGGTCCGCGACCGTGCGGATGTGTGCGGTCAGCCGCGAGGTCCGGCCGATCGACGAGCTGATCCGCTTCGTCGTCTCGCCGCAAGGGCACATAGTTCCCGATCTCAAGCGCAAGCTGCCCGGACGCGGCATGTGGGTCACCGCCTCGCGCGAGGTGGTTGCGGAAGCCGTTCGGCGTCACCATTTTACGAAAGCCTTCAAGCGCGAGCTGCGCATCCCTCAGACGTTTCCCGCCGACCTCGAGGCGCTCCTGGTCCGGAGCGTGGTCGAAGCCCTTGGGATTGCGGCCAAGGCGCGCCAGATCGTCGCCGGTTTCGGCAAGGTCGAAAGCGCGCTTCGGGAGGGTACGGTCGAGGTCCTGATCCATGCCAGCGACGGGGCCGCGGACGGAATCCGCAAATTGGACATGCTGGCGCGTCAAAATGAGGGAAATCGCGGCGCCAAGCCGGAGATTCCCGTCGTCACTGCACTAAAATCGACAGAATTGGATTTGGCACTTACCCGGTCAAATGTGATACATGCTGCCCTGCTCGCGGGCCCGGCGAGCAAGTCATTCCTGTCACGTAGCCAGATGCTGGTCCGATACCGGATGGCGGACGCTGACAGGACTGCCGAAAAGCCCGGCCAGGATTTCTGAGAGACAACGACCACCCGATAGCACGGTGCGGCAACGCACAAGACAACAAGATCAGGATTAGGACTGCTTAATGGTTGATACCAAGACCCCTGGCGACAAGAAGCTGAGCGTTCCGAGCAAGACGCTATCGCTCAAGCCGCGCGTCGAAACGGGCACCGTGCGCCAGAGCTTCAGTCATGGCCGTAGCAAGCAGGTCGTGGTCGAGAAGCGTGGCAAGCGCCGTGTCGACGGCAGCCCTGAACCGCAGGTGGCCGAAGTGGCGAAGCCCGCGCCGGCCGCCGCGCCCAAGCCTGCCCCGGCACGCCCCGCGCCGCCGCGCAACGCCGGCTCCGGCGTGGTGCTGCGCACGCTGACCGAGGACGAACGTTCCGCCCGCGCCAGCGCGCTGGCCGATGCCAAGGTGCGCGAAGTCGAAGAGCGCCGCCATGCCGAGGAAGAGGCCCAGCGCCGCGCGGTCCGCGAAAGCGCCGAGCGTGCTGATCGTGAGGCCGCCGAAGCCCGCCGCAAGGCCGAGGAGGAGCGTCACCGTCACGAGGAGGAAGCCAAGCGGAAGGCCGAAACCGAGGCCAAGAAGCGTTTTGGCGAAGGCGAGCAGCCGCAATCTGTGGCGCGCCCTGCAACGGGGACCTCGGCCGCTCCTGCAGCGCGGCCCGGAGCGCCGATGGCGCGACCCGGCACAACCACCACGGCACGCCCGGGAACAACGACCGCGCGACCCGGAACGACCACGCAGCGGCCGGGAGGCCCGGTGGGCCGCGCCCCCGCCGTCGCAGCCGGACCGGACGAGGACGACGGTCCGCGCCAGATCCGTCGCGGCCCCGGCGGCGCTGCGCGGCCTGTGGTCGCTCCCAAGCCCACCCACAAGCCCGGCCCGCAGAAGGAGCGCGGCCGCCTGACGGTCGTCACCGCCTTCAATGCCGACGACGTCCGCGAGCGCTCGATCGCCTCGTTCCGCCGCCGCACCCAGCGCCTGAAGGGCCATGCCGCGAACGAGCCGAAGGAAAAGCTCATCCGCGAGGTGGTCATTCCGGAAGCGATCACCATCCAGGAGCTCGCCAACCGCATGTCGGAGCGCGCGGTGGAAATCATCCGCATGCTGATGAAGCAGGGCGCGATCCACAAGATCACCGACGTGATCGATGCCGACACTGCGCAGCTGATCGCCGAGGAGCTTGGTCACACCGTCAAGCGCGTTGCCGCGTCCGACGTTGAAGAAGGCCTGTTCGACGCCATCGACGATTCGACCGACACCGAGCCGCGCTCGCCGGTGGTGACGGTGATGGGTCACGTCGACCACGGCAAGACCTCGCTGCTCGATGCGCTTCGTCATGCCAACGTGGTCTCCGGCGAAGCCGGCGGCATCACCCAGCATATCGGCGCCTATCAGGTGCTGTCGCCCGAAAGCGGCAAGAAGATCACCTTCATCGACACGCCCGGCCACGCCGCGTTCACCGCGATGCGCGCGCGCGGCGCCAAGGTGACCGACATCGTCGTGCTGGTGGTTGCGGCCGACGACGGCGTGATGCCGCAGACGATCGAAGCCATCAACCACGCCAAGGCGGCGCGGGTGCCGATCATTGTTGCCATCAACAAGATCGACAAGCCCGACGCCAAGCCCGAGCGCGTGCGCACCGAGCTGCTCCAGCACGAGGTGCAGGTCGAATCCTTCGGCGGCGAAGTCGTCGATGTCGAAGTGTCGGCGAAGAACAAGACGAATCTCGACAAGCTGCTCGAGATGATCGCGCTCCAGGCCGACATCCTCGACCTCAAGACCAATTCGGATCGTCCGGCCGAAGGCACCGTGATCGAAGCCAAGCTCGATCGTGGCCGCGGTCCGGTCGCGACCGTTCTGGTCCAGCGCGGCACGCTCCGTGTCGGTGACATCATCGTCGCCGGCGCCGAAATGGGCCGCGTCCGCGCGCTGATCTCGGATCAGGGCGAGACGGTGCAGGAGGCAGGTCCATCCGTGCCGGTCGAGGTGCTCGGCTTCAACGGTCCGCCGGAAGCCGGCGATCGTCTCGCCGTGGTCGAGAACGAAGCCCGCGCCCGCCAGGTCACCAGCTACCGCGCGCACCAGAAGCGCGAGAACGCGGCTGCCTCGATCTCCGGCATGCGCGGCTCGCTCGAGCAGATGATGTCGCAGTTGAAGACGGCGGGCCGCAAGGAATTCCCGCTGATCATCAAGGCCGACGTGCAGGGCTCGCTGGAAGCGATCCTCGGCTCGCTGGAGAAGCTCGGCACCGACGAAGTCGCCGCGCGCATCCTGCATGCGGGTGTCGGCGGCATCTCGGAATCGGACGTGACGCTCGCGGAGGGCTTCAACGCCGCGATCATCGGCTTCTCGGTTCGTGCGAACAAGGAGGCCGCTGCGGCCGCCAAGCGCAACGGCATCGAGATCCGCTACTACAACATCATCTACGACCTCGTGGACGACGTGAAGAAGGCCATGAGCGGCCTGCTCGCGCCGACCCTGCGGGAAACCATGCTCGGCAATGCCGCGATCCTGGAGATCTTCAACATCTCCAAGGTCGGCAAGGTCGCCGGCTGCCGCGTCACCGACGGCACCGTGGAACGCGGCGCCAACGTGCGCCTGATCCGCGACAACGTCGTCGTGCACGAAGGCAAGCTGTCGACGCTGAAGCGCTTCAAGGACGAAGTGAAGGAAGTCCAGTCCGGTCAGGAATGCGGCATGGCCTTCGAGAACTATCACGACATGCGCGCCGGTGACGTCATCGAGTGTTACCGCGTGGAGACGATCCAGCGCTCCCTGTAAGTCCAAATCTTACCGAAGCGCCTGGATCTTTTTTGAACTGAATTGCGGGAGTACGATGGCCGGATTTTTTCCGGCCATCCACCCCTCTTCGTTTCAGCAAGACAAATGACAATGCCCGTGTCCCAAAAGCGGGCATGACGAGGTGATTTTCAGACCATGCCCCGCCATCATCAAAAAAAGAGTTCCGCGTCTGGCGGCTCGCAACGTCAGTTGCGGGTCGGCGAGCAGGTTCGCCATGCGATAGCCGAGATTCTGGCGCAAGGCAGCGTGCATGATGCTGACCTCGAAGGTCACATCATCACCGTGCCGGAGGTGCGGATGTCGCCCGACCTGAAGCTCGCAACAGTCTACGTGATGCCGCTCGGTGGCCGCGACACCGAGATCGTCCTCGCTGCGCTCGAGCGCAACAAGAAATTCCTGCGCGGCGAGGTCGCGCGGCGCGTTAACTTGAAATTTGCACCTGACCTTCGCTTCCGCGTCGACGAACGATTCGACGAAGCGGAACGGATCGAGAAGCTTTTGCGAACACCCGCGGTGCAGAAGGACCTGGAACAGGATCCGGATACGGATCGGGAAGAAGAACGATGACGATGGACCCGGCTCACGGCACGATCGGCGGCGAAGAGGCCGATCAGCTCGACGTGCAGAAGAATAATTTTGCGGACATGAGCGGCAATTCTCAGCCCGCTCAAGAGCCGCGCCGCGTCAACAACGATCCGCGCGCCAACAAGCAGAAGGGCAACCAGCCGCGCCGCGACCGTCGCGACGTCCACGGCTGGGTCGTGCTCGACAAGCCGATCGGCATGACCTCGACGCAGGCCGTTGCCGTGCTCAAGCGCCTGTTCAACGCCAAACGCGCCGGCCATGCCGGCACGCTAGATCCGCTGGCCTCCGGCGGCCTGCCGATCGCGCTCGGCGAGGCCACCAAGACCGTCCCCTTCGTCATGGACGGCCGCAAGCGCTACCGGTTCACGGTGTGCTGGGGCGAGGAGCGCGACACCGACGACATCGAGGGCCGGGCGACCGCAACCTCGGACCAGCGCCCGACTCGGGAGGCCATCGAGGCCCTGCTGCCCCGTTTCACCGGGGTGATCCAGCAGATCCCGCCGCGCTATTCCGCGATCAAGGTCCAGGGCGAGCGCGCCTACGACCTCGCCCGCGACGGCGAGATCGTGGAACTGGCCTCGCGCCCGGTCGAGATTCACCGATTAAGCCTTGTAGATCAACCGGATAGCGACCGGGCCGTGTTCGAGGCCGAGTGCGGCAAGGGCACCTATGTCCGCGCGCTGGCCCGCGATATGGGCCGGATTCTCGGCACTTACGGCCATATCTGCGCACTGCGGCGGACCCTGGTCGGCCCATTTGGCGAGAACGACATGATTCCGCTGGATCAGCTGGAGGCTTTGTGCGATAGAGCCGCGTCCGGCGAGGGTAGCCTCGCCGACGCGCTTATGCCCGTTGAGACCGCGCTGGACGACATCCCGGCACTGGCCGTCACTCGGGCTGATGCGGCAAGGCTCCATCGGGGCCAGGCCGTTTTGTTGCGCGGACGGGATGCGCCCACTTGTAGCGGCACAGTCTATGTCACGGTGGCAGGCCGGCTTCTCGCGCTTGCCGAAGTCGGCAATGGCGAAATCATCCCCAAGCGTGTGTTCAACCTGACCGGCCTGACTGCCAGCGCCGATCGCAACGAGAGAAATTGACGATGTCGATTGCCGCAGAACGCAAAGCGGAAGTCATCAAGACGAATGCCAACAAGGCCGGCGATACCGGCTCGCCAGAGGTTCAGGTCGCGATCCTGTCGGAACGCATCGCCAACCTCACCAACCATTTCAAGACCCACGTGAAGGACAATCATTCGCGTCGCGGTCTCTTGAAGCTGGTCTCGACCCGCCGCTCGCTCCTCGACTATGTGAAGAAGAAGGACGAGGCGCGCTACAAGGCGCTGCTCGAGAAGCACAACATTCGTCGTTAAGAGTTCTTGCGCGCGCCAACCGGCGCGCGTTTTCGCGCGTGATTTCGAACGAAAGCGTTTGTTTAAAGGTTTTTCGTCGAGGCTGCGTGCGCGTCGGATGCGAGCCGTTGACGGCGAGCATCCGGGCATGATGGGCGAACACCGCGCTTCGGTGTTCGCGTTCGTGCCGACTGACAGTCCAGCAGCAATCCGGCGGCTGGGCACAACGGGCAAGGCGCCCGTATGACCCGAAGGGATGGACGCCATCCGAAATCCAAAAACCATGGCAGGATCGCAGGACGCTGATCGCCCGCTTCGATCAACGTCCCGCAATCTTGCGCATGGTTTTTGTTTTTCGACCCGTCCTTCTTTCGAGAACCCATGAAAGAAGACCTCTATGTTCAATAAGCATTCAGTCGAGATCGACTGGGGTGGACGCCCTCTCAAGCTTGAAACCGGCAAGATCGCCCGCCAGGCCGACGGCGCCGTCGTCGCGACCTACGGCGAGACCGTGGTGCTCGCCACCGTCGTTGCCGCGAAGTCACCGCGTGAAGGCGTCGACTTCCTGCCACTGACCGTCGACTACCAGGAGAAGACCTACGCAGCCGGCCGCATTCCCGGTGGCTATTTCAAGCGCGAGGGTCGTCCGACCGAGAAGGAAACGCTGGTCTCCCGCCTGATCGACCGTCCGATCCGTCCGCTGTTCGTCGACGGCTGGCGCAACGAGACCCAGGTGATCGTGACCGTGCTCTCGCACGATATGGAGAACGATCCCGATATCGTCGCGCTGGTGGCCTCATCGGCTGCGCTGACCCTGTCGGGCGCTCCCTTCAAGGGCCCGATCGGCGCCGCGCGCGTCGGCTTCGCCAATGACGAGTTCATCCTCAACCCGACGCTCGACGAGATGGTCGACACTCAGCTCGACCTCGTCGTCGCCGGCACTGCGGACGCCGTGCTGATGGTGGAATCGGAAGCCAAGGAGCTGAACGAAGAGATCATGCTCGGCGCCGTGATGTTCGGTCACCGCCACTTCCAGCCGGTGATCAACGCGATCATCGAGCTCGCCGAAAAGGCCGCGAAGGAGCCGCGCGAGGTCACCGCGATCGACAATTCGGCGCTCGAAAAGGAAATGCTCGGCATGGTCGAGCAGGAACTGCGCGCCGCCTACGCCATTCCGGTCAAGCAGGATCGCTACGCCGCGGTCGGCAAGGTCAAGGAAAAGGTGATCGCGCACTACTTCCCGGAAGGCCAAGAGCCGAAATACGACAAGCTGCGCATCGGCGGCGTGTTCAAGGAGCTCGAAGCCAAGATCGTTCGCTGGAACATTCTCGACACCGGCAAGCGCATCGACGGCCGCGATTCCAAGACCGTGCGCAACATCGTCGCCGAAGTCGGCGTGCTGCCCCGCGCCCACGGTTCGGCGCTGTTCACCCGCGGCGAGACCCAGGCGCTGGTCGTGACCACGCTCGGCACCGGCGAGGACGAGCAGTACATCGACGCGCTGTCGGGAACGTACAAAGAGACGTTCCTGCTGCACTACAATTTCCCTCCCTACTCGGTCGGTGAGACCGGCCGCCTCGGCGGTACCAAGCGCCGCGAGATCGGCCACGGCAAGCTCGCCTGGCGTGCGATCCACCCGGTGCTGCCGCCGCACCACGAATTCCCCTACACCACGCGCGTGGTGTCGGAGATCACCGAATCCAACGGCTCCTCGTCGATGGCATCGGTCTGCGGCGCCTCGCTCGCGCTGATGGACGCCGGCGTGCCGTTGAAGCGGCCGACCGCGGGCATCGCAATGGGCCTGATCCTCGAAGACAAGCGCTTCGCGGTTCTCTCGGACATCCTCGGTGACGAGGACCATCTCGGCGACATGGACTTCAAGGTCGCCGGTACCGAGCAGGGCATCACCTCGCTCCAGATGGACATCAAGATCGAGGGCATCACCGAGGAGATCATGAAGGTCGCGCTCGGTCAGGCTAAGGATGGGCGTATCTACATCCTCGGCGAGATGTCGAAGGCGCTCACCAACGCCCGCGCCGAGCTCGGCGAATACGCGCCGCGCATCGAGACCTTCAAGATCGCCACCGACAAGATCCGCGAAGTGATCGGCACCGGCGGCAAGGTGATCCGCGAGATCGTCGAGAAGACCGGCGCCAAGGTCAACATCGAGGACGACGGCACCGTGAAGGTCGCCTCCAGCGACGGCGAGGCGATGAAGGCCGCGATCAAGTGGATCAAGTCGATCGCCTCCGATCCGGAAGTCGGCCAGATCTATGACGGCACCGTCGTCAAGGTGATGGAGTTCGGCGCTTTCGTGAACTTCTTCGGCTCCAAGGACGGCCTTGTCCACATCAGCCAGCTCGCCTCGGCGCGAGTGCAGAAGACCTCCGACGTCGTCAAGGAAGGCGACAAGGTCAAGGTCAAGCTGCTCGGCTTCGACGACCGCGGCAAGACCCGCCTGTCGATGAAGGTGGTCGACCAGGAGACCGGCGAAGACCTCGAGGGCAAGGGCGAGAGCCAGCAGCCCGCGCGCGAAGCGGCCGGCGAGTAAATCTCGCTACCTGCCAGAAACACGAAGGGCGGCCTCGCGGCCGCCCTTTTTGTTTGTCGCTTGCCGAACTTTGGAATCAGGCCGCGATGTCGTAGCGATCGAGGTTCATCACCTTGGTCCAGGCCTTGGCGAAGTCCTTGACGAACTGCTCTTTGGAATCCGACGTGGCATAGACCTCTGCGTAGGCGCGAAGCTGCGAGTGTGCGCCGAAGATCAGGTCGACGCGCGTGCCGGTCCACTTGACCGCGTTGGTCTTGCGGTCGCGGGCCTCATAGGTGCCGTCGGTGCCGGCCGGCGTCCACTGCGTGCTCATGTCGAGCAGGTTGACGAAGAAGTCGTTGCTCAGCGTTCCCACCTTCGAGGTGAGGACGCCGTTCTTCGAACCGTTCGCATTGGCACCGAGCACGCGCAGACCGCCGACGAGCACCGTCATCTCCGGGCCGGTAAGCCGGAGCAGCTGCGCACGATCGACCAGAGCCTCCTCGGGCATCATGAACTGCTGCCGCTTGCCGATGAAGTTGCGGAAGCCATCGGCCCGCGGCTCCAGCGGAGCAAACGAAGCGGCGTCGGTCTGCTCCTGCGAGGCATCCATGCGGCCCGGCGTGAAGCCGACCTTGACGTCGACGCCGGCATCCTTGGCGGCCTTCTCGACCGCGGCGGTGCCGCCGAGCACGATGAGGTCCGCCAGCGAGACCTTCTTCGCACCGGATGACGCGTTGAAGTCCTTCTGGATCGCTTCGAGCTTGCCCAGGACCTTCGAGAGCTGAGCCGGCTCGTTCACTTCCCAATCCTTCTGCGGGGCGAGGCGGATACGCGCGCCGTTGGCGCCGCCGCGCTTGTCCGAGCCGCGGAACGTCGAGGCCGACGCCCAGGCGGTCGAGACCAGCTCCGAGACCGACAGACCCGAGGCCAGGATCTTGGTCTTCAGCGAGGCGATATCCTGCTCGCTGGCCAGCTCGTGATTCACAGCAGGGATCGGATCCTGCCAGATCAGGGTTTCCTTCGGCACCAGCGGACCGAGATAGCGCACCACCGGACCCATGTCGCGATGGGTGAGCTTGAACCAGGCACGGGCGAAGGCGTCCGCGAACTGATCGGGATTCTCGAGGAAGCGGCGCGAGATCTTCTCATAGGCCGGATCCATACGCAGCGAGAGGTCGGTCGTCAGCATCGTCGGCCGATGCTTCTTGGACTTGTCGAAGGCATCGGGAATGATCGCCTCGGCGCCCTTGGCCGTCCACTGCTGCGCACCGCCCGGGCTCTTAGTCAGCTCCCATTCGTACTTGAACAGGTTCTCGAAGAAGTTGTTGCTCCACTTCGTCGGCGTCGTGGTCCAGGTCACCTCGAGACCGCTGGTGATGGAATCGCCGCCAATGCCCGACGCGTGCTTGCTCTTCCAGCCGAGGCCCTGATCTTCGAGCGCGCCCGCTTCCGGCTCCGGTCCGACCAGCGACGGATCGCCGGCGCCGTGGGTCTTGCCGAAGGTGTGGCCGCCGGCGATCAGTGCGACGGTTTCCTCGTCGTTCATCGCCATGCGGAAAAAGGTCTCGCGAATGTCCTTGGCCGCGGCGATCGGATCCGGCTTGCCGTTCGGGCCTTCCGGATTGACGTAGATGAGGCCCATCTGCACCGCGCCGAGCGGCTCGGCGAGCTGGCGTTCGCCGCTGTAGCGCTCATCGCCCAGCCAGGTGCCTTCCGGACCCCAATAGAGCTCTTCCGGCTCCCAGACGTCGACGCGGCCGCCGGCAAAGCCAAAGGTCTTGAAGCCCATCGACTCCAGCGCGACGTTGCCCGCCAGCACCATCAGATCGGCCCAGGAAATCTTGCGGCCGTATTTCTGCTTGATCGGCCAGAGCAGACGGCGTGCCTTGTCGAGATTTGCGTTATCGGGCCAGCTGTTGAGCGGCGCGAAACGCTGCTGTCCGGCGCCGGCGCCACCGCGACCGTCGGTGGTGCGGTAGGTGCCCGCGCTGTGCCAGGCCATGCGGATCATGAGGCCGCCGTAGTGACCGAAGTCGGCGGGCCACCATTCCTGCGATTCCGTCATCAGAGCGGTCAGGTCCTTGATGACCGCGTTCAGGTCGAGCGACTTGAATTCCTTGGCGTAGTCGAAGTCCTTGTCCATCGGGTCGGACTTGGCGGAATTCTTGTGCAGCATCTCGATGCTGAGCTGGGTCGGCCACCAATCGCGGTTCGCCGGCACACGTTTTCCACCCGAAAACGGGCACTTTGAAGTGTCGTCCATGAATACCTCCTCTGGTGGCGTCGAACTCGCGCCTTTGACCAGGTAGAAACACTCTAAGCTTCACGTTCGATCAGGGGAAGTTGACTTTAATGATCGCAGCGATAAGATTTTCTGATGCTAAACCTCACGCTGCGCCAGCTCCGGTATTTCGACGCCCTGGCCCGTCACAGTCATTTCGGCCGCGCGGCTGAGTCCTGCTCGATCTCGCAGCCTGCCCTGTCGATGCAGATCAAGGAGCTGGAGGAGGCGCTCGGCGGTCTGCTGCTGGAGCGCAGCGCCCGGCAGGTGGCGCTGACCCGATTTGGCGAGGAGCTCGCGCAGCGCGTCCGCGACATCTTGCGCTCGGTCGACGAGCTCGGCGATTTCGCCCGCGCCTCGCAGGACCGGTTCTCCGGACGGCTGCGCATCGGCATGATTCCGACGATCGCGCCCTATCTGCTGCCGACGATCACCAAGAATCTGACGCGCATGCATCCGGAGCTCGACATCCGCGTGCGCGAGACGATGACGCCGCGGCTGATTCAGGAACTGGTGGAGGGTCGGCTCGATACCGCCATCGTGGCGCTGCCGGTGTCCGAGCCCTCGCTCACCGAGGTCGCCCTGTTCGAGGAAAAATTCCTGCTGGTGCGGCCGAGTGCGGATGAGGGAACGCCGGCACCGTCGCGGGAGATGATGCGCGAGATGCGGCTGCTGTTGCTCGAAGAGGGGCACTGCTTCCGCGATCAGGCGCTGTCATTCTGCAACATGCAATCGGCGCCGCCACGCGAGATGCTGGATGCCAATTCGCTGTCGACGCTGGTCCAGATGGTCAGCGCCGGCATCGGCGTCACGTTGATCCCCGAGATGGCGGTGTCAGTTGAGACGCGATCGGCCTCGGTCTCGCTCGCGCGCTTCCGCGACCCGCAGCCGTCGCGCACCATCGGCATGGTCTGGCGCAAGACCAGCCCGCTGGCGCGGCAACTCCTGCAAATCTCCGAGGTGGTGTGCCTGTCGGCGGGCAAGGTGCGCGCACGTCCATCCGTGCGCAGCAAGCCAACCTGAGGCCTCGATGTCGCATCCCATCATTCGCCCAGCCCGCGCGGACGAATACGACGAGATCGGCCGTATCTGGATGGAGAGCTGGGTCTCGACCGGCCTCGGCGAGACGAGCGACTTCCTGCTGGCAAACCTGCGTGCACGGATCCGGCGCGAGACCGAGGACGGCTGGAGCCTGTTCGTCGCCGACGACGACGGCACGATCGCCGCGATGCTGGCGCTGCATTTGCCAAAACTCTATCTCGACATGCTGTTCGTCGCGCCCGCCTATCAGGGCCAATCGCTCGGCCGCCAATTGCTTGGCTTCACGCGCACACAAATGCCCGACGAGATGTCTCTGCGCTGCATCCGCGAGAACGAAAGAGCCTGGCGCTGGTACGAGCGCGAGGGCTTTGTGTTCGAGAAAGAAGAGGTCGAGCCGTCGAACGGATTCATGATGAAGTATTATCGGTGGCGGCGGCAGCGACCCGCCGGATAGGCAGTGGTCGCCTGGTGCAGCTTGCGGTTGTCACGGTTCCAATTTACTGTGGCGTATCCGCCGTCCTCCTGCCCCCTGATCTCCCGGAATCGATGCTTCGAATTGCTGTCTCGCTGATCGCGTTGCTGTCCCTGCTCACCACGGCAGCCGCGCAAACCCCTCCCGCAACCACCGCGCCTCCCGCTCAGACGGCGGCGCCAGCCAAGAAGGCAGTCAAGAAGGCGGCGCCGAAGGCCAAACCGGCTGCACAACAGCCAGTTGCGGCGGAGAGCGGCCCCTGTCAGATCGGCGTCATTTCCGCGATCGGAGACCAGTTCTCGGTGCAACATGTCGGCCTCACGATGTTCGGCAACGAGTATATGGAGGCGCCGATCGAGACGTGGGGTATCGATGATCTGTTCGTCGCGAGGGTTCGCGCCACGGCTCCCGGCACGGCTGTCCGAAAGGTCGCTTACGCAAGCGGAGCCTTCAGGCCGTACTATCATCCGGAAGCGAAACTGTTCCGCAATGACCGCGACGACCTGACGGCGCTGGTGCGGCAGATCGCCGGAGCTGCAAATTGCGAACGCTACGTCGTAGCCACGAAAGCCCGCGTTTCGGTGGATGGCACCAATCAATCAATCGAGGGCCTCGGGGTCTACAAGAATTGGGCGAGCCCTTCCGGGCGCGGCGTCGTGGTTTCCTATTTCCGCATAAACGTTTTTGACGGACGGACTTTCGACATCCATCGGGCGCCTACCCGCAGCTTCGGCGATGTGATTGCTTCGAGTTTCTCCAACAAGAACGACAATATGCAAATCCTCAACAATCTCGAATTTCCCAAGACCCCTGAACAGGTGACCAGCAGTGCATTGCTGCGTGACAGCACACGCAGCCTGCTCACGGCCCAGCTGGACAGGTATCTACCCGCGTATATCAAGGGCGAGTAAGCGCCTTTGCCGAGGGGACGCGACAAAGACTATCGCTCGTCCGCTTCCTGCGGCTGGGCTGCATTTGACGTTTTGGCCCGGCTCGTCGTCCTTGCGGCCGTCGCGTGGTGCTTTTCGACATCTGCTTGGGCGCAGACCAAATTGGTACCACCAGGGGCGGAAACGGCAGGATCAGCCGTCAAGCAAAGCAACAACAAGACGACCACGCGGCGTGAAGCGACGGGCAAACCCGCTCCCGTGGTCGGCGGCCCGTGCGACTTCGGTGTCGTCGTCACCACCGGCGATGAGTTCACCGTGCTGACGACCGGCCTGACCGTATTTCAGCACAAGAAGACGGTCGTCCCGATCCCGGGCTGGGGACTCAATGATCTGATCTTCGCGCGGATTCGCGCCACGATCCCTGCCGGCGTGTCCGTTCTGAGAATCCCCTACAACCCGGCGAAATTTCCTCCCCGCGATGAGTCCAAGGACACATTGAAGGACAGGTTGTTCCGCGATCTCAATGCGGAGCTGGCCCAATACATGCGCGACGTCGTGAAAGGAACGAATTGCCGGCACTACATCCAGATCCTCAATTCAATCAGCCCTTTCGGGTCATCCAACTATACGGTCCGCGGCTTCGGCATCCTCAACCATGATGTGGTGCTCGGGCGTCGCATCTATCTCTACGCCCTGGCGTTTGTCCGCATCTTCGATGGGCGCGACTTCTCCGTTGTCAGACAGAGTTCTGCGCTGATCAACACGCATCATTCCCTTATGGTGCAGAGGCTCCTGGGCGTGCAAATCGGCGGCCCCTATCGCGAACTACCCGCAGAATCGTTTCCAACCCGCCCTGAAGATGCCGCCGACAATCCCGCACTGCGCGACGACGTGCGTGCCATGCTGACGGAAAGCCTCGACAAGACGCTGCCGCTGCTGATCGGGGTTCAACGAGCGGCGCGCAACAGCGACGCGCGCTGATCGACACGTCCTTCGCAGCAGGAACTGGTCTCGATTATTGAGAAATCGTGGGCACGTCGCTTGCGCGCCTTTGCCCACTCTACGAGAGCTAATCCTGCGCCTTCAAATCGTCCGGCCGCGGCATCAGGACGGTGTTGTAGCCGGAATCGACATAGTGGATCTCGCCGGTCACGCCGCCGGAGAGATCCGACAACAGATACAGCGCCGAGCCGCCGAGCTCGTCGAGCGTCACGCCCCGGCGGAGCGGCGAATGTTTTTGCATGAAGGCGAACATCGCGCGCGCCTCGCCGATGCCGGAGCCGGCGAGCGTGCGGATCGGGCCGGCGGAGATCGCGTTGACGCGGATGCCGCGCGGTCCGAAATCCGAGGCGAGATAGCGCACCGAGGCTTCCAGCGCCGCCTTGGCCACGCCCATCACGTTGTAGTTCGGCATCGCGCGTTCCGAGGCGCCGAAGGTCAGCGTGATCATGCTGCCGCCCTCCGTCATCAGCTCGGCGGCGCGTTTTGCCACTTCCGTGAAGGAGAAGCAGGAGATCACCATGGTGCGCGAAAAATTCTCGCGGCTGGTGTCGGCGTAGCGACCCTTGAGCTCGTTCTTGTCGGCGAAGCCGATCGCGTGGATCACGAAATCCAGCCGGCCCCACTTTTCGCGCAAGGCCGTGAATGTGGCGTCGACGCTGGCGATGTCCTCGACGTCGCAGGGCAGCACCATGTCGACGCCAAGCTGCTCCGCCAGCGGCTTAACACGCTTGCCCAGCGCCTCGCCCTGGAAGGTGAAGGCAAGCTCGGCGCCGTGGGCATGCAGCGTCTTCGCCATGCCCCAGGCGATCGAATGATCATTGGCGATGCCCATGATCAGACCGCGCTTGCCTTTCATTAAACCTTCCATTGCCTGATAGCTCCCATTATTCCGGCGTCATCGCCCGCCTTGCGCGCACTTGCGCACTGGGGCAGGCGATCCAGTATTTCGAGGCGATTACTGCAAATCGAGAAGTTGCGGCGTGCTGGATGCCCGCCTTCGCGGGGCATGACAGCGTGCCAAAATTACGCATCCAGCCGGCTGAACACCAGCGTGGCGTTGGTGCCGCCGAAGCCGAAGGAGTTCGACAGCACGGTGCCGATTTTGACGTTGTCGATGCGCTTGCGCACGATCGGCATGTCGGCGAACACGGGGTCGAGCTCCTGGATGTGGGCGCTCTCGCAGATGAAACCATTGTTCATCATCAGCAGCGAATAGATCGCTTCCTGCACGCCGGTTGCGCCCAGGGAGTGACCGGTCAGCGCCTTGGTCGCCGAGATCGGCGGGCACTTCTCGCCGCTTCCGAACACCCTGCGGAGTGCGTCGATCTCCGGCGGATCGCCGGCCGGGGTCGATGTCGCGTGCGGATTGATGTAGTCGACCTTGGTCTTCACGGTCGACATCGCCATGCGCATGCAGCGCTCGGCGCCCTCACCTGATGGTGCGACCATGTCGTAGCCGTCGGACGTCGCGCCATAGCCGACGATCTCGCCGTAAATGCGTGCGCCCCGCGCCTTGGCATGCTCGAGCTCTTCCAGCACCAGCACGCCGGCTCCGCCGGCAATCACGAAGCCGTCGCGGTTGACGTCGTAGGGACGGGAGGCCGTCGCAGGCGTGTCGTTGTACTTCGAGGACATCGCGCCCATGGCGTCGAACAGCACCGACAGCGACCAGTCCAGCTCCTCGCAGCCGCCGGCGAAGATGACGTCCTGCTTGCCGATCTGGATCGTTTCATAGGCATTGCCGACGCAATGGTTCGACGTCGCGCAGGCCGACGAGATAGAATAGTTCACGCCCTTGATCTTGAACCAGGTCGCAAGCGTTGCGGAGGCCGTGGAGGACATCGCCTTCGGCACTGCAAACGGCCCGACACGCTTCGGTCCCTTGGTGCGGGTGATGTCGGCGGCTTCGACGATGGTGCGCGCCGACGGACCGCCGGAGCCCATGATGATGCCGGTGCGAATATTGGAAATTTCGTCGGGCGAAAGACCGGAATCCTGGATCGCCTGTTCCATCGCGACGTGATTCCACGCCGCGCCCTGACCGAGGAAACGCATGGCGCGGCGGTCGACCACCGTCGAAGGATCGAGCGTCGGCGCACCCTGCACCTGGGAGCGGAAGCCGAGCTCGGCATATTTTTCAGCCCGCGAAATGCCCGACTTCGCCTCGTGAAGGCTCGCAAGCACCTCCTGGGTGTTGTTTCCGATGGAGGAGACAATGCCCATCCCGGTGACCACAACCCGCCTCATGACAGCCTCGCCTCAATCGTTGTCTTCGTGGTGATGCGCTCAGCCCAGGCTCGTGCCCTGCTTGAACAGGCCGACCTTCAAATCCTTTGCGCGATAGATAATCTGGTCATCCACCGAAAGCCATCCGTCGGCGATACCGAGCACCAGCTTTGAACGCATCACGCGCTTGATATCGATGTTGTACACAACCTTGCGGGCCTCCGGCAGCACCTGGCCGCTGAACTTCAGCTCGTTCAGGCCAAGCGCGCGACCGCGACCTTCACCGCCGCTCCAGCCCAGATAAAAGCCGACCATTTGCCACAGCGCATCGAGCCCGAGGCAGCCGGGCATCACCGGATCGTTCTTGAAGTGGCAGCCGAAGAACCAGAGGTCGGGCTTCACGTCGAGCTCGGCGCGCACCACCCCCTTGCCGAATTCGCCGCCGGTCTCGCTGATGTCCGTGATGCGGTCGAACATCAGCATCGGCGGCAGCGGCAATTGCGCATTGCCAGGGCCGAACATCTCGCCGCGGGCACATGCCAGCAGATCTTCATATTCGTAACCGTTGCGCCTGTTCAGCATGCGGAAGCCTTTGTGTTCAAACCCCGATTGAGCGGCGTTTCCGGCGAAAATGGGCCCCATCCTGTTCGAAAGGCGACATCTGTTGCCATTGTCAGACGAGAATACCGAAGGACCCTGGATGGATAGCGAGCGGCCCTCAATGCCGGGTCGCGCCAAAATGGGTTAAGCGGAACCGCGGGCTCTCTAACACAGGCCATTTCGGGTAGCAAAGCGCTCTCATGAAGGTAAAATGACGGGCCGCCACCCCGGTTCCCTGCCTGATTAGAACCGCTCTAGTTGCGAGAAACTTGCATCTGCATCTATCTCTCCATATATGTTGGGCAACGACAGTGTTCACGCGTGCCCGAAGCTGGAAATGAACGAAAATAACGCGCCCCATCGCGACGAAGAGGCCCATGCGGCGGCTCTTATGTCCGGCCGCCAGCCGGCGTTGACCGGCTGCCCGTGGCACGACGTCAACGAAATGCTCCAGTCCGCAGGGCTTCGCCCCACGCGCCAGCGCATGGCGCTCGGCTGGCTCCTGTTCGGCAAGGGTGCACGTCACCTCACGGCTGAAATGCTTTACGAGGAAGCGACGCTGGCCAAGGTGCCGGTCTCGCTGGCGACCGTCTACAACACGCTGAACCAGCTCACCGATGCCGGTCTGCTGCGTCAGGTCAGCGTCGACGGCACCAAGACCTATTTCGACACCAACGTCACGACCCACCATCACTACTACCTCGAGAACAGCCATGAGCTGGTCGACATCGAGGATCCGCATCTGGCGCTGTCCAAGATGCCTGAGGTGCCCGCGGGTTACGAGATCGCCCGCATCGACATGGTCGTACGGTTGCGCAAGAAGCGCTGAGATCTATCCTGAACTGCTGATTTGATCGTCATGGCCGGGCTTGTCCCGGCTATCCACGTTATTCGGTCAGGCGTCGAAAAATGCGTGGATGCCCGGGCATGACGGTGGAGCAACAGTTCCGCTCCCGCCCAGATCAATTCACCTGCTCGTCCGAGTAGACGCCCCAGAGGCGCTCCTGCTGGATCCAGCCGTCAAAGCCGTTACCGCTGACGCGGCACCAGTTTGCAGTGCACTTCTTCACCTGGGTGACGACACCGGCCTGGAGCCTGGCCGCAACCGCGCTCTCGGGATCGGCGCGGTCGTAGATCGGCGCGAGCTCGTCCTTGTGCTTCATGGTGACGACAGCAGTACGGCGGCCCGACAGCAGCGAGTGATAGACCCAACCCTCGGCGCCCTCGGAATCGCGGACCCGGCGCCAGTTCTCGAACTCGGCGGTGATTTCGACCGGCAGGCCGGAACGGGTGTAGACCCAGGCGACGTCGTTGTCCTTGGTCGGGCCGGCGCGGACGTTGACGTGATCCGATTTCAGGCTGACGTAGCGCGGCACCGGGAGGCCTGAGGCCGTCTGAGGGGTGTTGTCCTTTGCCGAATGCCCGGGACTGACCGAAGCGCTCAACCAGGTGCAAACGAGCGCCATCACCGAACAAAAACGCCCCAACGCCATCAACCCGTCTCCTGTCGAAGGTCCGGCCGAGCCGGTCCCTCGCCCTAAATTCCCAAACCAGGCCGCTGTCGCCCCTGACCCCGCCCCACGCGGGTGTTCCCGAGCCCTTTACCCGTGGTTCTTGTCTTGGCCCGGCCTTCTGCTAGAGAGGACGGACATCTGAACAACCGGTTTGTCCCGATTTTCCGGCCGGAAATGTCGGGAGAGCTTGAAGGAAACGCCGGGGACGACACGGCAAGCGCAGTGTCGAACAACCGGGTTAATGAGGCCTCAACGGCCGGCCTTTGGCGACAGAGGCGGCTCGCAACGCCTCATGAGGGCAGGACATGTCGGTGAAGAAAAAGCCCCTCGTCGTGGTGACGCGCAAGCTTCCGGATTCGATCGAGACCCGGATGCGCGAGCTGTTCGACGCGCGGATCAATCTCGACGACACGCCGATGTCGCCCGAGCAGATCGCGGAAGCCGCCCGTACCGCCGACGTGCTGGTCCCAACCGTGACCGACCACATCTCCGCCGACATCGTCAACCAGCCCGACTGCAGGTTGAAACTGATCGCGAATTTCGGCAACGGCGTCGACAACATCGATGTCGAGGCCGCGCATGCCCGCGGCATCACCGTCACCAACACGCCGAAAGTTCTGACCGAAGACACCGCCGACATGACCATGGCGCTGATCCTCGCCGTGCCCAGGCGGATGATCGAAGGCGCCTCGATCCTGACGGAAGGAAAACCCTGGCCGGGCTGGTCGCCGACCTGGATGCTCGGCCATCGCATCGGCGGAAAGCGCCTTGGCATCATCGGCATGGGCCGCATCGGCCAGGCGGTCGCACGCCGCGCCCGCGCCTTCGGCTTGCAGATCCACTACCACAATCGTCGGCCGGTGGCGCCGAAGATCGCCGAAGAGCTGGGCGCGACCTATTGGGAAAGCCTCGACCAGATGCTGGCACGGATGGACATCATCTCGGTGAACTGTCCGCACACGCCGGCGACCTACCATCTGCTGTCGGCGCGCCGGCTGAAGCTTATTCGCAAGGACGCCTACATCGTCAACACCGCGCGCGGCGGGGTCACCGACGAGGACACGCTGATCAAGCTGATCGAAGGCGGCGAGATCGGCGGCGCCGGCCTCGATGTCTATGAGCACGAGCCCGCGGTGAACCCGAAGCTGGTGCGGCTCGCCAAGGCCGGCAAGGTGACGTTGCTGCCGCATATGGGCTCGGCCACGATCGAGGGCCGCGTCGAGATGGGCGAGAAGGTGATCATCAACATCCGAACCTTCCTCGATGCGCACAAGCCGCCGGATCGCGTGCTGCCGAGCATGCTGTGAGGTCTATTTGCTGCGTGTTTCGCGCTTGCGCCAGTCGGCAACGAAATCGATAAAGGCCCGCAGCGCCGGCGGCGTTTGTCGCCGGCTTGGATAGTACAGGAACGGCCCGGGAAACGGCTCGCACCAATCCTGAATCAGACTGACGAGCGCGCCGGACTTCAGGGCTTCGCCGACATAACCATCAAGCGTCGCCCAGATGCCGGCGCCGTCGAGCGCGGCGCGCATGGAAAGGCCCATGTTGGTCGAGATCAGCTTTGCCGGCGGATCGACCTTCACCAGCTGGCCGGCCTTCTCGAACTCCCAATCGTGCATGACACCGCTGGAGTAGCGGGCGCGGATGCAATTATGGTCGAGCAGATCCTTCGGATGCTCCGGCTTGCCGCGGCGCGCGAGGTAATCGGGCGAAGCGACTACGACATAGCTCTGCGGGCCGCTGAGCGAGATCGCGACCATGTCCTGCGCGAGATGCTCGCCATAACGTACGCCGGCATCGAAGCCCGCGCTGACGATATCGACAAACCCGCTCTCGGAAACGATCTCGAGGTCGACCTGCGGATAGGCCTTAAGGAACGGCCCGATCATGGGGGCCAGCACGAGATCGACCGCGGGTGGCGGCGCGTTAATGCGCAGCCGGCCCGAGGCCATCTCGCGCAGGCCCCGGACCTGATCGAGGGCCTCGCCGACATCGCGCAGCGCCGGAGCCACGCGCGACAGCAGCAGCTCGCCCGCCTCGGTCAGGGCGACGCTGCGGGTGGTGCGGTTCATCAGGCGGACGCCGAGGCGCTCCTCCAGGTCCCGCAATCGCTGGCTAAGGCTCGACACCGACACGCGAATATCGATCGCCGCGCGCCGGAAATTGCGGGTGCGGGCGACCGCCATGAAGACGTCGAGATCACGCAGGTCGGGCTCAGCCATTGTTCGTTAATGTGAACAAGCCATTCTCGATTGTCCAGCTTATCGGCGCAATCGATCAAGCGCATATCAGGCCTCGTCACGCGGCGCAGTCAGCGCCTTTTCGAGGAGAGCCATCATGGAACAGCGCAAACTCGGTTCGACCGGTCCCACCGTCTCCGCTCTCGGTCTCGGGTGCATGGGCATGTCCGAGGTCTACGGCCCCGCCGATCGCGGCGAGAGCATCGCCACGATCCACGCCGCACTGGATGCCGGCATTACCCTGGTCGACACCGGCGATTTCTACGCCATGGGCCACAATGAAATGCTGGTGCGCGAAGCGCTCAAGGAGGTGCCGCGCGACAAGGTGCAGATCAGTGTCAAGTTCGGTGCGCTGCGCGGTCCTGCCGGCGAATTCACCGGCATGGACACGAGGCCGGCCGCAACGAGGAACTTCCTAGCCTATTCGCTGCAGCGGCTCGGCACCGACTACATCGACGTCTACCGTCCGGCGCGGCTCGATCCCAACATTCCGATCGAGGAGACCATCGGCGGCATCGCCGATCTCGTGAAGGCCGGCTACATCAAACATATCGGCCTGTCCGAGGTCGGCTCCGCCACCATCCGCCGCGCGCATGCCGTGCACCCGATCGCCGATCTCCAGATCGAATATTCGCTGATCGAGCGTGGCATCGAACGCGACATCCTGACGACCTGCCGCGAGCTCGGCATCGGCATCACGGCTTACGGCGTGTTGGCGCGCGGCCTCATCAGCGGCCATTGGTCGAAGGACTCCGGCAAGACAGGCAAGGACTACCGGCTGATGACGCCGCGCTTCCAGGGATCGAATCTCGATGCCAATCTCGCATTGGTGGAGCAGCTGCGCGCCATCTCCGCTGAGATTGGCGCGACGCCGGCACAGGTCGCGATCGCCTGGGTGGCGGCGCAAGGCAAGCAGATCGTGCCGCTGGTCGGCGCCCGCACCCGCAACCGCCTCACCGAAGCACTCGGCGCGGCCAAGGTCACGCTGACGCCGGCTCATCTCGCCGTGCTGGCAACGGCCTTCCCGCCCGATGTCGCTGCCGGCACGCGTTACGCCGCTGAGCAGATGGCGCATCTCGACAGCGAGAAGCCGGCCACAGCATAACGTCTGCAATCAAGTGCGATGGGCGCTGAGATCGGTGATCACAGGCCCATCGCCATTGAGCGGATTGGCGGGATCGCGCGCGTAACGCAGCGTCTCGAAGCGCATCGCGCGCGCATCGATCATCAGGAGGCGGCCGACGAGGCCGTCGCCAAAGCCGACGATCTCGCGGATCGCCTCCAGCGCCATCATCGAGCCCATCACGCCCGCGAGCGCGCCCATGACGCCGGCTTCCGCGCACGCCGGCACGGTCCCGGGCGGCGGCGCTTCCGGGAATAGGCAGCGATAGGTCGGATTGAATTCGCCCTGCTCGTTTGTCTCATGCGCGCGGATGGTGGTCAGCGAGCCATCGAAGGTGCCGAGCGCCGCCGTGATCAGCGGCCTCTTGGCGAAGAAGCAGGCGTCCGAGGCCAGATAGCGGGTCGAGAAATTGTCGGAGCCGTCGAGCACGAGGTCATAGTCCCCGATCAGCGACAGCGCATTGTCGGCATTGAGCCAGGTGGCGTGACCGACGAAGCGGACATGCGGGTTGAGCGCCGAGATCCGTTCGGCCGCGCTCTCGACCTTGTGCCGGCCGATATCGGGCGTGGTGTGAATGACCTGGCGCTGGAGGTTCGACAGCGACACCACGTCGTCATCGACCACGCCGAGCGTACCGATGCCGGCGGCCGCCAGATACATCAAAGCGGGCGCACCGAGCCCGCCGGCGCCGATCACCAGCACGGAGGCCCGCTTCAGCGCAGCCTGGCCGGGGCCACCGACATCGCGCAGCACGATATGGCGGGCATAACGTTCGAGTTCGTCCGGGCTCAGCATCGTTATCCTTCCAGATCCTCTCCTCATGGTGAGGAGGCGCGAAGCGCCGTCTCGAACCATGCAGGCCCCGCTGCGGCTGCACGGCCTTCATCCTTCGAGACGCCGCTTACGCGGCTCCTCAGGATGAGGAGCTAGACCTCTCCTGCCGGTCTGAACCACCGCAACATTGTTCGCGACCAACGAGATGTGCTTCAATGGCATTGCGTTCAATGGGCGGGCTGGATTTGTCATGAGATCGATGCTTGCGGCAACACTGATGTTTGCGGCTGCGACAGGCGCGAACGCCCAGATGACGACACCGCAGCTTCCCGGCACCAAGCCGAAGCCGGTCCAGACCGTTCCGATCCGGCCTCCTGCATTGCAGACGCCGGCTGCGACGGCCGATGCCATGGCGCAGGCGGAGCGGCTGTCGCTGCAGTCCGACCTCGCCTGGGTCGGCCAGTATAACGGCGCCATCACCGGCGACGTCAGCGCGCGCCTGGTCGAGGCCATCAAGGAGTATCAGAAGGCCAAGGGCGGCAAGGCGACCGGCGTGCTCAATCCGCAGGAACGCGCAGCGCTCGCCGAGACCGCGCGCCGCAAACAGGACAGCGTCGGCTGGAAGATCGTGACGGAAATGACCAGCGGCGCGCGGCTCGGCATTCCCTCAAAGCTGGTGCCGCAGCAGGCGACCGACGCCAACGGCTCGAAATGGACCTCGCCCACTGGCACGGTGCAGGTTCTGCTCAGCCGCCGCAAGGAGGCGAACCCGACCACAGCCAAGCTTGCCGAAGCGGAGAAGAAAGAGCCGGGTCGCAAGGTCGACTACACCGTGGTAAAGCCCGACTTCTTCGTGCTGTCGGGTCTGCAGGGCCTGAAGAAATTCTATTTGCGCGGCACCTCCAGGGGTGACGAGGTCCGCATCATGACGATCCTCTACGATCAGGCGACCGAGAACACGGTCGAGCCGGTCGTGATCGCGATGTCGAGCGCCTTCAACGCGTTTCCGTCGGGGCCACAGGCGGGGCCGCCGCCACGCAAGACCGTCGAATATGGCACCGGCATTGTCGTCAGCGACGATGGCGCGATCCTCACGGACCGCCTCGTCACTGATAGCTGCCTCGCGATCACGATCGCCGGCTATGGCAGCGCCGACCGTCTCGCCGAGGACCGGGAACACGACCTCGCGCTGCTGCATATTTACGGCGCCCGCGGCCTGGAGCCCCTCAACCTCGCGGCCGGCGCAGCGAAGACGAGTGTCGATGTCATCGGTATCGCGGATCCGCAGAGCCAGGGCGGAGCCGCGGGTGTGTCGAGCCTCAAGGCTACGCTGGCATCCGTCGGTGGTGGCGATTCCCCACTCTCACCGCCACCGTCTGTCGGCTTCTCCGGCAGCCCCGCCATCGACGGCGACGGCAAGTTCGCCGGCATCGCACTATTGAAGCCGGCGATGGTTGCGGGCCCCGCGACGTCGGTGCCGGCGTCGCAGGCGGTGATGGTCTCCGCGGAGACGGTGCGCGATTTCCTGAAGGCGAACGGTGTCGCGGCGAACGGAACGTCCACAGATGCGAAAGCCGCTGTCGTGCGCGTGATCTGCGTGCGCAAGTAGCTCTCGTGTCCCGGGCGCGGTGCGGCATGAAATGCGCGCCGCTGAAGAAGCGCTGCGCTGCGTCCGGGGCATGAGACCTAGCTCAGCCTGAACCTGATCCCGGCCTTCGCAAGACCACCCGAGATCCCGACCGGCGTGCCGTCCGCACGCCAGCAAGCGGCGCCACTCATGGTGCCGTCGTCGTGGAAGGCGATACCATTCATGCCGCCGGCGACTGCCGCGACAGGCTGCACCTTGTGGCCGAGCTCCGCGAGCTTCGCGCGCACGCTCTCCGGCACCCTCTGCTCGACCTCAAGCGCATTGCCTTCGGTCCAGACCCGCGGCGCCTCGACTGCTTCCTGCAAGCTCATACCGTGGTCGATCAGATTGAGCAGCGCCTGCATCGCGCTCGGGAAGATTCGTTTTCCGCCGGGCAAGCCGAGCGCATAGCGCAACTTTCCATCACGGAGTGCCATCATCGGCGACATCGAGGTCGTCACCCGCTTGCCCGGCGCCAGCGACAGGGCGTGGCCTGGACGCGGATCGAACAGGTTCATGTAGTTGTTGGCGATGGCGCCCAGGCCCGGGATCATGATCTTGGCGCCGAACAGATTGTTGATGGTCTGCGTGGTCGCAACCACGTTGCCGAACGCATCCGCCGCCGTCATGTGCGTGGTGTGAGCGCCTTCAAGCTGCGACACGCCGGCGCCCCAGCTCTGCGCCCGTGCCGGATCGATCGCAGCGCGGCGCTCCTCGGCGTAGGCCTTCGAGGTCAGCCGCTCCACGGGGACGCCGACATAATCAGGATCGCCGCTGGCCGCGGCGCGGTCGGCGAATGCGATCTTCAGGACCTCGGCAAGATAGTGGATGGTCTCGGGCGTACCGAAGCCGAGGCCTTGGATGTCGTAGCCTTCCAGGATGTTCAGCATCTGTGCGATATGCACGCCGGAAGCCGCGGGCGGCGGCGGGCCAAAGATAGTCCAGCCGCGGTAATCGGCGCGGATCGGCTGCCGTTCGACGGTCTTGTAGCTGGTGAGATCGTTGCGCCGGATGAAGCCGCCGGCCTTTTCCATATAGTCGACCAGGATATCGCCAAGCGGCCCCTCATAGAGCGCCTTTTCGCCGTGGTCGGCGATATGCCGCAACGTCTCGGCATACTCGGCCTGTACCACGCGCTCGCCGACCTTGAGCGGCTCGCCGTCTGGCAGATAGATCGCCGCGATCGGCTTGTCCTTGCGCATCTCGGCGGCGCTCTCGGTGATGCATTCGTGCAGATAGGGTGTCGTCGCATAGCCGCGCGCGGCGTGCTTGATCGCGGGCTGCATGACGTCGGCAAGGCTCATGGTGCCGAAGCAGCGCAGCGTCTCGCACCAGGCTTTCAGCGAGCCCGGCGTGGCGACCGCCTTTGGTCCGTTGAGATTTTCATTGCCGACGGTGTCGAACACATCATGCGCGGAACCCGGCGTGGGGGTGTAGCTGGTGTCAAGCACCGCCGCGGGCACGGTGCTCTGTCCGTCGATGAAACGGTGGCTGCCGTCGGCGAGCCGGATGTGCGCCATGCCACCGCCGATGATGCCCACCATCATCGGCTCGACCACGGTCAGCGTGAACAGGGTCGCTATCGCGGCGTCGATGGCGTTGCCGCCGGCGGCCAGCATCTCCGCGCCGGCGCTGGAGGCCAGTGGATGGTTGCTGACCACCATGCCGCGGCTCGATACCGCCGGCATCTTCTGGCATTCGAAATTCGTCGCCGTCCGGTCGCGCCAGTTTCCGCCCATGCCGCTTGTCCTTATTATTCACGGCTGCAAGCACAGCACACGGACGAGTACGGGTCCAGTAATGGTACGGATTCGTTGGCATTCCCGATTCCGCCATCATCGTGACTGCTGATTCGGACCTCCGCGATCCCCTTTGGATCGGGCCGGCACGTCCTGAGCGAGAAGAGCTCAGCATCGAGATCGATGCACGTTCGCGTGGCGTTTCCCGAGACCCAAGCACTCCAAAGGATTGATCTTCAATGCACACGATCGCACTGGCCACCCAAAAGGGTGGCAGCGGCAAGAGCACGCTCGCCATCGGCCTCGCGCTGGCAGCCAAGCAGGCCGGCTTCACCGTTCGCCTGATCGAAACCGACCCGCAGGGCACACTGTCGAACTGGCAGCGCCGCCGCACCACCGATGATCTCGTCGTCGAGCCGATCTATCACGCCGCCGATATCGAGCCGCGCCTGAAGATGCTCGCCGACGGCGGTCTCCAGATTGCGATCGTCGATACCGCCGCCGGCCTCAGCGCCGCGACCACCGCCGCGATCCGCCATTCCGACCTCTGCCTGATCCCGGCACGCCCGAGCGTCGCCGACATCGAAGCGACCGTTTCGACGCTGAGCGTCGCGCGCGCCTGGAAGCGGCCTTACAGCTTCGTGCTGAACCAAACCCCGATCCGCGGCCAGCGCATCGACAACGCCGCCAACACGCTCGCCGAGGAAGCAGCGCTTGATCTCGCCGAGGTGCTCGCGCGTCCCCTGATCGTGATGCGCAACGATCACCAGGACTCGCTCGCCAGCGGCCTTGCGGTGAGCGAATTCGCGCCGAACGGCAAGTCGACCGAGGAGATCCGCGGCCTCTGGCATTGGATTGAGACCCGGCTCGAGCTCGACGTCACGACCAATGTCTTGATCGACCAGGTCATCGCGGCCGCGGACGGAATGTTGCACGTCGCCGCCGAGCTGGCCGCCGATGAAACTACGATACTGGCGTCCTGAGCGGGGGTATCGCTCGGATGGCAGCCGGACCTTCACCATCCGGAAGGGCCTTAGCGACGAAGCAATCCGGCCACCAGCCCGGCCGGATTGCTTCGCTTCGCGTTTTTGGGAAACTCTATCTCCGCTGTCATTGCGAGGAGCTTTGCGACGAAGCAATCCAGACTGCTTCGTTGGAAAGCTTCTGGATTGCTTCGCTGCGCTCGCAATGACGGTCGTGGTGGGCTCGTCACCGCCGCTGAACTTACGACCTCTCGGATACGAGCCTGATTTTCACTTCTGACATTTCGGACACCAGAAGGTCGACCGGCCGTTCTGCGTAAAACGCTTGACGATGCCGCCACATCGCGGCGTGGTGCATTTCTCGCCCTCGCGATCGTAGACCTTGAACGAGTGCTGGAAATAGCCGAGCTCGCCCGAGGTCTGGCGATGATCGCGCAAGCTGGAGCCGCCGGCCTTGATGGCGTCGTTCAGCACGGTGTGGATCGCGCCGACCAATCGCTTTGCATGGTCGGTCGGCTCGCCCCCGGCAACGCCCTTGCGTTGTCCGGCCTTGGTCGACAACGTCGCGGCGATCCGGCGCGGCGACAGATGCGAACGATGCAGGGCTTCGCAGACATAGATATTGCCGAGCCCGGCGACCACGCGCTGATCGAGCAGCGCGGCTTTCAGGCTCGTGGTCTTGCCGGCGCAGGATCGCGCCAGCATCGCGGCGTCAAATTCGTTGCCAAGCGGCTCGGGCCCGAGCCCGCGCAGCAGCGGCTCCTCGTCGAGCGCGCTGCGCGCGATCACTTTCATGTAACCGAAGCGGCGCGGATCGTTGAAGATGATGTCGGCGCCGGAGGACATCCGAAACAGCACGTGATCGTGCGCGGAGTCCTTGGCTCGCGGATAGTGAAACTCGCCCGGCGCCGCCTCGTTGTCCGGCTTGATGACGCGAAACGAACCCGACATGCCCAGATGCATCAACAGCACGTCGCCGGAGGTGAGATCGGCCATGAGATATTTTGCACGGCGGCCGAGCCCCGTGACGACCTGCCCCTTCAGTCGGGCCACGAAGTCCGGCTGGAAAGGAAAGCGCAAATCAGGCCTGCGGGTCTCCGCGACCAGGATTTTCGCACCCTCCATGACAGGCTGAAGGCCGCGGCGGACGGTCTCGACTTCGGGCAATTCGGGCATGGTCAGGCATTCACCTTATGAGAGCGGTGTGATAGCGCCATTGCGGCGGGCGCGCTATGGTCCGCCTCGTGGAGTAGAGTAATGGATCGGCCGGGCGAAACCACGCATTTTGGCTTCAGGGACGTCCCCCTGGGCGACAAGCAGACGCTGGTGAACGATGTGTTTCACAGCGTGGCGTCGCGCTATGATTTGATGAACGATTTGATGTCCGGTGGCCTGCATCGGGTCTGGAAGGACATCATGATCACCGCGCTCGACCCGCCGCGAGGCGACCGGCGGTTCGCGCTGCTCGACGTTGCCGGCGGCACCGGCGACATCTCGTTCCGCGCCGCCAAGGCCGCAGGCCCCGGCTTCCATGCCACCGTCTGCGACATCAATTCCGGGATGCTGGAGGTAGGCCGCGAGCGCGCCGCAAAGCGGCATCTCAAGACCCAGGTCGATTTCGTCGAGGGCAATGCGGAAGCGCTCTCCTTCGCCGACCGCAGCTTCGACGCATATACGATCGCTTTCGGCATTCGCAACGTGCCTCGGATCGATCTCGCGCTGGCCGAGGCCTATCGCGTGCTCAAGCCAGGCAGCCGCTTCCTCTGTCTGGAATTCTCCACCGTCGAGATGCCCGGACTCGATCGTCTTTATGACCTGTTCTCGTTCAAGGTCATCCCGCCGCTCGGCCGCATGATCACGGGTGACGCCGAGTCCTACCAATATTTGGTCGAGTCGATCCGCAAGTTCCCAAGACCCAACGCCTTCGCCGATATGATCCGTAATGCCGGCTTCGCCCGCGTGAACTGGCAGATATTGTCCGGCGGCATCGTCGCACTGCATTCGGGCTGGCGTTTGTGATCTCTGCCATAACCCATAGTGCGCGCCTGATGCGCGCCGCGTTCGTATTCGCGCGCGAGGGCGTGTTCGGCGCCGTCGATCCCAGCCTGGTGCCGCCGCCCGGACAGCTCGCGCTGAAGCTTGCGCGCATCGTCGAACGGGGCGGCCCTAAGGACGGGCCTCGGCTGTCGCGCGCGCTGACCCGGATGGGCCCGGCCTATCTCAAGCTCGGGCAATTTCTGGCGACGCGCCCCGATGTGGTCGGCGTTGCCATGGCGCGCGATCTGGAAAGCCTGCAGGATCGCCTGCCGCCGTTTTCGCAAGTCGAAGCGGAAGCCGTGATCGCGACGTCGCTGGAGCGTCCGCTGACGGACGTATTCGCGAGCCTCAGTGCGCCGGTCGCAGCGGCCTCGATCGCACAGGTGCATCGCGGCGAAGTCTTGCGCGATGGCATCCGCAAGGCGGTCGCCGTGAAAGTGCTGCGCCCCAACGTGGCCGCACGCTTCCGCCGCGACCTCTCCGACTTCTTCTTCGTCGCATACAAGGCCGAGTCCTATTCGTCCGAGGCGCGGCGCCTGCGTCTCATCGAGGTCATCAACACCATGTCGCGCTCGGTCGCGATGGAGATGGACCTGCGCCTCGAGGCCGCGGCGCTGTCGGAGATGGCGGAGAACACGCGCGACGATCCTGATTTCCGCGTACCGACCGTGGACTGGGACCGCACCACGCACAACGTGCTGACGATGGAGTGGATCGACGGCATCGCGCTGAACGATCACAAGCGCCTGGCCGAGTCGCAGGTCGACCTGCCCGATCTCGGCCGCAAGGTGATTCAGAGTTTCCTGCGCCACGCGCTGCGCGACGGCTTCTTCCACGCCGACATGCATCCGGGCAATCTGTTCCTGGATGACGCCGGTCGCCTCGTCGCGGTTGATTTCGGCATCATGGGCCGGCTCGGCATGAAGGAGCGGCGCTTCCTTGCCGAAATCCTGCTCGGCTTCATCACCCGCGACTATCGTCGTGTCGCGGAAGTGCATTTCGAGGCAGGCTACGTCCCGGCGCATCACTCGGTCGAGAACTTCGCGCAAGCGATCCGCGCCATCGGCGAGCCCATTCATAACCGCACGGCGGAAGAGATCTCGATGGCGCGGCTGCTGACGCTGCTGCTCGAGGTCACCGGCCTGTTCGACATGACCACGCGGCCCGAGCTGATCCTGCTCCAGAAAACAATGGTGGTGGTCGAGGGCGTGGCACGCGGCTTCGATCCCAAGCTCGACATCTGGAAGGTCGCCGACCCCGTGGTGCGGGAATGGATCGAGCGCAATCTCGGTCCGATCGGCCGGGTCCAGGGCGCGATCTCCGGCACCGGCGATCTCGCGCGCATCCTGATGCGCCTGCCTGATATCGCCGCGCGCTCGGTTACGGTGCTCGAACAGCTGGAGACCATGACCCGGGAGGGCATCCGGCTGTCGCCGGAGAGCATCGCGGCGATGGGCCGCAGCGAAGGCCGCAAGAACCGTTGGCGCACCGTGGCGCTCTGGATCATCGCCGCGACCTTCATCGGCATCCTGATCGCCGTCCGGAATCTTTGATTGCAGTGCAATCATGCGAATGATAGCATCGCCATCATTTGTGCTGGAGGGGTGTCATGGCGAGCCTGACCATTCGCAAGCTCGATGAAGGCATCAAAACTTACCTTAGGCTGCGCTCGGCCAGGAACCGCAGGTCGGTCGAGGAAGAGGTCCGGGTCATCCTCGGCGAGCTGATCGAGGGCCGCGAGGAGCCCCTGACGCCGTTCACGGCGCCGCCCGCGGCTTCCGCCACCCCCACGCCCCAGCGCAGCGGCGCCCTCCCCGAGGCCAACGTCACCCTGATCATCGGCGGCGGGATCGCGGCCTACAAATCGCTCGACCTGATCCGCAGGCTCAAGGAGCGGCGGATCGAGGTCCGCTGCGTGCTGACCAAGGCGGCGCAACAATTCGTCACGGCATTGGCCGTGAGCGCGCTCTCGCATGAGCGCGTCCACACCGACCTGTTCGATCCCGAGAGCGAGTTCGACGCCGGTCATATCCGGCTGGCGCGCGAGTGCGACCTGATCGTGGTGGCGCCTGCGACCGCGGATTTGATGGCCAAGATGGCCAACGGCCATGCCGACGATCTCGCCAGCGCCATCCTGCTTGCGACCAACCGCAAGGTCCTGCTCGCGCCGGCGATGAACCCGCTGATGTGGAACAACGCGGCGACGCGGCGCAACGTCGCGCAACTTCAACGCGACGGCGTGATGCTGATCGGGCCGAATTCCGGCGAGATGGCGGAAGCCGGTGAAGCCGGCATCGGTCGCATGTCCGAGGCGATCGAAATTGCGGCTGCCACCGAGCGACTGCTGCGGCCGCCGTTGCCGCGCCCCCTCGCCGGCAAGCGCGTGCTGATCACGGCTGGTCCGACCCACGAGCCGATCGATCCGGTGCGCTACATCGCCAACCGATCCTCCGGTAAGCAGGGCTTTGCGATCGCCGCCGCGGCACAGGCCGCGGGCGCCGAGGTAATCCTGGTCAGCGGCCCGGTCGATCTCAGCGATCCCCAGGGCGTGACAGTCAAGCATGTGGAATCGGCACGGCAGATGCTGGAGCAGGTGCAGGCCGCGCTCCCCGCTGACATCGCGATCTTCGCCGCCGCCGTCGCCGACTGGCGGGTCGCCAATGAAGGCGAGCAGAAGCTGAAGAAGACTTCGGCCGGCATGCCGCCGCTCCAGCTGGTCGAAAACCCCGACATCCTCGCGACGATCTCCAAGCTGACCGACCAGCGGCCGCCACTGGTGATCGGCTTTGCCGCCGAGACCGAGCACCTCATCGACAACGCCAAGTCGAAGCTTGCCCGCAAGGGCTGCGACTGGATTGTCGCCAACGACGTCTCCCCCGCAACCGGGGTGATGGGCGGAGACCGCAACACCGTGCACCTCATCAGCAAGAGCGGTGAGAAGAACGATGAGAAGGATGGCGACATTGCAGTTGATTCCTGGCCGGCGATGACCAAGGAACAGGTCGCCATTCGATTGGTCGCGCATATCGCAAAGAGCGTGACCGGCAAATCCCGGGAGCCCGCATCTTGAGCACCAAAGTCACCGTCGAACTGCAACGCCTGCCCCATGCGGAGGGGCTGCCGCTGCCGGCCTATCAGACCAATGATGCCGCCGGTCTCGACCTGATGGCGGCGGTGCCCGAGAACGAGCCGCTGACGCTCGCGTCCGGCCAATACGCGCTGGTGCCGACGGGACTCGCGATCGCGTTGCCGCCCGGCTACGAGGCGCAGGTGCGGCCGCGCTCCGGGCTTGCGGCCAAGCACGGCGTCACCGTGCTGAACTCACCGGGCACGATCGACGCGGACTATCGCGGCGAGATCAAGGTGATCCTGATCAACCACGGCCAGACCGCCTTCGTGGTCAAGCGCGGCGAGCGCATCGCGCAGATGGTGATTGCGCCAATGGTGCAGGCCGCGCTGGTTCCCGTGTCGACATTGTCCGCGACCGATCGCGGGACCAGCGGATTCGGCTCGACCGGCCGCTAACACACCGAATCACCCGAGGAATTACGCGAATTGGAACACCGCCTTCGGCATTTTTTTGGGACCGCCGTTGCGTTCACGATCTGGACTCTTACCGGTGGAGTCACGGTGAGGGTATTGTCGTTTGATTCGCGCGCGACGGGGGTCGCCGCGCGCAAATTCGTGCGATCTTGGGGCAACTATGTCAGGCGTGATCGTGTCGATGCGTCGGACGCTGCTGTCGTGCACATCGCTGGTGCGCAACGGCTTGTTGGGAAGCGCTCTCGCGGCGCTGCTGCCGGCTGCGCCGGCTGAGGCCGCCGACCTCGTCGACACACTCTCAACGTTGCTGGATTTCAACCGGCAGGAGCTCGCGGTGCTGGCCACCGCGCTGGCCTTGCTCGGCTTCTCGGTGGTCGCCGCGATCCTCCTGATGCGCACGCGCGTGCGCACGGCGAAGAACGAGGCGCGGCTGCGCGCCCGGATCGGGGAACTCCAGCTCCAGGCCGACCGCTTCGGCGCATTGCTGTTCGCCGAGCCGCAGATCCTGATCTCTTGGCCGGCCGGCGACAATCGCGCGCAGATCTCCGGTGACATCTCCATGGTGCTGCCGCGCGACTCCTCTCCGCAGCGCGTGCTCGCGTTTGGAACCTGGTTGCCGCCGGAACCGGCGCTGCAGATGGATCACGCCGTCGATGCGCTGCGCGACCGCGGCGACGGGTTCCAGCTGACGCTCACCACCGCGCATGGCCACACGCTGGAGGCCATCGGCCGCGCCATCGGTGGCCAAGCCATCGTCAGGATTCGCGAACTCTCGGGGCTCCGCCGCGATCTGGCCGAGACCAATCTGCGTTACAAGGCACTTTCCGACGAGACGGAGATGTTGCGCGGCTTCGCGACCGCCGCCCCCTGGCCGATCTGGGCCAAGGGCGAGAACGGCGCGCTGGCTTATGCCAATCCCGCCTATGTCCGTGCGACCGAGGCGGCGAGCATCACCGACGCCCAGGAGCGCAAGCTCGAGCTGCTCGACAGCGCCGACCGCACCGCGATGGAGCGGGGACTGAAGGAAGCGGCCAATTTCACCTCGCGGCTGCCGATCGTGATCGGCGGCGAGCGGCGCATCTATGATGTGCGCGCCGTCAATGTCGGTGGCGGCAATGTCGGCGTTGCCATCGATGCCAGCGAGGCGGATGCCTTGAGCTCGGCGCTGGTGCGGATGGCGGAGGCGCATCGCCGTACGCTGGACCAGCTCTCCTCGGGCGTTGCCGTGTTCGATGGCCAGCGCCGGCTTGCCTTCTACAATGATTCCTACCGCCAGCTGTGGGACCTCGACCGCACCTTTCTCGACGCCAACCCCGATGATTCCAGCGTGCTCGACAAGCTTCGCGCCGCGCGCAAATTGCCGGAGCAGCCGGACTTCCGCGCCTGGAAGGCCAAGCTGCACGAGGCTTATCGGGCGGTCGAGGCCGCCAAGGACACCTGGTATCTGCCCGATGGGCGCGCGCTCTCCGTCGTCACCACGCCGAATCCCGAGGGCGGCGTCACCTATCTGTTCGACGACGTCACCGAGAGCCTGGAGCTCGCCCGCCGCTTCGACGGCATGATCCGGGTCCAGCGTGAGACGCTGGATAGCCTCGCCGAGGGCGTTGCGGTGTTCGGCAGCAATGGCAGGGCGCAGCTGTTCAACCCGGCGTTCGTCCGGATGTGGAAGCTGTCCGCTGACGCCATGCGCGACGAGCCGCACATCCAGACGGTCGAGGGCTGGTGCCATCAGCTGTTCGACGACGCGATCGTTTGGCGGCAGATCCGCGAGGCCGTCACCTCGATCGAGAGCCGCGCCGACATTCCGCTGAAGCTTGAGCGCAAGGACGGCAGCGTGCTCGACGGCATGATCCGGCCGCTGCACGACGGCGCCACGATGCTGACGTTCCAGGACATCACCGACACCGAGAACGTCGAGCGCGCTCTGCGCGAGCGCAACGAGGCGCTGGAGGCGGCCGACCAGATGAAGGTGGATTTCGTCCACCACGTCTCCTACGAGCTGCGCTCGCCGCTCACCACCATCATCGGCTTTGCGCATTTCCTCAGCGATCCCTCGACCGGGCCGCTGACCCCGAAACAGGCCGAATATCTCGACTACGTCACCAAATCGACCAATGCGCTGCTGGCGCTGACCAACAACATCCTGGATCTCGCCACCATCGACGCCGGTGCCATGAAGCTGGAACTCGGCCCGGTCGACGTCAGCAAGACCATCGAGCTCGCCGCCGAGGGTCTTCAGGACCGGCTCGCCACCGACCGCATCCGCCTCAAGGTCGAGATCGCGCCCGATGTCGGCAGCTTCACCGGCGACGAGAAGCGCGTGGTGCAGGTGCTCTATAATCTCCTCGCCAACGCCGTCGGGTTTTCTCCACCGGATTCCACCGTCGGCATCAGCGCCCGCCGCACCGAACGCAGTGTGGTCTTCACTGTGACAGATTCCGGGCCTGGAATACCTGCCGACATGAAGGACAAGGTGTTCAACTGGTTCGAGAGCCGCTCGCAAGGCTCGCGTCATCGCGGCGCCGGGCTCGGCCTGTCGCTGGTGCGCTCCTTCGTCGAGTTGCATGGCGGCAATATCCGGGTGGATTCGATCGTGGGCAGGGGCACGGTCGTGATCTGTGACTTCCCGACCGACCAGGCGGCGCATCGCGACGCCGCCGAATGACTGCGCCAACCACATTCGCCGTCGCGCTCCGCAACGAGACAGCCACTGCGCAACTAGTGGCCGACCTCGCGCTGCTGGTCGGCCCCGGCGATGTCATCACGCTCACCGGCGATCTCGGGGCCGGCAAGACCGCGGCGGCGCGGGCCATGATCCGCTACCTCGCCGGCGACGATGCACTGGAAGTGCCGAGCCCGACCTTCACGCTGGTGCAGGGCTACGAGCTGCCACCGTTCCCGGTGATGCATGCCGACCTCTACCGCGTCGAGGACGAGAGCGAGCTCGAAGAGATCGGGCTGTCGCCGCTGCCGGAAGCAACCCTCGTCCTGATCGAATGGCCGGAGCGCGCGCCGTCGGCGATGCCTCAAGACCGCATCGACATCGCGCTGACGCACCGGCCGGCGCTGGGCTCGAATGCACGCGCCGCCGACATCACCGGCCATGGCAAGGCTGCCGCCATCGTCGCGCGGCTGCAGGCGCTGCGCGAATTCCTCGATGCATCCGGCTACATGGAGGCAACGCGCAAACGCATGGCGGGCGACGCCTCGACGCGCTCCTATGCGCGGCTGCAGCGCGACGACGAGATCGTCATCCTCATGAATTCGCCGCAGCGCCCCGATGGTGCTGCGATGTACAACGGAAAATCCTACAGCGCCGCGGTGCATCTCGCCGAAAACATCAAACCCTTCGTCGCCATCGACGAGGGCCTGCGCGCGCAGGGAATCTCGGCGCCCGCGATCCATCATTCCGACCTCGACCACGGGTTCCTGATCAGCGAAGACTTCGGCACCGAAGGCGTGATCGAGGGCGATCCGCCGCGCCCGATCGCCGAACGCTACGAAGCCGCGGCCGATCTGCTGGCCGTGCTGCACGGCAAGACGCTGCCGCAAACGCTGCCGCTCGGGCGGCAGACCTACGCCATTCCCGTCTTCGATATCGAGGCGCTGCTGATCGAAATCGGCTTGATGCCGGAATGGTACCTGCCTGATCGCAACGCGCCGCTGGACGACGCGAAGCGCGCCGAATTTTTCGCCATGTGGCGCGAGTTGCTGCAGAAGGCGCAGGCCGCGCCGAAGACCTGGATCATCCGCGATTATCACTCGCCGAATCTGATCTGGCTCAGCAATCGCACCGGCATCGAACGCGTCGGCGTGATCGATTTCCAGGACACCGTGCTGGGGCCGCAATCCTACGACGTGGTGTCGCTGCTCCAGGACGCCCGCATCGACGTGCCCGAGGCGATCGAGCTGACGCTGCTGTCGCGCTACATCAAGGCGCGCCGCGCCAGCGAGGCGAGCTTCGATGCGGCCGGCTTCGCCGAGCTCTACGCCATCATGTCGGCGCAGCGGAACACGCGTCTGCTCGGCACCTTTGCCCGCCTCAACCGCCGCGACGGCAAGCCGCATTATCTGCGTCACCAGCCGCGGATCTGGACCTATCTCCAGCGCTCCCTGGCGCATCCCACGCTCGCCCATCTGCGCGACTGGTATCTCGCCAACGTCCCGCCGCCCCAAAGGCAGGCCCAAGGCCCGGCCCAAGGCTGAGGCCCAAGGCGGAAAAGGCTAGTAGGGGCTGAAAAGGCTGATTCAGGGCTCGATTTACCGGCTGTTAGCCAAGACGCCGGTAACCTGGCGGCGGAGCAGCCGGATGATTACGGGGCTGGAGCAGGGCAGATGGCGGTGAAGACGGACCAGCGCGGCAACAGCCGGGTTGTTTTCGAGCGCGGGATCGCGGCCCAGATGATGGGTATCGACGGCACCTGGCGGCGCGATTGCACCATGGAGGACGTCTCCGACAGCGGCGCCAAATTGACCATCGACGGCTCAGTCGAAGGCCTGCATCTGAAGGAGTTTTTTCTGCTGCTGTCGTCCACCGGACTTGCGTACCGACGCTGCGAGCTCGCCTGGGTGAATGGTGACCAGATCGGCGTCAACTTTCTCAAGCTCGGTGACAAGAAGAAAAAGGCGCGGTCAACGTCCATCGGGGCGTAACGGCAACACCTGTCGTACAAGCGTCACGGCAGGTGGTTAAGGCGGTTAAGACGCGGTGCGGTCGGTCGAACCTCATGTTAGGATTGCTGCGAACGCGAGATCAGTAGGTCTGAGAAAGCGAAGGATGCCCGTCAAACCGACCAAAGCCATGGTGCTCGCCGCAGGGTTCGGCCTGCGCATGCGTCCGTTGACGGACAAGATGCCGAAACCGATGGTTCCGGTGGCCGGCCAGCCGCTGCTCGACCATGTGCTCGACAAGCTCGGTCGGGCCGGCGTGAGCGAGGCGGTGGTCAACGTGCATTACCTGCCGGACCAGATCATCGATCACACCGCATCCCGCCAGCATCCGCGCGTGACCATCTCGGACGAGCGCGACCAGGTGCTCGGCACCGGCGGCGGCGTGGTCAAGGCACTGCCGCTGCTCGGGGACGCACCGTTCTTTCACGTCAATTCCGACACGCTGTGGATCGACGGCGTACGCTCCAACCTGACGCGGCTCGCCGAAAACTTTGATCCCGCGCGGATGGACATTTTGCTGCTGATGGCGCCGACGGCGACCAGCATCGGCTATAGCGGCCGCGGCGATTACGGCATGCTGGCCGACGGTGCCCTGCGCAAGCGCAAGGAAAAAGAGGTCGTTCCGTTCGTCTATGCCGGCGCTGCGATTTTGTCGCCGTCGATCTTCGCCGATGCCCCCGCGGGCGAGTTCTCGCTGACCAAGATGTTCGATCGTGCCAACGAGCAGGAGCGGCTGTTCGGCCTTCGCCTCGACGGCGTCTGGATGCATGTCGGCACGCCTGATGCCGTGCACGCGGCGGAAGAGGCGTTTCTGGAGAGCGTGGCGTAGGGCTGCGCCATTGTCCCCTACGGCACCTGTTCTGGTCCGGCAAACAGCGGGGACTATCCCACCTCCGCCCATGACCATTTGACTCCGCCTCCCTATATTGGCGCCTGATTCCCGAATCAGGCAGCTCATGCGCGTTTTCAGCGTTCCCATCTCAGTTCCGTTCCTGCGCACCGTCGTCTCAGGCTTGCTCGACGGCCGGCTGGTCGAGGGCTTTGAGGCACGCAAGGAGCCGGCACGGCTGGCGGATGCCACGCTGTACCTGCCGACACGGCGCGCCATGCGCGTCGTCCGCGAGATCTTCCTCGACGAGATGAAGGCGGAGGCTGTCGTGCTGCCGCGGATCGTCGCGCTCGGCGACATCGACGAGGATGAGCTCGCTTTCGCCGATGAGGGCGAACAGTTTTCCGGCGCAACGCCGCTCGACATTCCGCCGCGGCTCGGCGAGCTCGAACGGCGGCTGACACTGGCGCAACTCGTCGCGGCCTGGGCCAAGGGTCCGGTGCTGTCTCCGCTGGTCGTCGGCGGCCCCGCGTCGACGCTGGCACTGGCGTCCGATCTCGCGCGGCTGATCGACGACATGGTCACGCGCGGCGTCGACTGGAGCGCGCTCGATGGCCTCGTGCCCGATATGCTCGACCGCTACTGGCAGCATTCGCTCGAATTCCTGCGCATCGCGCGCATCGCCTGGCCCGGTCATCTCGCCGAAATCAAACGCATCGAACCCGCTGCCCGCCGCGACCTCCTGATCAATGCCGAAGCCAGGCGGCTGACCGTGCATCGCCATGGCCCCGTGATCGCGGCCGGTTCGACCGGCTCGATGCCGGCCACGGCAAGATTTCTCCACGCAGTCGCTTCGCTGCCGCATGGCGCCGTGGTGCTGCCCGGCCTCGACACTGATCTCGATGACGATGCCTGGCGCAGCATCGGCGGCGTCCGCGATGCGCTCGGCAAGTTCGCGGAGCATCCGGTCTCGAACCATCCGCAATATGCCATGCACGCGCTGCTGGATCGCTTTGGCATCAAGCGCAGCGACGTCGATATCCTCAAGCCTCCGGCGGAAGGCGGTCGCGATCTGCTCGCCTCCGAATCGATGCGGCCATCGGCCAAGACCGAGATCTGGCACGATCGGTTGAAGCAGCCGGATGTGGCCTTAAAGATCACCGGCGGTATGAAGAACCTCGCGGTTGTCGAAGCTCCCAACCCTGAAATGGAAGCGCTCGCCATCGCCATTGCGATGCGCGAGGCGCGGCACCTCGACAAATCCGCCGCACTTGTCACGCCCGATCGCGCCCTGGCGCGGCGGGTGATGGCCGCGCTGACCCGGTGGGATCTCGCATTCGACGATTCCGGCGGCGACGTCCTGATGGAAACCTCCGCCGGCGTCTTTGCCCGACTGACAGCTGAGGCTGCGACCAAGGGACTGGAGCCGCCGACGCTGCTCGCAATGTTGAAGCATCCGCTATGCCGGCTCGGCCGGGCCCCTGGCGCATGGAAGGCTGCGATCGAAGGCCTGGAGCTCGCCTTGTTGCGCGGCACGCGCCCGCCTGCAGGCACCGCCGGCCTCTTGCGCGAATTCAATCGCTTTCGCGAGGAGCTGGCCAAGCTGTGGCGCAGCGAAGTCTCCGCGCTGCATAAGGCCGAGCCGCGCGCACGTCTCAAGGCGGAAGACCTCGATCGCATCCAGGCGCTGATCGATGCCTTACGACAAGCCTTGGCGCCGATCGAGAGTCTTGCGTCATCAAAACCGTATGACTTCGCCGAACTCGCGCATCGGCATCGCGAGATCATGATCGAGCTGTCGCGCGACGAGCAGGGCATTTCCGTGGCCTTCGAGGACCGCGAGGGCCTCGCGCTCGCGAGCGCCTTCGACGATCTCCTGCGCGGCGGCACGACCAGCGGACTGATGGTCACGCTGCCCGACTACGCAGACGTGTTCCAGACCGCGTTCAGCGATCGCGCGGTGCGGCGGCGGGACAGGCCAGGCGCGCGGCTCCAGATCTACGGACCGCTGGAATCACGCCTGATGCAGGCCGACCGCATCATCGTCGGCGGGCTGATCGAGGGGGTCTGGCCACCGGCGCCGCGCATCGATCCGTGGCTGAGCCGGCCGATGCGGCACCAGCTGGGCCTCGATCTGCCGGAACGCCGTATCGGCCTCTCCGCGCATGATTTTGCGCAACTGCTGGGCGGCGACGAGGTCATCCTCACCCACTCCGCCAAGGCTGGCGGTGCCCCGGCGGTTGCCTCGCGCTTCCTGCACCGGTTGGAGGCGGTCGCGGGCGATGCGCACTGGAAGGCCGCGATTCGCGCGGGCGAGAAATACGTGCAGTTCGCAGCCGCGCTGGACCAGCCCGACGAGGTGAGGCCGATCAAGCAGCCCGAGCCGCGACCGCCACGCGCGACCCGGCCGCTCAGGATGTCTGTGACTGGGATCGAGGACTGGCTGCGCGATCCCTATACGATCTACGCAAAACACATTTTGCGGCTCGACGCGCTCGATCCCGTCGACATGCCGCTGTCGGCCGCCGACCGCGGCTCGGCGATCCACGATGCGCTCGGAGAGTTCACGGAACGCTACGCCACCGATCTGCCCGACGATCCGGCGCGCGTGCTGCGCGCGATCGGCGAAAAATACTTTGAGCCGCTGATGGAGCGACCCGAGGCGCGGGCGCTGTGGTGGCCGCGCTTCCAGCGCATCGCACGCTGGTTCGGCGAATGGGAGACGGCGCGGCGCGACGCGATCGAGGCGATCGCCGCGGAAACTCGCGGCGAGATCTCGATCCCGCTCGACCATGGGCGCAGCTTCCGTCTCTCCGCGCGCGCCGACCGCATCGAACGGCGCCGGGGCGGCGGCTACGCCATCCTCGACTACAAGACCGGCCAGCCACCGACCGGCAAGCAGGTCCGCATGGGCCTGTCGCCGCAGCTCACGCTGGAAGCCGCGATCCTGCGCGAGGGTGGTTTTCCCGACATCGATGCCGGCGCGTCCGTGAGCCAGCTCGTCTATGTTCGCCTGAGCGGCAACAATCCGCCGGGCGAAGAACGCATTCTCGAACTCAAGTTCAAGCAGGGCGACGAGCCGCAGCCGCCGGACACCGCGGCTGCCGAGGCCAGGGCCAAGCTCGAGGCGCTGATCCGCGCCTTCGAGGACGAGAACCAGCCCTATACCTCGTTGAACCTGCCGATGTGGACCAATCGCTACGGCGCCTATGACGATCTCGCCCGGATCAAGGAATGGTCCGCGGCCGGTGGATTGGGGATCGAGGAATGGTGAAGGCACCGCGCCCCATCCCGGATGAGGTGCGCGCCAGGCAAGCGCGCGCATCGGACCCGTCCGCGTCGGCCTTCGTGTCGGCCAATGCCGGCTCGGGCAAGACGCATGTGCTGGTGCAGCGCGTGATCCGCCTGCTGCTCGCGGGCGTGCCGCCGGAAAAGATCCTCTGCATTACCTTCACCAAGGCGGCTGCCGCCAACATGGCCGAGCGCGTGTTCACCACGCTCGGGCATTGGGTGACGCTCGACGACACGGCACTCGATGCGGCGATCCGCGCGGTCGGCATCCCGCATCCCACTGCAAAATTGCGGCGCGACGCACGAAAGCTGTTCGCCTGTGCGCTGGAGACGCCGGGCGGGCTCAAGGTGCAGACCATCCACGCGCTGTGCACGCGTTTGCTCCAGCAGTTTCCGTTCGAGGCCAATGTCCCCGCGCGCTTCGCCGTGATCGACGAGCGCGACCAGACCGACATGATGGAACGCGCCAATCTGAAGGTGCTGCTGGAGGCCGCGCGCGACCCAGACAGCGTGACCGGCCGCGCGCTGCTGACCGCGATGGCGAGCGCCGCCGATGTCACCTTCAAGGAGGTGGTGCGCGAGGCTTGCCTGAGCCGCGATCACTTCATGGCCTGGACCGATGAAGCCGGCAGCGCGGAGCTGGCTGCCGTGCAGATGGCAGCGGCGCTGGGGGTGGACGCGAACGATCGCATCGAGGACGTCGAGACGGAGATTGTCGACGGTCCGTTCCTGCCGCGATCGCGCTGGAACGAGATCGCCTTTGCGCTGGAGGACGGCAGCAAGTCCGACAACGACCAGGCCTGCCGGCTTCGCGAGGCAAAGGTCTTTTCCGGCGCCGCGCAGGTCGATGCCTATCTCAGCGTTTTCCTCACCGACGAAAAGCTGCCGCGCAAGGCGGTGCTGACCAAGAAGTTTTGCGATCACAACCCGTCCGTCGCCCGCCTGTTCGAGAACGAGGCGCAGCGCGTCGCCGGATTGGTCGAGACGCGCCGTGCGGTGACCATGCGCGACCGCACCGCGGCCCTGCTGCATATCGCGACCGCGGCTGCCGCAAACTACCGCCGCGAGAAGCAGGAGCGCGGGCTGCTTGACTATGACGACCTCATCGACAAGACGCTGGCGATGCTCGATCGCGTTTCCTCGGGCTGGGTGCATTACAAGCTCGACCGCGGCGTCGATCACGTGCTGATCGACGAAGCCCAGGACACAAGTCCGCGGCAGTGGGACATCGTCGCGCACATCATCTCGGAGTTCACCGCCGGCGAAGGTGCGCGCGAGGGCCTGAACCGCACCGTCTTCGCTGTCGGCGACGAGAAGCAGTCGATCTTCTCGTTCCAGGGCGCCCAGCCCCGGGAATTCGATGCACGCCGGCGCGAACTGCACCGCAAGTTCACGGCGGCCGGACTGAAATTCGATCCGGTCGCCTTCACCTATTCGTTCCGCTCCGGCGCCGCGATCCTGCATTCGGTCGACCACGTCTTCCGCGAGCCCGCGATCTACAAGAGCATCCATTCGCTCGAGACCGGTCATCCCCTGCACAATGCACTCGGCGATGCCGGCCCCAGCGTGATCGAGCTGTGGGACCTTGCGGAAGCCGACGACAGGCAGGAAATCGAGGGCTGGCGCGCGCCGTTCGACGGCGTCGCCGCCACCAGCCCCGAGGTGAAGCTCGCGCGCCGGATCCAAACCGAGATCAAGCGGCTGGTCGAGAGCGGCA
This sequence comes from Bradyrhizobium sp. 17, assembly GCF_023073515.1. Lineage (NCBI taxonomy): Bacteria > Pseudomonadati > Pseudomonadota > Alphaproteobacteria > Hyphomicrobiales > Nitrobacteraceae > Bradyrhizobium > Bradyrhizobium sp. 17. Next base: position 50,959 of record NZ_JADPJQ010000066.1, on the reverse strand, counting down.
CGCTGACCGGGCACGAAGGCGAGCGGCGTCCCTTGCGCTATGGCGACATGCTGATCCTGGTGCGCCGGCGCGGCAATGCGTTCGATGCCGTGATCCAGGCGCTGAAGCATGCCAACGTTCCGGTCGCGGGCGCCGATCGGCTCAAGCTCACCGAGCACATCGGAATCATCGACCTGATGAACCTTGCCGATGCGCTGCTGCTGCCGCAGGACGATCTCGCGCTCGCGGTCGCGCTGAAGAGCCCGCTGTTCGGGCTCGATGACGACGATCTGTTCCAGCTGGCCCATGACCGCAAGGGATCGCTGCGCCGCGCGCTTGGCGAGCATGCCACGACAAGCGAGACATTCGCTGCGGCGTTGCGAGGCCTCGAAGCCTGCGAAACGCGGGCGCGCGAGGAGACGCCGTTCGCCTTTTACGCCTGGTTGCTCGGGGGAGACGGCGGACGCGCGCGCATGCTGCGCCGGCTCGGTCATGAGGCCAATGACGCGCTCGATGAGTTCCTGGAGCTGGCGCTGAACTACGAGCGCAAGGCGCCCGCCTCGCTGCAGGGTTTCATGGCCTGGCTGCGCTCGGCCGATACCGAGGTGAAGCGCGACATGGAGATCTCCCGCGATGAGGTGCGGGTGATGACCGTGCACGGCGCCAAGGGCCTGGAGGCCTCGGTCGTGTTCATGGTCGACACTACATCGTCGCCAGCGGATTCGCAGCGGCTGCGGCTGATCCATGTCCCGCGCGGCAATGGCGGCGAGGTGGTGGTCTGGGCCGGACGCAAGGCGGATGATCCCAAACCCGTCGTCGAGGCGCGCAAGGCGATGCTCGAGGAGACCGAGGACGAATATCGCCGCCTGCTCTACGTCGCGATGACGCGCGCCGCCGACCGGCTCATCGTCGGCGGCTGCATGCCCGGCAACATGAAGACGGTTCGCAAGCTGAGCTGGTACGATCTGGTCGACACCGGGCTCGCCGGCTCGGGCCTGACGAAAGAGACGATCGAGACGCCGCTGGGAAAGGCGACGCGCTTCTCCCGACCGGAGGATGTCGTGGCGCTGGGCACGCCCGCGGCCTCGTTGGACCAGGCGACCGCGCTCCCGGACTGGCTGCGGACGCCGGCACCGCGCGACACCATCGACGACGATCCGGTGCGCCCCTCCGGCCAGCCGTCCGGGGACGGCCGCGCCGTGCAGTCGGGCGAATCAGTGCAGTCCCGCGCGCTCGCGCTGCAACGCGGCACGCTGGTGCACCGGCTATTGCAATCGCTCCCCGACATCGCCACTGAGCGCCGACGCGAGGCCGCGCTCGGCTTCATGGCGCGCAACGCGGCGGATTGGGCGGAGGCCGACCGGACCGCGCTGGCCGACAAGGTGCTCGGCTTGATCGCCGAGCCACGGTTTGCGCCCGTGTTTGCGGCCGGCAGCCGGGCGGAGGTCGCGATCGTCGGCCGGCTGGAACGGCCGGGCCACGCCCGGGCGCTGGTGTCGGGGCAGATCGACCGGTTGGTCGTTCGGCCGGATGAGGTCCTGATCGTCGATTTCAAGACCAATCAGGCGGCTCCCAGGAGCGCCGATGCGGCGCCCGCCGCCTATGTCCGGCAGCTTGCGCTCTATCGGGCGGTGCTATCGCGGCTTTATCCCCAAAAGCCTGTCCGCGCCGTCCTGCTTTGGACCGAGGCCCTTGAATATATGGAGATTTCGGCTCCCGCGCTGGACGCGGCGCTGGCATCTCTTCATCTCGGTGTGAGCGTCCTTGACCCGGCAAGGAGCCATTCATAGGTTGACGCCATGATCTTGGCGCGATTCCCGTCGCGCCGTTCTCTCAGGTACGAGGTACTCCCATGGCCGTTGGTAAGGTTTCTGACACCGATTTCGAAGCCGAAGTGCTCAAGGCAAACGGCCCCGTGGTCGTCGATTTCTGGGCCGAATGGTGCGGCCCCTGCCGCATGATCGCACCCGCGCTCGACGAGATCGCCGGCGCGATGGGCGACAAGGTCAAGATCGTGAAGCTCAACGTCGACGAGAGCCCGAAGACCGCGTCGAAATATGGCGTGATGTCGATCCCGACCCTGATGATCTTCAAGGGCGGCGAGATGGCCTCCCGCCAGGTCGGCGCGGCGCCGAAGGCGAAGCTGCAGCAGTGGATCACTTCCGCGGTCTGATCCGCCGCGCGCAAGATTATTTTTGGAAACGGCCGGCGAAAGTCGGCCGTTTCGCGTTGATGGGACATGTCCAGCGTATGATGAGTCCCGCCTGTTGCCTCCTCCTCCCGCAAAACGCGCGCGAAAGTCGGACCCCCTCGTGGCGATGGAGGCGCGCTCGGTCGACGCGATCCCGCGCGGCAAGGAGTGGCAATACGAGCCGAAATGGGATGGCTTTCGTTGCCTGCTCTCGCGCAACGGCGGCAGCATTGATCTGCGCTCGAAATCCGGTGAAGACCTTGCGCGTTATTTCCCCGAGATCGTCGCCGCGGCGCTGAAGCTGAAGGCGGATCGCTTCACCCTCGACGGCGAGATCGTCGTGCCGCACGGCAAGGGGTTTTCCTTCGACGCGCTGCTGCAACGCATTCACCCTGCGGCGAGCCGCGTGAAGAAACTCTCGGAGGAGACGCCGGCGCTCTATCTCGCCTTCGATCTGCTTGCGACGGCCAGGGAGAAGCAGCTTGCCGGGCAACCGCTGAGGGAGCGGCGACCGGCGCTGGAAGCGTTTGCCAAGGCGAATCTGAAAAGCAGCATCTTCCGCCTCTCACCGGCGACGACGAGCTACGCCCTTGCGAAAAAGTGGCTGGCGCAATCCGGCGGCGGCTCGGACGGCGTCATCGCCAAGCGCGTCGACCTGCCCTACCAGGCGGGAAATCGCGACGGCATGCAGAAGATCAAGAAATTCCGCAGCGCCGATTGCGTGGTCGGCGGTTTCCGCTATGCGACCAACAAGATCGCCGGCCGGAGCGTGGTCGGTTCGCTGCTGCTCGGGCTTTACGATGACGATGGTCTCCTGCACCATGTCGGCTTCACCTCGGCGATCAAAGCGGCGGAAAAGCCTGACCTGACCGATCGGCTTGAGGCATTGATCGGCGAGCCCGGCTTCACCGGCAACGCGCCGGGCGGCCCCAGCCGCTGGTCCACCGAGCGCTCGGCGAAGTGGTGTCCGCTCAAGCCGAAGCTGGTGATCGAGGTCTGCTATGACCATTTCAGCGGCGACCGCTTTCGCCACGGCACCTCGATCCTGCGCTGGCGCCTCGACAAGGCCCCGCGGCAATGCAGCTTCGAGCAGCTGAAGCAGAAGGCGGTGGATCCGATGAAGCTGCTAAAACAGCCGTAGCCGTAGCCGCTAGGCAAGCCATCCCGTCGCCAGCGCGTTCGCCAACTCCGGCTGGCCGTTGCGGCGAGCGAGCGTGGCCATCGCCTCGTGATCATAGACCACATGGCGGAACGTGACCTGCCAGGCACCATCGGTTAGCTCAAGGATCGCATAGCGCGCGTGCGGCGTGCCGGCCTCGACGACATGCGGGAACGGATGCTTGTCACGGAAGCCCGGGCCGCCCACGCTGCCGGGATTGACGATCAGCCTTCCGTCGCGAAGTCGCACGGCACGGGCGAGATGGGTGTGGGCGCACAGGATCAGCGATTGCGTGATGCCTTGCGCAAATTTCTCGATGCGATCGAGCGGCGACAGCGCCACCGCGCCGTCGGGATGCACGGTATCGAGCCAATAGACTTCGTCATTGTCGGGCGTCGCGTGGCAGAGGAACACCTGATCGCGAAAGACGCGCGTCATCGGCTGCGCGCGCAGCCAGTCGAGTTGCGCGGCATTGAGCGCGGCATGGGCCGGGCGATCCCACGAGCCCATCTTCTCGGGCGGACGGTCGAGCAGATAGCGGTCATGATTGCCGAGCACGTGCACGGCATCGAGCTGCATCAGGATTTCGATGGTCCGGCGCGCATCGAGCGGGCCGCTCAGCATGTCGCCGAGATTGACGATCTCGGAGACGCCTTGCGCGCGGATGTCGGCGAGCACAGCTTCCAGCGCCAGGTAATTTCCGTGGACGTCGGCAATCGCGGCAAAACGCATGGGTCTTCCCGTAGCTCGGATGGAGCGAAGACTATACAGGAGGCGTGCCGTTGATGGCGAGCACGTGGCCGGCGAGATAGAGCGAGCCGGTGATCAGAATGCGCGGCGGCACTTCGTAGGCGAGCTTCGCCAAGGCGCGCAGTGCGGCCTCCACGCCGGGCGCGGGCTCGACGCGCATGCCGAGGCTGCGGGCGGCATCCGTAAGGCGGTCGACCGGCATCGCGTTGTCGGTGTCGGGAATCGGCACTGCGATGATGTGACGGGTCAGACCGGCGAAATTGGCGAGAAAGCCTTTCGCGTCCTTGTTGGCCATCATGCCCACGATCACGACCAGCGGCCGCGACACCCGCTCTTCGAGATCGCCGAGCGCGGCCGCCGCGACGCGGCCGCCTTCCGCATTGTGGCCGCCGTCGAGCCAGATCTCCGAGCCCTGCGGGCCGAGAGCGAGCAGCTCGCCCGAAGCGATGCGCTGCATCCGCGCCGGCCATTCCGCACCGACGATCCCCGCCTCGAACGCCGCCTGGTTGATCTTGAAGGCGTTGGTGGCCCGCAACGTCGCGATGGCGAGACCGGCATTGTCGAACTGGTGCCGGCCGAACAGGCGCGGCGCTGTGAGATCCATCAAGCCGCGCTCATCGGAATAAACCAGCCGCCCGTTCTCGACATTGACATGCCAGCTCTCGCCCGCGGCAAACAACGGCGCGCGCATGCGCCTGGCCTGCGCCTCGATCACGGCCATCGCCTCAGCCGGCTGCTCGGCGCAAACCACGGGCACGCCACGCTTGATGATCCCAGCCTTTTCGCCCGCGATCGACGTCAAGGTGTCACCGAGGAAATCCATGTGGTCCATGCTGACAGGCGTGATCACGCAGGCCGCCGGCGCGTCAACCACATTGGTTGAATCAAGCCGACCGCCAAGGCCGACCTCCAGCAGAACCACATCGGCCGGGTTCCGCGCGAACAGATGAAATGCAGCCGCCGTCTTGAGCTCGAACACGGTGGCCGGCTCGCCGGCATTGACACGCTCGACCTCTTCCAGTGCCGCGCGCAACTCGTCGTCGCCGACCAGCACGCCGCCCCCGACGCGGCCGAGCCGGAAGCATTCGTTGATGCGAACGAGATAGGGTGAAGTGTAAGCGTGGACGCGCAGGTTAGCTGCCTCCAGCGTCGCGCGCAGATAAGCGAGCGTCGAGCCCTTGCCGTTGGTACCGGCGATGTGGATCACCGGCGGCAGCTTGCGCTCGGGATGACCGAGCCGCTCGAACAGGCGGTGCATCCGCTCCAGCCCGAGATCGATGCGTTTCTGGTGCAGGGCCGACAGCCGCCCGATCAATTCGTCGAGCGGCGGCTTTGCGCGGTCGGAGGAAGCGTTCACGCGTGCGGCGCGGCCGGCGCCGTTTCGGGAGCCGATACAATCTGCGCCGGACTGACGACCGGCTGCACCGGCTTTGACGCGGTCTCAAGCGCCGGCGCCCTGGTCAACAGTCGGCAGAGCCGCGCCAGGGTCGGGCGCAATTCGTGGCGATGCACGACCATGTCGATCATGCCGTGCTCCTTGAGGTATTCGGCGCGCTGAAACCCCTCGGGGAGTTTTTCGCGGATGGTCTGCTCGATCACGCGCGCGCCGGCAAAACCGATCAGCGCACCGGGCTCGGCAATCTGCACGTCGCCGAGCATCGCATAGGACGCAGTGACGCCGCCGGTGGTCGGGTTGGTCAGCACGACGATGTAGGGCTGTTTTGCTTCACGCAGCATCTGCACCGCGACCGTGGTGCGCGGCATCTGCATCAGCGACAAGATGCCTTCCTGCATGCGCGCGCCACCACTGGCGGCGAACACGATGAAGGGTGACTTCTTCTCGACCGCGAGCTCGAGCCCGCGCACGATGGCTTCGCCCGCGGCCATGCCGAGCGAGCCGCCCATGAAGTCGAAATCCTGCACCGCGACGACGACGGCGGCACCTTCGAGCTTGCCGTAGCCGACCTTGATCGCGTCGTTCAGATTGGTCCGCGCGCGGGCATCCTTGATGCGATCGACGTACTTCTTCTCGTCACGGAACTTGAGCGGATCGGGCGTGACGTCAGGCAGCGCGACGTCGTACCAGGTCTCATTGTCGAAAATCGACTTCAGACGCGCCACCGCATTCATGCGCATATGATAGTTCGAGCCGGGGATGACGAACTGGTTGGCCTCGACGTCCTTGTAGAACACGAGCTGTCCGGAATCCGGGCACTTGATCCACAGATTCTCCGGCGTCTCCCGCCGCAGCATGTTGCGGATCTTCGGCCGGACCACATTGGTAAGCCAGTTCATGGTTTGCTCCGATGTGCGATCCCGCCTGGGGACCACCTGAAGGGATATATGGCGGCCGGGACCCGGCCCGGCAAGCCGCCGTATCGTCCGCCTTGCTCGTCGGACTTGGCAGCGGAATTAAGGCCTATTCCGCCGCCTGTTGCGCGCCCTTGACGCCCTGGGCCAGTGCCGCCGTCAGCTCGGCGACGGCGTTGACGGTTTTGGCCGTCGCGCGCCCTTCCGCATCGAGGCTGTTCTTGAGCGCATCGACCAGCGCGGTGCCGACTACCGAGCCATTGGCCTTTTCGGCAATGGCGCGCGCCGCCTCCGGCGTGCGGATGCCGAAACCGACGCATATCGGGAGCTTGGTATGCCGCTTGATGCGCGCGACCGCGTCGCCAACGGCATTGGCGTCCGCCGCCGCTGCGCCGGTGATGCCGGCGATAGAGACATAGTAGACAAAGCCTGACGTGTTCGCGAGCACCGCGGGCAGGCGCTTGTCGTCGGTGGTCGGGGTCGCCAGGCGAATGAAGTTCAGGCCCGCCTTCAGCGCGGGAATGCAGAGCTCCTCGTCTTCCTCGGGTGGCAGATCGACGATGATCAGGCCGTCGACCCCGGCCGTCTTGGCATCAACCAAAAACTTGTCGACGCCGTAGATGTAGATCGGATTGTAATAGCCCATCAGCACCAGCGGCGTGACGTTGTCGTCCTTGCGGAAATCACGCACCAGTTCCAGCGTCTTCTTCAACGTCATGCCGTTCTTGAGCGCGCGCAGACCGGCAGCCTGAATCGAGGGACCATCCGCCATCGGATCGGTGAAGGGAATACCGAGTTCGATCACGTCGGCGCCTGCCTTGGGCAACGCCTTGACGATATTGAGCGACGTCGTGAGATCGGGATCGCCGGCCATCACATAAGTCACGAAGGCCGAGCGGCCGGCTTTCTTCAGCTCGGCGAAACGGGTGTCGATACGCGTGGTCACTTGCTCTTGCCCCTCAGGATGTCGCCGACCTGCGGGACGTCCTTGTCGCCGCGGCCGGAGAGGTTGACGACCATCAGGTGATCTTTGGTCCGCTTCGGCGCGAGCTCCATCACTTTGGCGATGGCATGTGCCGGCTCGAGCGCGGGGATGATGCCTTCCAGCTTTGACAGCAACTGGAACGCTGCGAGGGCCTCGTCGTCGGTCGCGGAGAGATAGTTCACGCGGCCGATCTCGTGCAGCCAGGAGTGCTCGGGGCCGATGCCGGGATAGTCGAGCCCGGCGGAGATCGAATGCGCGTCCTGGATCTGGCCGTCGGCGTCCATCAGGAGATAGGTGCGGTTGCCGTGCAGCACGCCGGGACGACCGCCCGCGATCGACGCCGCATGCAGTTGCGTCAGCCCGTGGCCCGCAGCTTCGACGCCGAAGATCTCGACGGTGGAATCGTCGAGGAACGGATGAAACAGGCCCATCGCGTTGGAGCCGCCGCCGATACAGGCGACCAGCGAATCCGGCAGGCGGCCTTCGATCTCCTGCATCTGCACCTTGGTCTCGTTGCCGATGATCGACTGGAAGTCGCGGACCAGCGTCGGATAGGGATGCGGACCCGCGACCGTGCCGATGCAGTAGAAGGTGTTGTGCACGTTGGTGACCCAGTCGCGCAGCGCCTCGTTCATGGCATCCTTCAGCGTGCGCGTGCCCGACTGCACTGGAATGACCGTTGCGCCCAACATCTCCATGCGGATGACGTTGGGCTGCTGCCGCTCGACGTCGACGGCGCCCATATAGACGATGCATTCCAGGCCGAAGCGCGCACACAGCGTCGCGGTGGCGACACCGTGCTGGCCGGCGCCGGTCTCGGCGATGATGCGCTTCTTGCCCATGCGTCGCGCCAGCATGATCTGGCCGAGCACGTTGTTCACCTTGTGCGAGCCGGTGTGGTTGAGCTCTTCGCGCTTGAGGTAGATCTTGGCGCCGCCCAGATGCTCGGTCAGACGCTCGGCGAAATAGAGCGGCGAGGGCCGGCCGACATAATTCTTGAGATAGCCGTTCATCTCGATCTGGAAGGCCGGGTCGACCTTGGCCTCGGTGTAGGCTTTCTCCAGATCGAGGATCAGCGGCATCAGGGTTTCGGCAACGAAGCGTCCGCCGAAAATGCCGAAATGGCCGCGCTCGTCGGGGCCGCTGCGATAGGAATTGGGTTTTGCAACATTCATCGGACGCTCAACTCTTGACTTGCATCTTGGCTTGCGCGCGCGGCGCGAATGAAGGCCTTGATCATCTCGGGGTCCTTCACGCCCGGGGCGCTCTCGACACCGGAGGAGACGTCGACGCCACCGGCCCGGGTGACGCGAACGGCTTCGGCGACGTTGTCGGCGCTGAGGCCGCCCGAGACCATATACGGCAACGCGAGCTCCAGGTTTCCGAGCAGATGCCAATCGAATGGTGCGCCGAGGCCGCCTGGCCGCGTTGCGTCCTTCGGTGCGCGCGCATCGAACAGGATGCGTTCGGCTATCTCGGCGTAACCGGGCAGCACGGCGAGATCCGCTGACGTTGCGACCGGCACGACCTTCATCACCGGACGACCGACCCGTTGCCTGATGTCGCGCAGCCGGGCCACGCTCTCCGTGCCATGAAGCTGGAAAATGTCCGGCGACAGCGCGTCCATGATGTTGTCGAGCGTGGCATCGTCGGCATCGACGGTGAGCGCGACCTTGAGCGCGCGCCGCTTCACCTGCCGGCCGAGCTCCCGGCCGGCTTCCAGCGACAAATGCCGCGGCGACGGCGGGAAGAACACAAAGCCCACCATGTCGGCACCCGCCTCGAGCGCCGTTTCGAGCGTCTCGGGCGTGGACAGGCCGCAGATTTTGACGAGCAAGGACATGTTCTCGACGGATATGGGCTCAAAGCAAATGGAGGGCCGCGGGTCCGCGGCCGGAAAACGGGCTTTTCGGTTGCGGCCGCTTCTACAACGTCGCGCGCTGCTTGTCTCGCCCGACGGGCCCGTAAAGCCCCACACCGGAGGGAACGGGGAGGCGCTGGGACTCAGGCCTTGCTGCGGCAGACTGGGCCCGCAGATCAGCCAGCTCGCCTCGCGCGGCCCGGGCATCCGCGTCATGCCGGCGCGCCGCACGCCGCCAGTGCCGCTGGCCGAACCAGACGGCACACCCGCCCACGAGGACCCCGAGCGCAGCCACCACGATCAGGAGCAGGAACAGCGGCAGCGTTGCCGAGAATGACGGGTCGTTGGAAACGAAGGGATCGAACGAGACCGTGACGAAATGCCGGTTGGCGACGGCAAAGACCATCAGGACCAGGCCCAGCGGAATCACGACCAGCGCGCTCAGGAATTTTCGCATCTCGGCTCGCTCGCCTTGAATCAAGGTTGCGGCCGCATCACTGGCGACCGCGGGAAACCCTGAGGTGGACCTCAGTCTGGCGCGCCTGGATCCGGATGGTCGCGATTCAGCCGTTCGCGCATTTCCTTGCCGGTCTTGAAGAACGGAACGCTCTTCTGATCGACAGGCACATGGGCGCCGGTGCGCGGATTGCGCCCTGCGCGCGCAGGGCGATGCTTGACCGAGAAGGCACCGAAGCCGCGCAACTCGACGCGATCACCGCGCGCGAGAGCCGCTACGATCTCTTCGAGAATCGCATTCACAATGTTCTCGACATCCCGCTGGTACAGATGCGGGTTGTGCTCGGCGATACGCTGAACAAGTTCGGATTTGATCATCGAGAGATAGGACCCGGGAGCGTGCGGACGACCATTTCCGTGAAAATACCGTGATCTGTCAAGACGCTAAATGAGGGTTGAGCGTCGTGAAAACACGTGACAAATGCCGAAAAAGCGGGCTGGACCTACACGCGCCGAACGGGAAAAACCTCTGTGGCTCGCCCGGTTCCGGTCAGTTCGACGCCGCCGGCTGCCACAAGGCGAGCATTCCATCCATTCCGAGCCGATCGACCGCCTGTGCGACGCCGGTTTGTCCGATTTGATGCGCAATCGAGCCTAAACCCAGTGCTTCCAGCGTTACTGCGGCCGCCGTCTTGAGGAACGGCAGATCGCTGAAGCGCGGCTGCAGCTTGTAATCGCGCACGGAGAGCCCCTTCTTGACGCCCTTCTGCTCGACCAGCCAGGTCACGGCGGTCTTCTCGTCGCCGATCTGATCGATCAGCTTGAGATCGATGGCCTGGCGTCCGGTGAAGACACGGCCATCAACCACTTTCTCGAGCTGCGTGTCATCCATGCCACGCCGTTCCTTCACCAATCCCTTGAACCAGGCATAGGAATCCTTCACCAACGCATCGAGCGCCGCCCGTGCCTCAGGGCTGGTTGGCTCGAAACCGTTGGGCGCGGCCTTCAGCGGCGTGGACTTTACCTCCTCGACCTTGACGCCGACGGTCTTCAACAGCTCCGAGACGTTCGGAAACTGGAACAGCACGCCGATCGAGCCGACCAGCGAGCTCTGCTGGGCGATGATGTGATCGCTGGCGATCGCGGTGATGTAGCCGCCGGAGGCGGCGAGGCCTTCGACGACGACAACGAGCGGCTTCTTTGCCTTCAACCGTACAAGCGAATCATAGAGCTGCTCGGAGCCGGCGGTGGTGCCGCCCGGCGAATTGATGTGAACGATGACGGCGGCGGCCTGCGAATTCTCCAGCCGCTCGAGCGCCTGGGTGCGATCGGAATCGCTGCGGATCAGGCCCTCGATCTGGACCCGCGCGATCGAGCCGGCGGACGCGAACGTGCCGCGCGCACCAGGCGTCGCGACCAGCGCGAAGCCTGCGATCGCCGCGATCGCGATCAGCGCGGCCAATACGCGCCAGAACGTCAGCTTGCGGCGGATCCTGCGGCGATCGACGATGATGTCCGAATCGAGTGACATCTCAATATCTCCAAATGAAAGGCCAGGCGCGTTGTGCCGTCGCAGCGTCGCCATTGGCTTATCTGGATACATCAATTGCGGCGCAATTAGAAGAAAACAAGGCCGGCTGCCGCGTAGCCCGGATGGAGCGCAAGCGTAATCCGGGGTTCTCGCCTCACGGAGAGGCTTTCCCGGATTTCACTTCGCCCCATCCGGGCGACGACCTCACTACAAAAAAGCCCCGGCTCGCGCCGGGGCTTTGATGCAGTGAAACCTGCGTTTCGCTTACTTGGTGTCGCGGTTCTTGAGCGCGGTGCCGAGGATGTCGCCGAGCGTTGCTCCCGAATCGGAAGAGCCGTACTGCGCGATGGCTTCCTTCTCTTCGGCGACTTCGAGCGCCTTGATCGACACCTGGACCTTGCGGGCCTTCTTGTCGAACTGGATCACGCGGGCATCGACCTTCTCGCCGACGGCGAAGCGTTCGGCGCGCTGATCGTTGCGGTCACGAGCGAGCTCCGAGCGCTTCACGAACGTGGTGAAGTCGGTACCGGTGATCTTCACCTCGATGCCGCTCTCCTTCACTTCGATCACTTCGCAGGTCACGACCGCGCCCTTCTTGACATCGCCCGGCTCGGCGAAGGGGTCGCCTTCAAGCTGTTTGATTCCAAGAGAAATGCGCTCCTTCTCGACGTCCACATCGAGCACCACGGCCTTCACCATGTCGCCCTTCTTGTAGTTGTCGATCACCTGCTCGCCCGGCTGCTTCCAGTCGAGGTCGGAGAGATGGACCATGCCGTCGACGTCGCCCTCGAGGCCCAGGAACAAACCGAATTCGGTCTTGTTCTTGACCTCGCCCTCGACCGTCGAACCGGTCGGGTGACCTTCGACGAAGACCTCCCACGGGTTGCGCATGGTCTGCTTGAGGCCGAGCGAGATGCGGCGCTTGACGGAATCGACTTCCAGCACCTGCACTTCGACTTCCTGCGAGGTCGAAACGATCTTGCCGGGGTGCATGTTCTTCTTGGTCCACGACATCTCGGAGACGTGGATCAGGCCTTCGATGCCCGGCTCGAGCTCGACGAACGCGCCGTAGTCGGTGATGTTGGTGACGCGACCGGTGAAGCGGGCACCCAGCGGGTACTTGGCTTCGATGCCCTGCCACGGATCGTCCAACAGCTGCTTCATGCCCAGCGAGATGCGGTGCGTCTCGTGGTTGATCTTGATGATCTTGACCTTCACGGTCTGGCCGATCGAGAGCACCTCGGTCGGGTGGTTGACGCGGCGCCACGCGATGTCGGTGACGTGCAGCAGACCGTCGATGCCGCCGAGATCAACGAACGCACCGTAATCGGTGATGTTCTTGACCACGCCGTCGATGACCTGACCCTCTTCGAGGTTCTGCACCAGCTCCTGACGCTGCTCGGCGCGGGTCTCTTCGAGAACCGTGCGGCGGGACACGACGATGTTGCCGCGGCGGCGGTCCATCTTGAGGATCTGGAACGGCTGCGAGTTGTTCATCAGCGGCGCAACGTCGCGGATCGGACGGATGTCGACCTGCGAACGCGGCAGGAAGGCCACGGCACCGTCGAGGTCGACGGTGAAGCCGCCCTTGACCTGGTTGAAGATGACGCCGTTGACCTTCTCGTTGTTCTGGAAGGCCTTCTCGAGCTTGCCCCAGCTCTCTTCGCGGCGCGCCTTGTCACGCGACAGCACGGCTTCGCCGAGGGCGTTCTCGATCCGATCGAGGAACACTTCCACCTCGTCGCCGACCTTGAGCTCGCTGTCACGGCCGGGGCCGGAAAATTCGCGCAGGGCAACGCGGCCCTCCGTCTTCAGGCCGACGTCGATGACGGCCATGTCCTTTTCGATTGCAACAACCTTGCCCTTGATGACTGAGCTTTCCTGCAGGTTGCCGCCTGCGAAGGACTCGTCGAGCATCGCGGCGAAATCGTCGCGCGACGGGCTATAGGTATCAGCAGAAGTCGAAGCCATTTGTTCTCCAGTTGCGGATGTCATGCCGGCCGTTGGGTTCTTGGGCGCACCGTACGCGCAGTGTCGGAAGGTCCGCAGAACCTTCGAGCGACCGCTCGCTGCTCCGACCTGGAGGGCGGAACAGCGGAAGCGGGCCGGCTGAGGCCCGCGCGTTCGATACGTGGAAATCTTTTGTCCGGAACCTGGATCGCGTCGGCCCCGAGCAGGGACCGAGAGTATCGACCTCAAAGAGCGGGAGCGGGCGCTTCCTCCAATGACGGCAGCGGCTTAACCCCGCGACCGGCCCGCTCGGACGGCCTCGATAATGTCGATGGCGGCCCGGACGCCGCCTTCTATATCCAGTTGGGAGTTATCTAGCAAGTAAGCATCCGGAGCCGGCTTCAGGGGGGCGATCGCCCGGTTCTTGTCGCGCTCGTCGCGCTGGATGATATCGGCGAGCACGGCCGCCTCGTCCGCCTCCTCGCCCCGCGCCTTGGCCTCCATGGTCCGGCGGCGGGCACGGACCTTGGGGTCGGCGACGACGAAGATCTTCACGTCGGCATGGGGGCAGATCACGGTTCCAATATCGCGCCCATCGAGCACGGCGCCGGGCGGATCGGCGGCGAATTGCCGCTGAAAGTTGATGAGGGCCTCGCGCACCTTGGGGATCGCCGAGACGATCGAGGCGCCCTCGCCGGCCTTCTGGGTCTTCAGGGCGGGATTGCCGAACTTTTCGGGATCGAGTTCCAGCGCCGCAGCGACCGCCGCCGCCTCGTCCCGGAGATCATGACCGGACTGCATCAGGGAATAGGCCACCGCGCGATAGATTACGCCGGTATCAAGGTGACGGTAGCCGTAATGGTGGGCAAGGCGCTTGCCGAGGGTGCCCTTGCCCGACGCCGCGGGCCCGTCGATGGCAATGATCATGAAAAATCGGCCCCAAGCGAACGCATCATCGGGATGAAATCCGGAAAACTGGTGGCGATGAAGGCGGTGTCATCGACGGTTACCGGCTGATCGGAGGCGCAGCCCATCACCAGCGCGGACATCGCGATGCGATGATCCATGTGGGTGGCCACCACGCCGCCGCCGGGAACGTGGCCGCGGCCTTCGACGATCAAATCGTCGCCGCAGACCTCGACCTTGACACCGTTGACGCGGAGCATGGCGGCGGTGGCCTCCAAACGGTCGGATTCCTTCACGCGCAGCTCCTGGAGGCCGCGCATGATGGTCGTGCCCTCGGCAAAGGCGGCCGCCACCGCCAGCACCAGATATTCGTCGATCATCGACGGTGCACGCTCCGGCGGCACCTCGACACCGCGCAATTTCGAGGCGCGTACCCGCAGCTTTGCCATCGGCTCGCCAGCGTCGCCACGAACTTCGCTTTCCTCGATCGAGGCACCCATTTCGCGCAGCGTGGTGAAAAGACCGGTGCGCAGCGGATTGGTCATGACGTCGGACAGGACGATTTCGGAGCCTTCGACGATCAGCGCAGCAACGATAGGGAACGCCGCCGACGAGGGATCGGCGGGCACGACGACATTGGCGCCATGCAGCTCCGGCTGCCCCACGAGCGTGATACGGCGGCCGTGCTGACCTTCTTGCACTGAGGTGATCTCGGCGCCGAAATGCTTGAGCATCAGTTCGGTGTGGTCGCGACTGGCCTCGGTCTCGATGACGGTCGTGGCGCCCGGCGCGGCCAGGCCCGCGAGCAGCACGGCGGATTTGATCTGGGCCGAGGCCACAGGCGTCTTGTAGGTGATCGGCAGCGGATCGCGCGCACCCTGGACGGTCAGCGGCAGACGGCCGCCCGCGCCGCCGGAGACGACCTTCGCGCCCATCTTTTCCAGGGGATCCAGGATCCGGCGCATGGGCCGGCTGCGCAGTGAGGCATCGCCGTCGAAAACCGCGGAGATCGGACAGCCGGCGACGGCGCCCATGACGAGCCGGCAGCCGGTGCCGGAGTTGCCGAAATCCAGCGGCGCTTTGGGCTCCGCGAAGCCTGCGACACCCACGCCGTTCACCTTCCAGGCGAAATCTCCGGTACGCTCGACCCCGGCGCCGAGCGCCTGCATGGATTTGGCGGTGTTAAGGACGTCCTCGCCCTCCAGGAGGCCCGAAATCCGCGTCTCTCCGACCGCGAGCGCGCCGAGGATGAGGGCACGGTGGGAGATCGACTTGTCTCCGGGCACCCTTACTTTCCCGGTCAGGGGACCGCTGGCGCGCGACTGGAGCGGCGTCGGCTTGTCGGAATCGGTCAAGTTTGTGTCCTTGGGTAGGCCCGAAACGTCCCTGTGGGACTCGCGGGGCAGGTACCACATGGTCTCCCCGCCGTCACGGGCATGTCGTTCTCCCGCAATGCGCTATTGACAGCGGGCCGCCAACTAGCCAAGTGAAGCACCGCTTTTCAGACATTTCCAGGATTCCTCTGCCGTGGCCAAGTCCGAACTCGGAACTAAACGTATTTGCCCGACCACGGGCAAAAAGTTCTATGACCTCAACAAGAATCCGGTGATCTCGCCCTATACCGGTGAAGTCGTGCCGATCGCGCCCATCGCGCCGGCTCGCGCACCCCGCGGTGCCGAAGCCCGTCACGCAGCCGCTGCCGCCGACGCCACGCCAGAGCCGGCGGAGGTCGAGGAGGTCTCGCTCGAGGAGGCCGATGCCGAGGAGAACACCGGCAAGGTCAAGGCCGTCGTGCCCGAATCCGAGGACGACATCGAAGTCGATGAAACTATCGAGGACGATGACGACGATGATTCGACCTTTATCGCCGACGACGAAGAAGGCGATGAGGACGTCACCGACATCATTGGTGATGTCGGCGGTGACGAAGAGACTTGAGATAATTCCAGAACTGTGGTTCTGGGTCTTTCCCGACGCGTCGCCCAAGGCGCGTCGGACGGTTAAGGGGCCATAGCTCAGCTGGGAGAGCGCTTGCATGGCATGCAAGAGGTCGGCGGTTCGATCCCGCCTGGCTCCACCACGCTTCGCCCTTCGGGCTACGCGTGGCGCAGCCGCGCGGAGCTCGAAGGGCGAAGCGTGGTGTCCGGCGAAGCCCGAAGGGCGAAGACGGACTGGTGAGACTCCCACGCAGCGGCTGCCCGGGCGATAATCGTCAATGTGGTACGTCTACATCCTCCGCAGCATCGAATTTCCCGAGCAGGAATACGTTGGGGCTACGGAAGATCTGAAGCGCCGGTTTCCAGAGCACAATGCTGGCAAATCCACCCACACTGCCAAGTTCAAGCCTTGGAAGCTGATCTGGTACTGCGCCTTCCCTGACAAGCACAAAGCGCTCGCTTTTGAAGCCTACCTGAAGTCTCACTCCGGCCGAGCCTTCACAAAGAAGCGGCTGTCCTAAGAGCGCACCTCTAACCCTACTCCCCGATCACCGCATTCAACCGATCGCGCAACGCCACAATCTCGTCCTTCATCGCGACAAGCTCCGAGACCGAGCAGTCCGATGCCGCCAGAATCGATTGCGGCACGGCCCGCGCCTTGTCCTTCAAGGCCTGGCCCTGCGGCGTCAACGCGATCAGCACCTGACGCTCGTCCTCGCTCGAGCGCGTGCGCTTGACGAGGTGGGCCGCCTCGAGCCGCTTGAGCAGCGGTGTCAGCGTGCCCGAATCCAGGTGCAGCTTTTCGCCGATGCTCTTGACCGGCACGTCGTCGCGCTCCCACAGCACCAGCATCACCAGATATTGCGGATAGGTCAGGCCGAGCCGGTCCAGCAGCGGCTTGTAGACGCGGTTGAACGCATGCGCGGCGGAATAGACCGCGAAGCAGATCTGGTTGTCGAGGCGCAGCGGCGCGTCCGCTGCCGAATGTTTCCGGGGCATCGAGAATCTCACAGGACTTGCTCCATTCTGGGGCCGGCCGTCGCTACATTCAATTGCGAACAATTAAATGTGAGACGCTATAATTTCAATTGCGCGCAATCTAATTGCCTGCGATAAAGATGGCGCCCCCACCCCGAAAACACAGGGAGACAAAAATGTCAGTGAACGTCCTCTACAAGACCAGCGCAAAGGCCACCGGCGGCCGCGACGGCCATGCCGCGACCCTCGACGGCGCGCTCGACGTCAAGCTCACCACGCCGAAGGAGCTCGGCGGCGGAGGCGGCGCCGGCAACAATCCCGAGCAGCTGTTTGCTGCGGGCTATGCCGCCTGCTTCATCGGCGCGATGAAGTTCGTGTCCTCGCAGGGCGGCCCCAAGGTTCCGGCCGACGCCTCCGTGACCTCGACCGTCGGCATCGGCCCGCGCGCGGCCGGCGGCTTCGGTCTCGACATCGACCTTGCCGTCTCGCTGCCGGGCCTCGCCCGCGCGGAAGCCGAGGCGCTGGTCGAGAAGGCGCACCAGGTGTGCCCGTATTCCAACGCGACGCGCGGCAATGTCGACGTCCGTCTGACGGTCGTCTGATCGGTTAGCTGAAGCGGCTGGCCCGAGATACCCCTCGGGCCGGCCGCCTCCCTTGATTTGCCATCCCGCGGGATTGCGGCGAGCGGCCTGCATGACGCCCTACGCGCGAAGCCATTGCCGGCTCGGACGAACCTCGTTAGGCCTGTGATCAATACCGACACAGGGGACGCGAAGGCATGACTGAAGCCGCCAGTTCTGGAGCTGCCATGGGTGCAATGAGCGGCCTGCGCGTCATCGATCTGACGCGCGTGCTCGGCGGCCCCTATTGCACCCAGATCCTCGCCGACCATGGCGCCGACGTGATCAAGGTCGAGCCGCCCGCAGGCGACGAGGTACGCGACTGGGGCCCTCCCTTCCACGAGGAAGACGCGGCCTATTTCATCGGCATCAACCGCAACAAGCGCTCGATCGGCCTCGACCTCGCCTCCGAGGGCGGCCGGACCGTGCTGCTCAAGATGCTGGAGAGCGCCGACGTCCTGATCGAGAACTTCAAGCCGGGCACGCTGGAGAAATGGGGCATCGGCAACGAGGTGTTACGCGAGAAATTTCCGCGCCTCGTGCATTGCCGGATCTGCGGCTTCGGCGCCGACGGCCCGCGCGGCGGCAATCCCGGCTATGACGCCATCATCCAGGCCATGACCGGCATGATCGCGGCGACCGGCTCGCCCGAGAGCGGACCGATGCGGATCGGCGTGCCGCTGGTCGACATCGGCACCGGCCTCTATGCGGCGATCGGCATCTTGATGGCGCTGTCGGAGCGGCAGCGCTCGGGCCAGGGCCAGTTCCTGGAGACCACGCTGTACGAGACCGGTCTCGCCATCATGCATCCGCACACCGCGAATTATTTCATGCATGGCAAGCCGCCGTCGCTCACCGGCAACGAGCATCCCAACCTCGTGCCCTATGCGATCTTCCCGACCAAGACCGACGACATCTTCATCGGCGTCGGCAATGACGGCACCTTCCGCAAGCTCGCCAAGGAGATCGGCAAGCCCGAGCTCGGCACCGATCCGCGCTTTGCGCGCAACAAGGATCGCATCGGCAATCGCGAGGCGCTGCGGGCCGAGCTTGCCGCCGTGTTCAGCCAGCACGAGGCCGAGCCGCTGTGCAATCGCCTGCTCGCCGCGGGCCTGCCCGCCGGCCCCGTGCAGAAGATCGACCAGGCATTGACCAACCCGCACACGATCGCGCGCGGCGATATTATCGAGAAGGATTGGTACAAGGGCGTGGCGTCGCCGATCCGGCTCGACCGCAGCAAGCCGAGCCTGCGGCGCCTGCCGCCGAAATTCAGCGAGCACGCCGCCGAGGTCCTGGGCGAATTCGGCTACTCCAGGTCCGAGATCGACGCGATGGTCGAGCAGGGCACTGTCTGCGGCCCCGAGCGCAAGCGCTAGCGCCCTCGCCTTCCACATCCCACGGCAATGCCGCAGTGCGGTGCGGGCGCTCTGTGCACCGCGAACGGAGGACGCTGCGCGCGCGGCATTCGCCTATTTGACGGCTTCCCTTTTCCAGCGCTTGCCGCTTTCGTTTCGGCCGCTTACACAGTCATGTGAACGTCATATGGCGCTGCTAGCGCAAGCGATCATTTTTGACGGCCCAAGGGAGGTTTACTTGATGGCTCTTCGACATTTTGGAGCGGCTGCCGCTATTGCACTCACGGTTGGACTATCGGCCTCGCCGGCCTTGGCCGTGACCGAAATCCAGTGGTGGCACGCGATGACCGGCGCCAACAACGACGTCATCGTCAAGCTCGCCACCGACTTCAACGCGTCGCAGAGCGACTACAAGGTGATCCCGACCTACAAGGGCAACTATCCCGATACGATGAACGCCGGCATCGCGGCGTTCCGCGCCGGCAACGCCCCGCACATCATGCAGGTGTTCGAAGTCGGCACCGCGACCATGATGGCCGCGACCGGCGCCGTGAAGCCCGTCTACAAGCTGATGGCCGACGCCGGCGAGAAGTTCGACCCCAAGATCTACCTGCCCGCCATCACCGGTTATTATTCGACGTCGAAGGGCGAGATGCTGTCCTTCCCTTTCAACTCGTCCTCGACCGTGATGTGGGTGAACCTCGACGAGCTGAAGAAGGCGAACGTAGAGATCCCGAAGACCTGGCCCGAAACGTTCGAGGCCGCCAAGAAGCTGAAGGCTGCCGGTCATGACACCTGCGGCTTCTCGGGCTCCTGGATCACCTGGGTCAATCTCGAGCAGCTCTCGGCGTGGCACAACGTGCCGCTCGCCAGCAAGGCCAACGGCCTCGACGGCTTCGACACCGTGCTCGAGTTCAACGGACCGCTTCAGGTCAAGCATCTCGAAACCCTGGTCGAGCTGCAGAAGACCAAGACCTATGACTACGCCGGCCGCACCAACACCGGCGAAGGCCGCTTCACTTCGGGCGAGTGCCCGATCTACCTGACCTCGTCGGCCTTCTTCGGCAACGTCAAGGCGCAGGCCAAGTTCAACTTCACCGCCGTGCCGATGCCGTATTATCCCGACGTCAAGGGCGCACCGCAGAACTCGATCATCGGCGGCGCTTCGCTGTGGGTGATGGGCGGCAAGTCGGCCGAGGAATACAAGGGCGTCGCGAAATTCCTGACCTTCCTCTCCGACACCGATCGCCAGGTCTACATCCACAAGGCCTCCGGCTACCTGCCGATCACCAAGGCGGCCTACGCCAAGGCGAAGGAAGAAGGCTTCTACAAGGATCAGCCCTATCTCGAGACCCCGCTGCTCGAGCTGACCAACAAGGAGCCGACCGAGAATTCGCGCGGTCTGCGCCTCGGCAACATGGTGCAGCTGCGTGACGTCTGGTCGGAAGAGATTGAGCAAGCGCTGGCCGGCAAGAAGAGCGCCAAGCAGGCGCTCGATGCCGCCGTCGAGCGCGGCAACACGATGCTGCGGCAGTTCGAAAAGACCGCCGTCAAGTGAGGCAATGAGCGGCAGGCCGCGACCCGGCCTGCCGCTCTGCTGGCATCATGCAAAAGCAAGCCATCTTCCAGTCAAGACTGTTACCGTACGCGCTGGTTGCGCCGCAGCTCGCGATCGTCCTGATTTTCTTCTATTGGCCGGCCCTGCAGGCGGTGATCCAGTCCTTCCTGCTCCAGGATGCGTTCGGTCTGTCGACCACCTTTGTCTGGTTCGAGAATTACGTCGAGCTGTTCAAGGACGCAGCCTATTTCGAGGCGATCGTCCGGACCTTCTTGTTCTCGTTCGCCATCGCCGTCTCGTCGCTGTCCTTTGCGCTGCTGCTCGCCGTGATGGCGGACAAGCCGCTGCGTGGCTCGATGCTCTACCGCACGCTCCTGATCTGGCCCTATGCGGTGGCACCGCCCGTGGTCGGCGTGCTCTGGATCTTCATGCTGCATCCCTCGCTCGGCGTGCTCTCGCGCTATCTGCGCAATATGGGCGTCGACTGGAATCCGCTGCTCGACGGCGACCAGGCCGCGGCGCTGATCATCCTCGCCGCCGCGTGGAAGCAGATCTCCTATAATTTCCTGTTCTTCCTCGCCGGCCTGCAAGCGATCCCAAAGAGCGTGTTCGAGGCCGCCGCGATCGACGGCGCCCGTCCGATGCGGCGGTTCTGGACCGTGACCTTCCCGTTGCTGTCGCCGACCATCTTCTTCCTGCTGGTGGTCAACATCGTCTACGCCTTCTTCGACACGTTCGGCATCATCGACACGATGACCCGCGGCGGCCCCGGAACGTCGACGGTCACGCTGGTCTACAAGGTCTATTCCGACGGCCTGCTCGGCGGCAATCTCGGCAGCTCGGCGGCGCAGTCGGTGATCCTGATGGTCATGGTCATCGTGCTCACCGGAATCCAGTTCCGGTTCGTCGAACGCAAGGTGACCTACTGATGGTCGAGGAAGAGGGCTTCCGGCGCAACATCGCCCACATCATCCTCTGGATCGGGATCGCGGTCGTCGCCTTCCCCGTCTACATCGCGTTCGTCGCCTCGACCCAGGACAACGCGCTGATCGCCAACGGGCAAATGTCGCTGCTGCCGGGCGGCCATTTCTTCGAGGTCTACTACCAGACCATTTTCGTCGGCACGAGCGGATCGACCCGCGAGCCCGTCGGCAACATGATGCTGAACTCGCTGGTGATGGCGCTGCTGATCGCGGTCGGCAAGATCGCGATCTCGATCATCTCGGCCTACGCGATCGTCTATTTCCGCTTTCCCTTCCGGATGCCGATCTTCTGGATCATCTTCATCACGCTGATGCTGCCGGTCGAGGTGCGCATCTATCCGACCTACAAGATCGTCGCCGATCTGCACATGCTCGACAGCTATGCGGGCCTGTCACTGCCGCTGATCGCCTCCGCCACCGCGACGCTGCTGTTTCGCCAGTTCTTCATGACGGTGCCGGACGAGCTGCTGGAGGCCTCGCGCATCGACGGCGCCGGTCCCCTGCGCTTCTTCTGGGATACGCTGCTGCCGCTGTCGCGCACCAACATGGCGGCGCTGTTCGTGATCCTCTTCATCCTCGGCTGGAATCAATATCTCTGGCCGCTGCTGATCACCACCCGCGACGACATGCAGACCATCCAGGTCGGCATCCGCAAGATGATCACCACCACCGACGCGCTGACCGAATGGCCGATCGTGATGGCGACGGCCGTGCTCGCGATGCTGCCGCCGGTGTTCGTCGTCGTCGTGATGCAGAAACTGTTCGTGCGCGGACTCGTGGAGACGGAAAAGTAAATCCCATGGCTAACGTCACCCTGCGCAACGTCCGCAAAACCTATCCCGGCGGCTTCGAGGCCATCAAGGGCGTCAACGTCGATGTCGGCGACGGCCAGTTCTGCGTGCTGGTCGGGCCCTCCGGCTGCGGCAAGTCGACATTGCTGCGCATGGTCGCAGGCCTCGAAACCGTCACCGGCGGCGAGATCGACATCGGCGGCCGCATCGTCAACCAGATCGAGCCCGCCGACCGCGACATCGCGATGGTGTTCCAGAACTACGCGCTCTATCCGCATATGAGCGTCTTCAACAACATGGCTTACGGCCTGCGCAACCGCGGCATGAAGGAGGCCGAGGTCAAGACCCGCGTCGACGAAGCCGCCCGCGTGCTCGAGCTCACCTCGATGCTGGAGCGCAAGCCGCGCCAGCTCTCCGGCGGCCAGCGCCAGCGCGTCGCCATGGGCCGCGCCATCGTGCGCCAGCCGAAGGTGTTTCTGTTCGACGAGCCGCTCTCCAATCTTGACGCCAAACTCCGCATCGCGATGCGGGTCGAGATCCGCAAATTGCAGCGCCGGCTCAACACCACGTCGATCTACGTCACCCACGACCAGCTCGAGGCGATGACGCTCGCCGACATTCTCGTGGTGATGAATGGCGGCCAGGTCGAGCAGGTCGGCAATCCCTTGGCGATCTACGAGAAGCCGGCGACGACTTTCGTCGCCTCCTTCATCGGCGCGCCACCGATGAATCTGATGTCGATTCGCGCCGACGAGATCAAGTCGCAGCTCGGCAGCACCGACGCCGGCATCCTCGGCATTCGCCCGGAGGATTTCGTCATCACCGACCAGAGCCCGGCCGGCGGCGTCGCCCTTCCGCTCACCGTGGAAGCGATCGAGCGCGTCGGCGCTGAAACCTTCGTTTACGGCACGCGGGCTCAGGACGAGCAGCGCATCGCCGCCAACCCCGGCGAACTGCCGCCCGGCGAGGTCATCGTCCGCATTCCCGGCTCAGAGGCGCCTCCGATCGGCGAGAAGATCCGCGTCGCAGCAATGCGCCAAAAGCTGCATCTGTTCAGCGGCGATGGGCGGACGCGGATCGAGGCCTGATCGGGTTCCGCTGGGCCGTCGATTAAAAAACGCGAAAACAACCCCATGCACAGTAGAAGGGGGTTTGTTTTTGTTGAGAAAAATCACACCGCAATTTCGTCGGGCCGGCTTGTGGCAGGCGTTTCGCGCCATGGCGACAAGTCAGCTTTTGCGGGTGAGCTGCCAGTCCACAGCCCCGGCTACGTCCTTGAACCCACACGCGGATATGCCCATATTGCTGATCAAGGGGTGCCTGTACGGGCCCTGATGCACCAAAGTCGCTTCGAGAGGACTTTGTAAACTATGTCTCGTGTTCCCATGCTTTCCAGTCCCTTCCTTCTGGGCTTCGACGAGATCGAGCGCGTGCTCGATCGGGTTGTCAAAGGCGCCGACGGTTACCCTCCCTACAATATCGAGAGGTGCGACCGGTCGGAGGGCCAGCCCGAGCGTCTGCGGATCACGCTGGCGGTCGCCGGATTCACCCGCGACCAACTCGATGTAACCATTGAGGAAAACCAGCTCGTCATTCGCGGGCGGCAGCAGGACGACAAGACCCGGCAATACATCCATCGCGGCATCGCCGCGCGCCACTTCCAGCGCACTTTCGTGCTGGCGGAGGGGATGCTGGTGCTGGGTGCGGATCTGAAGAACGGATTGCTGGCGATCGATCTTGCCCGGCCGGAACCGGAGAGGATCGTTAAGACAATCGCTATCAATGAGCACGAATAATGGAACGAGTAGCGGACTCGACCGCTTAGTTTCGAGAGAGGAGTCGAGACCATGAGTGAAGGTCACGTTGCGTTCGAATACGAAGCCAAGAACGTCTCGCCGGAAACGCTGGCAACCCTCGGCGAAGGCCATATCGCCTATGTGAAGCAGATCCGCTCTGAGGATGTGCCGGGCCTGTTTCCCGAAGCGCCGAAGATCGCGCCGGGCCTCAAGCTCTTCGCGCTCCACGCCGCCGACGGCACGCCGATCATGCTGACCGACAGCCGCGAAGCCGCAATCGCCAACGCCTGGAGCAACGAGCTGCAAGCGGTGAGCGTGCACTGAGCACGCGCGCGTCGCACGAATAGGGTTTCAAGCGGGCATGCCTTCGCAGGAAGGCGTGCCCGTTTGCTTTGGGGGATCCAGAATCTTTCCGTGGCAAGATTTTGGATTGCTTCGCTCGCTCGCAATGAGGCAGTGTGCGGCGATGGCTCGCGTCCCGGATGCACCTCAACGCCCGGCCGGAAGCAGTGCCCGCAGGATGTCCGGCTTCCAGGCTTGACGCGCGCTGTCGAAGGCCGCGAAATCATGATCGAACTGCCAATAGGCCCAAGCCCAGCCAAGCCGCTCTGCGCTCCGCGCCACGAATGACAGATATCTGGTCCGTGCTTCGGCTGGAGCGGCCTCGTACACGCCGAACTCGCCGAGATAGATCGGGCGCTTTTCTCTTTGGGACCAGGACCGAATCTTCTCGAAATCGGCGCGGGCCTTCTGTTTATCCTCCGGGGTACCCCAGTCGAGCGGGCCGATTCGCGAGAATGTGGGCGACCACGGTGCGCCCTGATGGGTGAAACGGATCGGCGCGTAATAGTGAAACGTGACGATCAGATTCCGGTCATCCGACGGCAGGACCAGGTCCTCGACCGGCATCTCGTCGACGTTGAGAACCGAAGCGATGACCGTCCGCCGGGGATTGGTGGCGCGGATGATGCTGAGGCACTCGTTCAGAAGGCCGTTCCAGCCGGTGGACGACATCTGCCCGCCCGGCTCGTTGAGGACCTCGAAGACAAGTGCTGGATATTTCCCGGCGTAGCGCGCGGCGATTTGGGTCCAGAACGATTTCAGCTTGTCTGTGCACTCGGAGATGTCGCGCTGACAAACATGGGTATCGTGCTCGTCCAGGATGGGGATGAGATTTCGGGCGAGCACTTCCTCGATGACGCCATCGAGCCGCCTCAAGACGACTTCATCCATTACCTTCTCCGGATTCATGAATCTAAAGCCGAAGAAATTTATCCGAACGTGCGAGAACCCGGCGCGTCTGATCGCAGTGAGGTTGTCCAGACGAAATGGCGCGTTTCGGCCTCCCTCCCAGACGCCGTCGTAGCCGAGGATGTTGATGCCGCGCCCCAATTTTGGAGCAGGGGGCGTGTTGGCCTGTCCGGCTGCCTCGGTCCGGAAGCAGATCGGAAGCACGGATAGTGCCAAGACAAGACGAAAGGCTATCGTCCAGCGGACGCGGATGGCATTCATCCTGTTTGCCCCGTCATTGCTGCAGGCCCCTGCTGGGGCACCGGCCTGCACACTGCGAAGAAGAATGCGACGAGCAGCACCGACGTGAACATTGTCGAGCGAAGAAACATCGTCTCCGTGAAGTTCGATTGAAAGCTCAGGACGACGAAGCCGATGATCAGCGCGCAGTGATACCGATCGATCGACCGGGTGGCGATCAAATAGAGGACCTTTTCCGAGAACAGATAAACGCTCGTGACGAACAGCAAATATCCCAGAAATCCAGTTTCAATCGCGACCGCGATGTAACCGCCATGATAATTGTCGAGCACCCAGCCATGATTCTGGTTGAAATAGTCGTAGATCGCGGGGCGCGTCCAGAATCCGTTGATGCCGAAGCCCAGCAGCGGCGCATCGTTGAAATGGCCGATGGCGTACTGCCAAATGAAGGTCCGCTCGGTCAAATCGACGGTCGCCTCGCCGAGATGGATGGAATCGTACCCCGTCACGTAAAAATACAGCATCAGCAGAGCGGCCAGGATGCACATGATGAATGGCAACACCGCATAGATTTTCATGCAGCGGATCGACCACATGGAAGTCACGAGCAGCCCGCCCGCCGCGAATG
Organism: Bradyrhizobium sp. 17; assembly: GCF_023073515.1. NCBI lineage: Bacteria > Pseudomonadati > Pseudomonadota > Alphaproteobacteria > Hyphomicrobiales > Nitrobacteraceae > Bradyrhizobium > Bradyrhizobium sp. 17. The sequence goes on along the minus strand of NZ_JADPJQ010000066.1, from coordinate 24,744 downwards.
CGACAGCGCCGGCACCACGCGACTCCGAGGCGATGACGCAGGTCGATGCCAGAACAAGCGACACGAGGAATGCAATCCATCCCTGCCCCGTGATCTTCTGATAACAGGCAAAGAACATCAGATATGCGCTGATAAAGCCGAGCGTCTGCTTCGATTCGTAGATTCCTTGCCACTGGCCGTTGTGCATCCAGCTCTGGTCGACGCCGATCTCGGGCACGAAGACGGCGCACAACGCCGAGGCGGCGACCAGAACGAACAGCCCAAGCGCCGTGGATCCGACGATCTCGTCGATGTCGATACGCGTGATGAGGCAATACGCACCGAAAGTCGTCACCACAAGTGCAACGCTCTTCATGATCGCTGCGATGGAAAGCGTGGTCCAGAGAACGGAAACGGCCGCGAGGGCATAAAATGTGACCAACGCGATGAGATCTGGATTGGGCTGGATCCGGACCCGCGGCCGTACGAAGACACTGGCATAGATCGAGACGATCCACATCAGCAGCGCGACCGCCTGCTGCACATAGCTCCACTCTGAAGGTAGTAATGCGGGGTGAAGAACACCCATTGATGCGACCACGTTGAGGGTGATCGAGCTGCGGATCACGTTTCTGGCCAGCCGTTCCACGCCGGCGCTTGGCGCTTTCCAGATCGCGCTTTCATATGCATCGGAGTCCGCTGCGGTATGCAGTCCGGCGCCAAGCTGACCACCCTGAAGCACGGCCGCGGGCCGCTCTTCCGCCCCGGCACCGATGTGCAGCGGCGCCCTTCCATTCCCAGTCACGTGCACTCAGTCCATAACGGCGAACGGCCCTTAACGATGTGAGGGCCGCCCCTATGCCCTACGTCTCAAACGGGAAGATATTCGCGTCTTCTACCTTCGAGATCAAGATGAGCATGACGAGATTGCTGCGCGCCGCGCAATCCAGGTGCCAGAATCGATCGGGCCTTATCCTGCAAGAAGGAGGGGAGTTACGCCGCGGTCGCCGGCGGCAGCGCGAGCACCGAATAGATCGCCTGGGCATCGCGCGAGGCGCGGAGCTTCTTGGCGATGTCCTGGTCGCGGAGCAGGCGGGCGATGCGGGCCAGCGCCTTGAGGTGATCGGCACCGGCGCCTTCGGGGGCGAGCAGCAGGAAGACGAGATCGACCGGCTGGCCGTCCATCGATTCGAAATCGATCGGGCGATCGAGGCGGGCGAACATGCCGAAGATCTTTTCCAGCTTGGGCAGCTTGCCGTGGGGAATGGCGACGCCGTAGCCGACCGCAGTGGTGCCGAGCTTCTCGCGTTGCAGGAGTACCTCGAACACGGAACGCTCGTTCTGCCCGGTCAACTCGGCGGCCTTGGCCGCGAGTTCCTGAAGCGCCTGCTTCTTGCTGTTGACCTTCAATGCCGGGAGAATCGCCTCGGGCGCGACCAGATCGGTAATCGGCATGGAAGTTTTCCGAGGTGAATGAAAACGTCAGGTTCCGAATTGGCCAGCCTGGACAAAGAACCTGGGCGGGCCGACGTCAAGAAGATGAAGCAGGAGGCGGACTTAGCTCGCCCCTGATGTGGGGGGCTTCTACTCCAACGCAATCCCGGTGCCAACTCCCGCGTGCAGCTTTGCCCCGGTCATTGTTAAGGCGGAAAGGGGCCCCGGCGCGGGGCCCCCAGAGCGTCGCCCGACGGCCTCACGCCTTGCCACCCACCTTGCCGTCCGTCTTGACCCCCGGGGGGTCTATCCAGCCGACATTGCCGTCGGCCCGGCGGTAAATGATGTTCACCCGGCCGGAGGAGCCGTGCTGAAACACCAGGCAGGGCGCCCCGCTGAGGTCGAGTTCCATGACCGCTTCGCTCACGGACAGCGGCTTCAGCGAGGTGGTGGCCTCGGCGATGATGACGGGGCTGTAGCCGGTGATCTCGTCCTCATCCTCACCCTCGCCCGGTGCCTCCAGCACGTAGCTGGTGGCATCCATCGCGGCCAGCGCCGCGGAGGCGACATGGGCCTTGCGGGCGGAGCGATCCTTGAGCCGGCTCTTGTAGCGCTTGAGCCGCTTCTCGATCATCACCAGCGCCTGGTCGGCACTGGCATAGGCGTCCGGTGCGTTGGAATCGGCCTCGAGCGTGATTCCCGAATCAAGATGCAGCGCACAGTCGGTGCGGAAGCCGAAGCCGTCCTTGCTCAGCGTGATGTGACCAGAGTAATTGCCGTCGAAATATTTGCGCAGGACCTCTTCAGTCCGGTCGTTGACGCGGCCGCGCAGGGCCTCGCCGACGTTGACGCTCTTTCCCGAGATGCGGAGAGTCATGTGAACCTCACTTGGTTCGTGCCTGGCCTGGATTTGGGCCCGATAGCAGATCGAGAGTAGCGCGATTTCGCGCCGGCGCAATCAGGCCGGTTCGGGATTGCGGGAGCGATCGGCCATGGCGGTGGAGACGACGTTACCAAGAGCGCTCTGCTTGTCGCGACGGCGTTGCACCGAGGAAGGAATGCGCATGGCTTCGCGGTACTTCGCGACCGTGCGGCGGGCGATATCAATGCCCGAGCCGCGCAAGCGTTCCACGATGGTGTCGTCGGACAGGATCGAGGAGGGCGCCTCCGCATCGATCAGCTGCTTGATGTGGTGGCGCACGGCTTCGGCCGAATGAGCCTCGCCGCCATCGGCCGATGCAATCGAGGCCGTGAAGAAATATTTCAGCTCAAACGTGCCGCGATTGGTCGCCATGTATTTGTTGGCGGTGACGCGCGACACCGTGGATTCATGCATCTGAATGGCGTCGGCGACGGCCTTCAGATTCAGCGGTCGCAGATGCGCCACACCATGGATGAAGAAGCCGTCCTGCTGGCGCACGATTTCGGTTGCGACTTTCAGGATGGTGCGGGCGCGCTGGTCGAGCGCACGCACCAGCCAGGTCGCGTTCTGAAGCGCATCGGTGAAATACGATTTGTCGCCGTCCTTGCCGATCTTCTTCGAGAGCTGCGAATAGTAGGTCTGGTTGACCAGCACGCGCGGCAAGGTGTCGCTGTTGAGCTCGACATGCCAGCCGCCATCGGGTCCCGGGCGGACATAGACATCGGGCACCATGGTCTGGAGCCGGGCCGTGCCGAACTTCATGCCGGGCTTGGGATTGAGCCGGCGGATCTCGCCGATCATGTCGGCGATGTCCTCATCGTCGACGCCGCAAACCTTGCGCAAGGCTCCGATGTCGCGCTTGGCGAGGAGGTCGAGATGCTCGACCAGGGCCTGCATCGCGGGATCGTAACGGTCGAGCTCGCGGAGCTGGATCGCCAGGCATTCGCTCAAATTGCGCGCGCAGACGCCGGGCGGATCGAATTTCTGCAGTACGGCAAGAACGTTCTCGACGTCCTGTTGCGATGCGCCCAGCCGTTCGGCGGCCTGCCCGAGATCCGGCGGCAGGTAGCCGGCTTCGTCGACGAGGTCGATCAGATACTGGCCGATCATGCGCTGCGCGGCCCCGGTGAAGGCAACCGAGAGCTGCTCGGCGAGATGGTCGCCGAGCGTGGTCTCCGCGGCGACAAAGGCTTCGAGATTGTAGTCCTCGTCACCGGAGGCGCCGCCGCCCCATTCGGTGTAGGTGGTCGGCGCCGCATCCTGGGCGTTGCGCGCGGCCGCCTCGGCCGGTTCCTCGGAGAAGACGTTGTCCAGCCCGGTGTCCATGGTCTGCTCGATCTCGGCGCGGGTGCCGAGATCCTTGCTCATCCACTCTTCCTGGCCGGGCTCGAAGGCTTCGCCCGGGCCGCCGCCCGGCTCGTCGTTGTGGCCGCCGTCGCTGTCATTGAACTGGCCGGTCTCGGCCGGGCCCTCGCCCGCGGGCGGCTCGTCATTGGCCCGTTCCAGCAGGGGATTACGCTCGAGTTCCTCTTCGACGAACGTCGTGAGATCGAGATTGGACAATTGCAGCAGCTTGATCGCCTGCATCAACTGCGGCGTCATGACCAGCGACTGCGATTGCCGGAACTCTAATCTCTGCGAAAGCGCCATGAAGCAAGAACCGATCCCAAAAGTTGGTCCGATTTTTGCTTATCCTAGTCCAAGCCCGATGTACACGTCTTGACGAATTGGAAAAACGGGCTAGAGGCGGAATTCCTCGCCAAGGTAAAGGCGGCGCACGTCCGGATCGGCGACGATCTCATCCGGGCTCCCCTCGGTCAGGATCTCACCGGCATAGACGATGTAGGCGCGATCGGTGAGGCCGAGCGTCTCGCGCACATTGTGGTCGGTGATCAGCACGCCGATGCCGCGGTTGGTGAGATGGCGGACGAGGTCCTGGATGTCGCCGACCGCGATCGGATCGATGCCGGCAAAGGGCTCGTCGAGCAGCATGTAGTTCGGACGCGTCGCCAGTGCGCGCGCGATCTCGACGCGGCGCCGCTCACCGCCGGACAACGCAATCGACGGCGATTTCCTTAGGCGCGTGATGTTGAATTCGTCGAGCAGCGAGTCGAGCTGCTGCTCGCGCTTCTTGCGCGACGGCTCGACCACTTCGAGCACGGCGCGGATGTTCTGCTCGACGGTGAGACCGCGGAAGATCGAGGCCTCCTGCGGCAGATAGCCGATCCCGAGCCGCGCGCGCTGATACATCGGCAGCTTGGTGACGTCGTGGCCGTCGAGCTCGATCGCGCCGCGATCGGCCTTGATCAGGCCGGTGATCATGTAGAACACGGTGGTCTTGCCGGCGCCGTTGGGGCCGAGCAGGCCGACCGCTTCGCCACGGCGCACATAGATGCTGACGCCGCGCACGACCTGGCGGCTGCCAAAACTCTTTTCCACGCTATGCACAGCCAGGAAGCCCGGCCGCTTCAAGAGCTGAGGCCCGCCGGAACCGTTGGGCCTGCCGGCAGCCCTCACGGGATGAACCGCCTGGGCCCGGGGCTGCTCGGCTTGATAGTCCCCTTGGAACTGATCGGGTGCGTGCATCGGCTGGTTACGGGCGATCGGCGGCGCGTCCCTGACAGGGCTGGCCACGAGGCCGCCGACGCTGTCAGCGAGCGCGGTGATGTCCTGGCGCGCAAATCCTGGCCGGCCGCGTTTGGCGGGGCGCCGACGGAACATGCTGAAGAGATCGACCATCCCCGCCTTCTAGCCTTTCGCGACGATCCTGCGCGGTCTTCGCGCGATCTGCCACGCCGGCTTCAGGATTCGCCGACGCAGCATGAATGAAGGGATGTCTCATGCCCAGTGAAACACGCCCGAAAAGCGGCGAACCCCGCTTCGAAAGCCCTTCGCGCTAGATACAGTCTCGGCGCGCAAGCTTCAACCTCGGATCGGCGATGATCGACCCAAGCGTCTGAAATCATTCTTCAAATTTACTTTGACGGGCTTGGGTCTACGCTGACTTATTTGGGTTTAGTTGCGCCAGGCAATTGCAGAGGTCCCGCGCCGGGCTTGCCCGCGCCTCCGGATCCGCAATCATTGCCGCCGCCCTGCGGCAGCAGCGCCTGCACCCGGCCGCTATCGGATTCCACACGCGACACGCCCGTGGTCATGTCGACCGCCAGCCGGTCGCCGCGCAGCACGTTCTTGCACTGCGTCAAGACGACGCCCCCGAGCATGGTGATGAGGTTGGTGCGGGTGTCGAACACGGCGGTCTCGCCCGTGACCACCTGGTCCTTCTGGGTGACGACGACATTGCCGCGCGCCTCCAGTCGCTTGATCGAGGAGTTGCCGCCCGGTCCCGGCGTCGCCGACTGCATCGGCGCCCCCTTGGTCGCCTTTGCCGCAGGCTGTGGCGCGGCCGGCTTGTCGCCGCCCGAATCGTAAAACACCACCAGCGTCTTCGAGGTCATGGTGGTGTCGCCCTGAATGACCTTCACATTGCCGGAAAACGTCGCTTCCTTCTTCTTGTCGCGCATCTCGAGCGAGGCGGCCTCGATCTGGATCGGCTGATCGCGGTTCTGCGAGAAGCCCTGCATCGCGTTGGGCACGCCTTGCATCGTGCTCTGCGCGATCGCCGCACCCGTTGCGACCAGTGCGATGCCGACGGCGAGCGCGGCCGCACCCGGGATGACGCGCCGCTTGCCGTCGTTGCGCGGAAAAAACCTGATCATGAAAATCACTTTGAATTGGCGGACTTGTTCTGGGGCGTACGTGTCTTCGCAGCCGGCGCGGGTTCAGTCGGCGCGGGCTGAGTGGCGGCAGGATCGTCCAGCTTGTCGAGGTGCATCACCACATTCCCTTCGAAGCGGATGACGTCGCCGCCTTCCGTGATCCGCAGCCGATCGGCCGTCAGCGTTCCGTTGGTCAGCTTGACGTCGACATGCTCGTCCGAGGAGACCGTGCCCTTGCCCATGTCGACGAAGGCCGAGTTCAGCCGCGCCTCGTAGCCGGTCGAGGTGCGCAGGAAGATGTCCTTGTGCAGGTCGAGCTGCTGCTGCTTGTTGTCGAACCGTCCAGTGCGGGCATCGAGGAACAGGGTCGATTGGTCTTCCATCAGCACCTTCGCGCGCAAATCATGGAGATCGACATGATCGGGATCGGTGATGTCCTGGGTCGCGGTCTTGGCCCAGAGCTCGTAGGGCCGCTGGTCCGGCGTGAAGCCGGACATGTGCGGCGATTCCATCGTGATCTTCGTGCCAGTGACCACGAGATTTCCGGAGTCGAGCTTCACGGGGATCTGGAACGGGTTGAAAATGGTCGAGATGAGGACGAGCAGACCCATGGCCGCGGCCACTGTCGTCGGCACCGCGATGCGCAGAATCCGCACCAGGCGGCTGTGGCGCGCCGCGCTGGCGAACTTCGCCGCGAGCGCGGCGTCGTAGGTGACATTGTGGGCCGAATTCACCTGGGCTCCTGAGGTGTCGCTCGCCTTGTCCGGCTGGCGGGCGCCCCATTGTAGCCGGCAACGCCAAAATATGCAGCCCGCGACAGGCCGTTACGAAAGTGTCTGAAACGGGGCGACCGCCCAGCTTGGCCGCCGCGCTAAACTCTAGGAATGCGCGAAAATGTCCTCTTCGGCCCAGCCCTGGAGATCGAGCAAAGCGCGGGTCGGCAGGAAGTCGAAACAGGCTTTGGCCAGCGCCGTGCGGCCTTCCCGCGCCAGCATGGCATCGAGCCGCTCGCGCAAGCCGTGCAGATGCAGCACGTCGGAGGCGGCGTAGGCGAGCTGCGGCTCGGTCAGGCTGTCGGAACCCCAATCGCTCGATTGCTGCTGCTTGGAGAGGTCGACATTGAGCACCTCGCGCACGAGGTCCTTGAGGCCATGGCGGTCGGTATAGGTGCGGATCAGGCGGGAGGCGATCTTGGTGCAGTAGATCGGCCCGGTCATGACACCAAACGTCTGGTACAGCACCGCGACGTCGAACCGCGCAAAGTGGAAGATTTTCGTGTTCGCGGGATTGGCCAAAAGCGCCTTCAAGTTCGGCGCGTCGGTATGACCTTTGGGGATCTGCACCACGTCCGCGCTGCCGTCGCCGGGTGAGAGCTGCACCACGCAGAGCCGGTCGCGATGCGGGTTCAGGCCCATGGTCTCGGTGTCGATCGCCACCGCTCCGGTATAGCGGGACAGATCGGGCAGGTCGCCGCGGTGCAGGCGTACGGTCATGGCGTTTCAAACCTCAATCGAATCGGTGCGCTTTGCAGGCTAATCCCCGGCACAGACGCTGGCGAGGGCCGGCCGCGATGTATCCGCTGGCAGCCGCCGGCGCAAGCATCAGGCGCGGCTGGTCATACAGAGCCGCGGCGCTGGTCGTCATTGTCTTTTGGCTTCGCCGGCGAAACCGGATTGCGGCCTGACGTAAACGGTCTCGTAAGCGCCGGTGTATTGCTCGCGCCAGCCTCGCCGCTCCACCAGAAATCGCCGCAGCTGTTCGTGCGCCTTGACCCACAGCACGGCGTCGATCCGGTATTTGTCGAGCACCATGTCCCACGCGGCTTCGTCGATCTCCCAGCTCACCAGCTTGAAATAGTCGCGCAGCAAATCGTCCGGATAGGCGGTCGCGGCGCGACCGTCGACGAATGGGGGGACGGTGCCGTGCGTCGCGAAGATCAGGTAGCCGCCGACGTTCCAATTGTTCAGGACCCGCCGACCTGCGAGATGCTTTCGCAGATAGCCGGCATCTTCACTCGACAGCATCGGCGGAAGTGCGAGCGCCGGTGCAACGTTCAAATAGGCCATCGGCAGGGTGCCGAGACCGACGATGCCGGCGGCCAGCAACGCTCCCCTCACGTCCCGACCGGTGAGACGCTCAGGCAGCAAGCGGCTGAGGTGAAGCGCCATCGGCGCGGTCGAGAAAATGAAGAAGAAAGCGATGTACCTGAACTGATACAGTCCCAGAATCAGAAACAGCCAGGACATCAATCTCGGCTCGAGCGGGATCGGTCTGGAGTTTCTGTAGCGAAGCTCGAGCGCGACGAAGGCCAGCATGTACAGGATGCCGGGAATGCTGCCCGGCATTTCCATGTTGTGATAGTAGGACAGCCATTCGCCGATATTGCCCTGGACGAAGTGCCCCATCGTCGCGGCGGCACCGGCATAGATATTCCAGCCGAGCGGATTGATGGAGGTCGCGGCAAGGCACCCGATCCCCGCGAGAGCAAGGATCCGGAGCTCGGCCCAGGCCCCTCTGAGCACGGCGCCGCCGCAGAAGACGCCGATCACGAAAAAGCCGAGCAGAAAACCGCCATGCAGATTGGCCCAGAGCACCATCAACACGGGAAGCACGAACCATCGCGTTCGTCGCAGGCATTCGCGATAGAAGACGACGCAGAACAACATCGTGCATGTATTCGGCGAGACCGCGAGATACATGTTCGGCGAAGCTTCGTAAGCGGGATAGAGCAGGCAGGCCAAGAAGACCGAGACGCAGACCGCGATCGCCGACGCGCCGTAGCCGAGAGAGATCGCGGTCAGGATGCCGACGATCGCTGCGCCGCAGGCCACCGTCAGCAGGACGAGGCTGCCAAAGCCTGCGTATTGAAACGTCGCACTGGCAAGCGCGTCCCAGAGCCAGGACAGATTGAGCCATGGCTTGTCGCCGTGGGTGAACGACCAGGGGTCGTGGAGCGGGATGGCGTTGCGCTCCCGGATGATATCTCCGGCCGCCAGATGCCAGCCCAGATCGTAATGGCCGAGCAGAAGCGGCGCGTTCAAGACGTAGAACAGGCAGATGAACGAGATCAGGAACAGATAAATTCCCGATCTCAGGAGAAACGGGCTGATCGCGTTCGCAGCCTTGTCGAATGCCGGCTCGTGCCAGACCTGATGCTGATCCACCGCTTCCCCCACGATAAAGCGAGCCCGATGGCTCCGCGCTCGCCGACGGCCGGATGCGAGCCTGCCCGCTGACTAAGAGCTAGTTTGTCTAAAGCGGGGTAAATTCGGACGATGCAACCGAGGGGGGATTGGCGGAATGAAATTCCGCTCAACGGCGGGCTTCCGAGGTCTCCCAAGCAGCTGTTTACACTTGGAAATCTTCGAAGCGGACCTGCATCGTCTCATCCCCGAGCTGTTATTAATGGCATTGCTGGAAAATGCCCGAAATCGCTTCAGCTACCGGTTTCGGCAGCGGCGGCGGCGCAGTCACCGGCTTCGGGGGCGGAGGTGGTCTCACCGGCGGGAGCGATTCAACGACCTGGGTTGGGTGTGGTGCCCAGGAAAAGACTCGATCGTCACCTTCAGTTGTCCAAATGGAGGCCCGCGAGACCGCGACCGCGCAGCGTGGAGATCGCCAGTGCGTGCCTTAAGCGGTCCCGCCGTCATTATTCGTCAGCGTAGCTCCTGTTCCACATTCAGGTGAACCAACGCTGGGCCTTCGATGACCAAAGTTGCATGTATCACCTATTGGTCGAAAATCCCGTAAGTCAGGTCAAGGCACATCAAAGGCATTGATTGGAGAGGGCGTAGCCGAAGCCGCATACCCCCTCGTTTTCCCTTCGCACTCGCCGTCCGGCCCTTCCGCCACATCCGCCGGTCTACCGTCTCGCTGAGCTTCATGCGCTCGCAGTGGTGTTCTGTTCCATATTTTCGATGCGTCGAACGGAGATCTCCAATGAAGCTCAAACTTGCCGTCGCGATGCTCGCCGCAAGCCTCCCGATCGCATCGATGGCTTTCGCCCAAGGCATCGCGCCAGCCGAACTTGCGGTGATCGATGGCTGCCTGAAGACCGCGGAGAAAACCGGCGGTTTCGGCGGCGCGTGCGTTGGGCTCGTCGCCGACCCCTGCATCAAAGCGGCAGAGGGCGCGAATGACGATGTCGCCAAATGGAAAGCCTGCGCGGCGCGCGAACTCGCCATTTGGACGCAGAAAACCAATGAGGCGCTAAAGAAGGTTCAGGCCGGCGGGTTCGCCGACGCGATCAAGGCGGTCAATGACTCGCAGAAAACTTTCGCCGCGTCGCGTGATGGCTTCTGCGCGGTCTTCGACAAGGTCGATCCCGGCATGTACCGGGGCAGCGCGAGCTACTGCCGCCTGCGCGAGACCGCGAACCGCTCGCTGAGCCTGATCAAGCTCGGCGCCGCGGTCAACGAGCATTGAGACCTCTTAGGCGCTTGGGGTCATCAGCTTTGCCGACCTTTTCCCACATAGCGATGACGGCTTCGGCCGCGAGCGCGGTGGACGTCGGCGCGTAGCGCTTGCCTGAACGACTGAAGCCAGCCTCCAGATCGCCTGCGATCGCCGTGCCTCGGTTTTGAGTACCGGTCAGCAACTCAAATTCCCTGCAAAAGCGATTTCAATCGCTTGAGTAGGAGATGGTGCCCAGGAAAGGACTCGAACCTTCACGGCCGTTAAGCCACTGGCACCTGAAGCCAGCGCGTCTACCAATTCCACCACCTGGGCATGCCGGTTAGGCACGGAGGCGGTTACTACGGTTCGGTGACGCGGTTGTCAATTCATGCTTGAACCCCGCTTCGGGATGCGGATTGCGCATCGCAAACCGGCCCGATACAAGCCTGACGAGACGCACTCTTCCCGCAGGATATGGACCCCAGGAATGGATCCCATGGCATCGAATCTGGACACGCTCGTCACGGTTTTCGGCGGATCGGGGTTTTTGGGCCGGAATGTCGTCCGCGCGCTGTGCCGGCGCGACTACCGGGTCCGGGTCGCGGTGCGGCGGCCGGAGCTGGCCGGGTACCTCCAGCCCTCCGGCAAGGTCGGGCAGGTCCACACCGTGCAGGCGAATGTCCGTTATCCGGCCTCGATTGAGGCGGCACTGCGTGATTCGCAGATCGTGATCAATCTGGTCGGCATCCTCGCCGAGGGTGGCGCGCAGAGTTTTGACGCCGTCCAGGCCAAGGGCGCCGAGACCATCGCCAAGGCGGCCGCGGCCGCGGGGGCACAGCTGATCCATGTCTCGGCGATCGGCGCCGACGCGGAATCGCCCTCGCGCTATGCCAGGGCCAAGGCGGCCGGAGAAGCCGCGGTCCTGGCCGCGGTGCCGTCGGCGACGATCTTCCGCCCCTCCGTGATGTTCGGCCCCGAGGACCAATTCACCAACCGCTTCGCGGCGCTGGCGCGGATGTCGCCGGTGCTGCCGCTGATCGGCGGCGACACGAAGATGCAGCCGGTCTATGTCGGCGACGTCGCCACCGCGGTCGCGGATGCCGTCGACGGCAAGGCCAAGGCGGGCGCGACCTACGAGCTCGGCGGCCCGGAAGTCCTGACCATGCGCGAGATCATCGAGGCCATTCTCGCGATTGCCGATCGCAAGCCGATGCTGATGCCGCTGCCGTTTGGCCTCGCCCGCTTCAAGGCCAACTTCCTGCAATTCGCGCCGGGCGCGCTGAAGCTGACGCCGGACCAGGTCACGCTGCTCGCGCGCGACAATGTCGTGTCGGACGCGGCGAAGGCCGCTGGGCTAACGCTGGAAGGCCTCGGCATCGCGCCCGACTCGCTTGAAGCGATCGCCCCGCAATATCTCTGGCGTTTCCGCGCCGCCGGGCAATTCCAGCGCAAGAGCGCGTAACCATCCCCGCAGTCAATTGTTTGAAGTTCGGGGTTACCGCCCCAGTGCCAGCGCGATCAGGCCGAGGGTGCCGACGATCACGCGCCACCAGGCGAACACCACGAAGCCGTGGCGGGTGACGTATTCCAGGAACGTCTTCACCACGATGATGGCGGTGACGAACGACACCACGAAGCCGATCGCGACGATGCCCATGTGGTCCATCGTCATCTCGGAGCGGTTCTTGTAGAAATCGTAGGCGAACGCGCCGATCATGGTGGGAATGGCGAGGAAGAACGAGAACTCCGCCGCCGCGCGCTTATCGGCCCCGAGCAGCATGGCGGAGACAATGGTTGCACCGGAGCGCGACACGCCCGGGATCATCGCCAGACACTGCGCGATACCGATGTAAAGATACATCAGCAGCGGAAACCGGGTGGCGTCATGCTCGCGCGCCTTGAGATCGAGCTTGTCGACCCAGAGCAGGATGGCGCCGCCGACGATCAGCGAGAAGCACACCACCCAGGGATTGAACAGCAGACTCTTGATGTATTTGCCGCCGACGAGACCGACGATGACGGCGGGAAGGAACGCCACCAGCACGCCGATCACGAAGCGGCGTGCATAGACGTCACCCGTGAACATCCCGATCGCGACGTCCCACAATTTCTTGAAGTACAACACGACGATCGCGAGGATCGCGCCGAGCTGGATCAGGACCGTAAACGAATCCCAGAACGCGCCTTCGCCGAGATGGAAAAAGCGCTCAGCAAGCAGCAAATGGCCGGTCGAGGACACGGGAAGGAACTCGGTCACACCCTCGATGATGCCGAGGATCACTGCCCGTATTGCATCTGACATATTTACGGTCCATTTCGGCTGGAAAAGCGGGGCTCTTCTCGCCCATCCGCTCCCTTGCTGCAATCGCAAAATGCGGCGTCGCGCCCTTGCTTCGCGGTTTTGAATGACTAGTGTGGCGCCGCACAAAACATTGATGGATTCTTAAGCACCATCACATAGTCAAAGGCTTCATGTTTACGCTGTTTCATCATCCGTTCTGTCCGCATTCGCGGTTCATCCGCCTGATCGCGGGAGAATACGGGCTTGAGCTGAAGCTGATCGAAGAGCGCAGCTGGGAGCGGCGCGAAGCATTTCTGCTGCTCAATGCGGCGGGCACGACGCCCGTCCTGGTGGACGACGAGCAGCCGCCGATCCCGGGCGCGGCGATCGTCGCCGAATATGTCGACGAGGCCTATGGCTCTGAGATGGGACTTAAGCGCCTGATGCCGGACACGATCGGCGAGCGCGTCGAGGTCCGCCGGCTGATGGCCTGGTTCAACGAAAAGTTTTTCGAGGAAGTCTCCCACCCGCTCGTCACCGAGCGCATCTACAAGCGCTTCATGAGCGAGGACAACGGCGGGGGCCCGCCCTCGGCCGACGTGATGCGCGCCGCCAAGGCAAACGTGCGCTATCATCTGGCCTATATCGGCTGGCTGGCGCAGACGCGTAATTTCCTCGCCGGCGACCGGCTCACCTACGCGGATCTCGCCGCCGCGGCGCACCTCTCGGCGATCGACTATCTGGGCGACGTGCCATGGAGCGAGGACGACGCGGCAAAGGCCTGGTACGCACGGGTGAAATCCCGCCCGTCGTTCCGTCCGCTGTTGAGCGAATGGCTGGCGGGCGTGCCGGCGTCGCGGACCTACGTGGACCTGGACTTCTGAACTCCGATCCGACCGAACTGAAGACGGCGCTGGCAAACGAAGCACGTGCGCTCGGCTTCGACTGCATCGGCATTACGGAGCCCGGCACGATCGAAAGCGCCGGAAAACACTTTCTCGAATTCATCGCATCCGGCGGCCATGGCGACATGGACTGGCTCGCCGCGCAGCCGGAGCGCCGGGTCGATCCCCGCGGGCTGTGGCAGGACGTGCGCAGCGTCATCATGCTCGGCGTCAATTACGGCCCCGACCAGGATCCGCTCGCGATCCTGCAACAGCGCACGCGCGCGGCGATCTCGGTCTATGCGCAGGGCGACGACTATCACGACCTCATCAAGAAGCGCCTGAAGGCACTGGCGCGATGGCTGGTCGCGACCGCAACTTGTGAGGTGAAGCCTTGTGAAGTGAAAGTATTCGTCGACACTGCGGCCGTGATGGAGAAACCGCTGGCGCAAGCCGCGCATCTGGGCTGGCAGGGCAAGCATACCAATCTGGTCTCGCGCGAATTCGGCTCATGGCTGTTTCTCGGCGCGATCTACACCACGCTGGAACTGCCGCGCGACGACGCCGAGATCGATCATTGCGGCTCGTGCCGGGCGTGCCTCGACATCTGCCCGACCGCGGCCTTTCCCGCGCCCTACAGGCTCGATGCGCGGCGCTGCATCTCGTATCTCACCATCGAGAACAAGGGCCCGATCCCGCGCGAATTTCGTAAAAGCATCGGCAACCGCATCTATGGTTGCGACGATTGCCTCGCCGCCTGTCCCTGGAACAAGTTCGCGCAGGAGGGCCGTGAGGCCAAGCTCGCCGCACGTGACGCTTTGCGCGCGCCAGGTCTTGCCGAGCTCGCACGGCTCGACGACGCTGCGTTTCGCGCGCTGTTCACCAAATCGCCGGTGAAACGCATCGGCCGCGACCGCTTTTTGCGCAACGTGCTGATCGCGATCGGCAACTCCGGTGATGCGGCACTGGCGGACGAGGCGCGGCGATTGCTGGAGGATGAGAGCGCGCTGGTACGCGGGGCTGCGGTATGGGCGCTGGGGCAGTTGGTGCCGCGGGATGAGTTCGAAACGATGAGAGCAACCGCCATAGCGCGCGAGCGTGATGACGGCGTGCGCGAGGAGTGGGAGCTCGTTCCTAATCCTCGGTGTCATGCCCCGG
>NZ_JADPJQ010000066.1:0-9880 GCF_023073515.1 Bradyrhizobium sp. 17 | reverse complement strand
GGGCCATCCAGTACGCCGCGGCCTATCGATTCAATCACGAGCGCCGCGGAGTACTGGATCGCCCGGTCAAGCCGGACGATGACACCGTTGTTGTGGTAAGAGCGCTTCGCGCCTCCTCACCACGAGGATTGAGCATCTTGATTTCCCCGCACGTTCCTCCAAGCTCGCGCGTCATGACAAACATGCCTTTCTTCACCCGCGACGGCGACACATTCCACCCGACGGAAGTCGCCAATGGGCCGTGGGATCCGACATCGCTGCACGGACGCGTCATCGTCGGCCTGCTCGGCTTCGCCATCGAGGAGCGCCATTCCGGTCCTGAATTCGTGCCGGCGCGGCTGACCGTCGATATGTTTCGGCTGCCCACCATCGACAAGCCGATCGAGGTGACGACACGGCTGGTGCGCGACGGGATGCGCATCCGCGTCGTGGAAGCAGAGTTCTTTTCCGGCGGCATCGGCATGGCGCGCGCCTCGTGCCAGCTGTTACGGCGAACGCAGAATCCCGACGGCAATGTCTGGTCGCCGCCGAACTGGGACGTGCCGAAGCCGGCCGACATTCCCAAGCCGACCGATCCCAGGCTCGGCATGAACGGCAAATGGACCACGCGACCGATCGTCGGTCACATGGGCTCGCTCGGGCCACGAAAGCTCTGGATGAGCGAGGTGCGCGAGCTGGTCGCGGGCGTGCCGATGACGCCGTTCGTCCATGTCGCCATCGGCGCGGACTTCGCCAGTCCGTTCGCGAACGCCGGCGACAAGGGGCTCGGCTACATCAACAGCGACGTCACGATCTATCTGCACCGCCTGCCGGTGACGAACTGGATCGGCTTCGAGGTGGTGAACCACCAGGCCACCGACGGTGTGGCGATCGGCGAATGCTGGCTCTATGACGAGCAGGGCCCGATCGGCACCGCCACTGTCGCGGCGCTGGCGCAGCGCAAGCCGATGGTAAATCCGTCGAAGCGGTAGGTGCGCAAGAACGACGGCTAACCCAAATGTCGCTTCATCTCCGGCCGCGCCTTGAGCTCCGCGCCCTGTCTGGCGACGATCTTCGCAATCCGTTCCGGCGCAAACTTCAAATCGACAAACGCCGGCGCGGTGTTGGCGACCTCGTGATAGCTGACGATCCTTCCGTCCCGGAGCGTCATGATCGCCACGCCCTCGAACATCGCCCGCGCGCCATCAGCCTCCGGCAAGATCGAGCGATAGCTGAACGTGTAGCGCGCATAGAGCGTGGTGCCGTTCGACACCGGGTCGTGCATGTCCCAGCGAAAGTCGGTCGCCGTGCGATAGAACCAGTCGTCGATCATCGCGGCGATCTTCTCGCGGCCGGC
Organism: Bradyrhizobium sp. 17; assembly: GCF_023073515.1. Taxonomy (NCBI): domain Bacteria; kingdom Pseudomonadati; phylum Pseudomonadota; class Alphaproteobacteria; order Hyphomicrobiales; family Nitrobacteraceae; genus Bradyrhizobium; species Bradyrhizobium sp. 17. Next base: position 8,544 of record NZ_JADPJQ010000066.1, on the reverse strand, counting down.
GAAGGCGCCATAGAACACGTCGTGATAGACGCCGTCCTCGGTGAAGAGATCCGCAAAGGCTTTTCCGTTGCGTTGTTCGACGGCGTCGCAGAAGGCGCGCAGCATGGCGGTGGTGGTCATCGGCGATTCTCCCCTCCCATTCTCAGTCATGCCCCGACCGGGGCATCCAGTACGCCGCGGCTTCTCGGCTTGAGCACGAGCGCCTCTGGAATACTGCATCGCCCGATCAAGTCGGGCGATGACACCGAGTGCTAGGTGACGATTTCACCCGATCTCGGCCACGGCGGCAAGAATGCGGGCGATGTCCTGCGGGCGCGAGAGGCGGTGATCGCCGTCCTGGATCATGGTCAGCACGACGTCGTCGGCCGGCAGGCGATGGGTCAGGGCGAACGCGTGCTGCCAGGGCACGTCAGGATCCTGCGCACCTTGCAGGATGCGGACGGGACAGCCGAGATCGATGGCGCTGCCGAGCAGGAGGTGGTTGCGTCCCTCCTCGATTAGATTCCGCGTGATCGGATAGGGCAAGCCGTCGCCATAGTTCGACGGTCTCAGCCAGACGCCTTTGGTCTCGATTTCTTTCTTCACCGCGGCCGGAAAATTCTTCCACATCAGCTCCTCGGTGAAATCGGGCGCCGGCGCGATCAGCACCAGGCCCGCCAGCGAGGCTTTGGCTTGCAGTTTCTTTTGCCGCTTTTTGATCTCGCGCGCGAGCAGCAGCGCCATCCAGCCGCCCATGGACGAGCCGATCAGGATTTGCGGGCCGTCGCAGAACCGCTCGAATACCGCGACGCTTTCCTCGAGCCAGCGCCCGATGGTTCCGTCGACGAAATCGCCACCGGATTCGCCGTGGCCGGAATAATCGAACCGGACCACGGCGCGGCCGTGATCCCGGGCCCATTCGTCCAGCGCCACGGCCTTGCTGCCCTGCATGTCCGACTTGAAACCGCCGAGCCAGACCAGCCCAGGTCCTTGACTTGATTCTTGGGCCGCGCGGCGGCGCACCGCGATCCGGCGTGTGGACGGGCCTTCGCCCACATCGATGAAGTCGAGCACGGCATCGGGAATTGGGTGATTCATGGAACGTTTACTCTGGCTGTGCGGTTTGAGCTGTCCGGACGTGCTCCGCAGCGCAGCCGGACGTCGGCATTGGCCCTTTGGGACGCTTGCGGAACAGAAGCAAGGTGTCTATGTCCCTCTGCGTGCCCCGCCGTGGCCAAAATGCCTCGCATTTGAGGCTTTTTCGACCGCCGCACGAGCGATTGCTTGCCGGCAACCGTATCTTCCTGCAAAATAGCCGCCTCTTTTCATAACTTTGGAGAACCACCCATTCGCCGTCCAAATAAAGCCCCGCCCACTGCCGCCAAAGACGGGCCGCGCATCAATGACGATATTCGCAATGCGCAGATCCAGCTGATCGATCAGACCGGTGACAACAAGGGCACCATCGAGACCGTCGCGGCTATCCGCTTGGCCCAGGAAGCCGGCATGGATTTGGTCGAGATCTCGCCGAACGTCAGCCCTCCCGTCTGCAAGATCATGGACTACGGGAAGTATAAGTATTCCGCGCAGAAAAAAGCCGCCGAAGCCCGCAAGCGGCAGAAGATCGTCGAGATCAAGGAGATCAAGCTCCGCCCGATGATCGACGACCACGATTACGAAGTGAAGATGCGCGCCATGCAGCGGTTCTTCGAAGAAGGCGACAAGGTCAAGATCACCCTGCGCTATCGTGGCCGCGAAATGGCGCACCAGGAGATCGGCACCAAGCTGCTCGACAAGATCAAGACCGACGTCGCCGAGCTCGCCAAGGTGGAGCAGGACGCGCGGTTCGAGGGCCGTCAGGTCGTCATGGTGCTGGCGCCGCGCTGACGCTGGTTCTTTAGGCTGAAGAATTCAACGGCCCGTCCGGATCTCCGGCGGGCCGTTTTGTTTTTTTGCCTCTCCCGCTTGCGCAAGAGAGAGCGCACCGTCCTCTGGAGGCGATAATTACGTCCTCGTCGCATGCCAGGTGCCGCTGCACTGATCGCCGGAGATGATACCCCTCCACGAACCGGCGCCGTTCACGCCAGCGAGGCGGCCGCCGCCGCTGGCATGGGAGGCCCCGACCGAGACCTGGACCGCGACGGTACCGCTGCGATTGACCCTGCCGGAGACCCGACCGCCGCCGGCGGACGACACTCGGCTGCCGGTGACGGTGAAGGGGACGCTGTAGCCCGAGCTGCAATTGCCGCGGGTGGTGGCGAAGGTGACGTTCCAGACGCCGTCATAGCCGCGGATGCGCGCATTGGCACTCGACGGAAACGCGGCCATGGCGAGCACGGCCAACAGCGCCAGGCAGCGCGGACGAGCGACATCAGTCAAGGACGACAGCGTTTGGGAAAAAGGGGGCATTCTGGTCCTGCTCCGGGTCACACGGCTCGGACATGAGGTTAGCAATTCCGGATAGTCGCCGGCTAGGTTCCACCGGTTCATCGTTGCCAATTCGCCCGTCCTCTGTCATAAGCCCAGCCTTCATTGCCCGGCTGATTAAGGGCTGCCGTGGCGGTGTCCGTGCGGGTTTCGCGCTTGTTCGTAAAACCTGAGCACAATCAACGCTCTAACGAGCATTTTGACGGCCAGCCGCCTTTGCGGGCGGATTTCTATGGCCATTAGGAGAGCCAAATGCCCAAGCTGAAGACCAAATCGGGCGCTAAAAAGCGCTTCAAGGTGACTGCCACCGGCAAAGTGATGTTCGCTCATCGCAGCAAGCGTCACGGCATGATCAAGCGGACGAAGAAGCAGATCCGGCAGCTGCGCGGCACCGCCGTGCTGTTCAAGACCGACGGCGACAACGTCAAGAAGTACTTCTTGCCGAACGCCTGATCGCGTCCACGATCATTGCCACCCGCGCCGCAGCTTTCGCGGCGATCCGAACATCAAGTCATCTTTCGAAGGATTTTTGTCATGGCTCGCGTCAAACGCGGTGTGACCGCCCACGCCAAGCACAAGAAAGTCTACAAGGCCGCCAAGGGTTTCCGCGGCCGCCGCAAGAACACGATCCGCACCGCCAAGCCGGCGGTCGAGAAGGCTCTCGTCTATGCCTTCCGTGATCGCAAGCGCAAGAAGCGGACGTTCCGCGCGCTCTGGATCCAGCGCATCAACGCCGCCGTGCGTCCGTTCGGCCTGACCTACAGCCGCTTTATCGATGGCATGGCCAAGTCCGCGATCACCGTGGACCGCAAGGTGCTGTCGGATCTCGCGATCAACGAGCCCGCGTCGTTCCAGGCGATCGCCGAGAAGGCCAAGGCCGCTCTGGCGGCCTGAGCTAGCGGCCGGCTCCGCCGGCCTTCAGCGCGCGTTGCGAGTAGCGCCGGGCGACCTCCGCCCGGCAGAATGCCGTGAACGACAGATACATGGTGCCGGATTTATTCCGGTACTTCCGGTCACACACGCGCATCTCGCGTTGGTAAGCCTGTTTCCGCGCCATGTTGAGGCCGGGCATGAAGTCCGCCTCGCATTTCTTCTCGACGGCGGCGCCGAGCTGGACATCGCCGCTCGCGGTCAATTGGCAATCCTGAAACACCTTGATCGCGCTTTCGCAGCCCTTCTGAGCAGCGATGGTGTCGACGACCTCGTCCAGCGTCATGGATTTCTCCATGCACACCATGGCGCGCGCCGGGTTGCCGGCGACCAAGAGAACGGCGGCGACAGCAGCCAGACCGGATCTTGAGAGCATCGCGAAAGCCTCCTCGTATCCCCCTTGGTGCCAGGCCCCCGCGCGAGGTTCAACCCAGCCGCTCGTCAGCCCGAAATGACCGGCTTTTCGCTTGACGTTACAGCCTTCGGGCGGCGACAACCCAGCCGAATTTGGCAGCAGGGATTTGACCGTGTCCGACCTCGCAATGCTCGAAACATCCATCCTCGACCACATCGCCGCAGCCGGCGATGAGGCCGCCCTCGAAGCGGTGCGCGTCGCAGCCCTCGGCAAGAAGGGTTCGATCTCGGCGCTTCTTGCCACGCTCGGAAAAATGTCCCCGGACGAGCGCAAGACGCAAGGCGCCGCGATCAACCAGGCCAAGGACAAGGTCACTGAGGCGCTCGCGGCGCGGCGCGACGTCTTGAAATCGGCGGCGCTCGACGCGCGGCTTGCGTCGGAAACCATCGACGTCACCCTGCCGCTGCGCGATGCGCCCGCCGAGGCCGGCCGCATCCATCCGCTGAGCCAGGTCTGGGACGAGCTGACCACGATCTTCGCCGACATGGGATTCTCGGTTGCCGAAGGCCCCGATATCGAAACCGACGACTACAACTTCACCAAGCTGAATTTTCCGGAAGGCCATCCCGCGCGCGAGATGCACGACACCTTCTTCTTCCACCCGAAGGAGGACGGCTCCCGCATGCTGTTGCGCACCCACACCTCGCCGGTGCAGGTGCGCACCATGCTGAGCCAGAAGCCGCCGATCCGCGTGATCTGCCCGGGCCGCACCTATCGCATCGATTCGGACGCGACCCACACGCCGCAATTCCACCAGGTCGAAGGCCTCGTCATCGACAAGCACTCCCATCTCGGCCATCTCAAATGGATCCTGCACGAGTTCTGCAAGGCGTTCTTCGAGGTGGACCACATCAACATGCGCTTTCGGCCCTCGTTCTTCCCGTTCACGGAGCCGTCGCTGGAAGTCGACATCCAGTGCCGCCGCGACAAGGGCGAGATCCGCTTCGGCGAGGGCGAGGACTGGCTCGAGATTCTCGGCTGCGGCATGGTGCATCCGAACGTGCTGCGCGCCTGCGGCATCGATCCCGACGAGTACCAGGGCTTTGCCTGGGGCATGGGCATCGACCGCATCGCCATGCTGAAATACGGCATCGCCGATTTGCGCCAGCTGTTCGACAGCGACGTCCGCTGGCTGTCCCATTACGGCTTCAAGCCGCTCGAAGTACCGACCCTCGCGGGAGGGCTGAGCTCGTGAAATTCACTCTCTCCTGGCTGAAGGAACATCTCGACACCGACGAGCCCTTGGACAAGCTCGCCGAGAAGCTCACCATGATCGGGCTCGAGGTCGAGAACATCGAGGACAAGGCGAAGGCGCTGAAGCCTTTCACCATCGCGAAGGTGATATCCGCCGAGCAGCATCCGAATGCGGATCGGCTGCGCGTCTGCATGGTCGACACCGGTGATGGCGGCGCACCCGTGCAGGTGGTGTGCGGCGCGCCGAATGCGCGTGCGGGTCTCGTCAGCGTGTTCTCCCCGCCCGGCACCTACATTCCCGGCAAGGACATCACGCTCGGTGTCGGCACCATCCGCGGCGTCGAGAGCCGCGGCATGCTGTGCTCGGCGGCTGAGTTGCAGATTTCCAACGACCATGACGGCATCATGGAATTGCCCGCGGATGCGCCGATCGGCGCTGCCTACGCCGCATGGGCCGGCCTCGGCGATCCCGTAGTCGAGATCAACCTGACGCCGAACCGGCAGGACTGCACCGGCGTGCACGGCATCGCGCGCGACCTTGCCGCCGCCGACATGGGCAAGTTCAAGGACCCCACAATCAAGCCGATCAAGGGCGAATTCCCCTGCCCGGTGAAGGTCACGGTCGAGGACGCGGCGCTGTGCCCAGGCTTCGCGCTGCGGCTCGTGCGTGGCGTGAAGAACGGGCCGTCGCCGGAATGGCTGCAGAAGCGACTGACCGCGATCGGGCTGCGCCCGATCAACGCGCTGGTCGACATCACCAACTTCATGACCTACGACCGCGCACGGCCATTGCACGTGTTCGACGCGAAGAAAGTGAAGGGCAATCTCGTGGTGCGCCGCGCCCGCGACGGCGAGACGCTGCTCGCGCTTGACGGCCGCAGCTACAATCTCGATCCCGCGATTTGCGTCATCGCGGACGAGCACGGCGTCGAATCGCTTGCCGGCATCATGGGCGGCGAGGCCTCGGGCTGCGACGAGACTACCACCGACGTGCTGATCGAATCGGCGCTGTGGAACGAGATCAACATCGCCCAGACCGGCCGCAAGCTCGGCATCAATTCGGACGCGCGCTACCGCTTCGAGCGCGGTGTCGATCCGGCTTTCATGGTGCCGGGGCTGGAGCTCGCGACAAAACTCGTGCTGGAGATGTGCGGCGGCACGCCGTCCGAGAACGTCGTGGTCGGCAAGAGCTTCGGCGACGACCGCGTGATCGATTTTCCGGTGACCGAGGTCAAGCGCCTCTCGGGCATCGAGGTGCCGATGCCGGAGATGAAGCGCATCCTGACTCATCTCGGCTTCATGATGGCGGGCCCGGGGCCCGTCGTGAAGGTCGCGGTGCCGTCATGGCGGACCGACGTGCACGGCAAGGCCGACATCGTCGAGGAAGTCGTCCGCATCTACGGCGTCGACAAGGTGCCGATGACGCCGTTCGAGCGCGGCGAGGACGCACGCAAATCCGTGCTGACCCCGCTCCAGCTCCGCACCCGCCGCGCCAGGCGCGCGCTGGCGAGCCGCGGCATCATCGAAGCGGTGACCTGGTCCTTCATCACCAAGTCAGCCGCAGAGCTGTTCGGCGGCGGCCAGCGCGAACTCGAGGTCGCCAACCCGATCGCGTCGGATTTGTCCGACATGCGCCCGACCCTGTTGGCCGGCCTGATCGCGGCGGCGCAGGCCAATGCCGATCGCGGCTTGAGCGATGTCGCGCTATTCGAGGTAGGGCAGGTGTTCAAGGGCGATCGCCCGCAGGATCAGTTCATGGCGGCAAGCGGCCTCCGCCGCGGCTTTGCGTCGTCGCAAGGTCTGGGACGACACTGGTCGGGTTCGGCGCAGGCTGACGTGTTCGATGCCAAGGCCGATGCGCTCGCGGTACTCGCCGCCGCCGGCGCACCAATGCAGGCCCTTCAGATCGTCGCGGGCGGCCCGTCCTGGCTGCATCCCGGGCGCTCCGGTACGATCCAGATCGGGCCGCAAAACGTGCTCGGCTATTTCGGCGAGATGAATCCGCGCGCGCTCGAGGCGCTCGGTGCCGGCGGCCCGCTGATGGTGTTCGAGGTGATCCTCGACCGCATCCCCGAGGCGAAGAAAAAGCCGACCCGTGCCAAGCCCGTGATCGAGCTGTCGGCATTCCAGCCTGTGTCGCGTGACTTCGCCTTTATCGTCGACCGCACCGTGAAGGGCGGCGACATCGTGCGCGCGGCTCAGAGCGTCGACAAGAAGCTGATCACCGCTGTGAACGTGTTCGACGTCTACGAAGGTAAGGGCATCGACGACGGCAAGAAGTCGATCGCGATCGCGGTGACGATTCAGCCGCGCGAAAAGACCCTGACCGACCAGGAGATCGAGGCCGTCGCCGCGAAAATCGTGGCGGAGGTGACGAAGAAGACCGGCGGCACTTTGAGAGCATGATCATGCTCGAGAATCATAGAGCATGAATCTCACTGACTTTCTTCCAAAGGACGTCAGCCTCACCATTGCGATGGCGCTCTGCGCCGTCGCTTTCGTTTCGGGCACCGCGCGCGGCTTCTCCGGCTTCGGCTCGGCGCTGATCTTCATGCCGTTGGCGAGCAGCATCGCGGCGCCGCGTCTGGTTGCCGCGCTGCTCCTCGTGATCGATTTCGTCGCGGCCGCGCCGCTGCTGCCTGACGCCTGGCGCAAGGCCGACCGCAAGGCCACCGCCGTGATCGTGCTGGGCGCGCTGGTCGGCGTGCCCGTCGGCACCTATTTCCTCAGCGTGCTCGAACCCGTTACGACGCGGTGGATCATCTCCTGCTTCGTCGCCGCGCTGTTGCTCTTGCTGCTGTCGGGCTGGCGCTATCGCGGCAAGGACCACGCGTGGCTCTCGGTCGGCATCGGCAGCCTCTCCGGCTTCTGTAGCGGCCTCGCCCAGACCGGCGGCCCGCCGATCGTCGGCTACTGGCTCGGCCGCCCGGTCGCATCGATCGTCGCGCGCGCCAACATCTTGCTGTTCTTCGGCGCGTCGGATTTCTTCTCGATGATCAGTTACGCGACCACAGGCCTGATCTCACGCGAATCGCTTGTGCTATCGCTCATCGTCGGGCCGGTCTATGCGATCGGCGTCGCCTTCGGTGCGTCGCTGTTCGGCCGTGCCAGCGAGAAAGTGTTTCGCGCCATCTGCTACGCGCTGATCGCGCTCGCGGTGATCGCGGGACTGCCGCTGCTGGACGGGGTGTTACGGTAAGTCTCTCCGCGAGTCGTCCTGGCGAAAGCCAGGAGGTGGATTCACACTCGAAGTGCAACAGTTGAGAGGAGAAGGCCTCTGCCGGGGTTCTGAAGTCAAGGCATTTGCGCGGGGTGTTGTTGTAGGCGGCAATGGACTGACGGAAGCGCTTGGTTGGGAGCTTTTCAAGGTCGGTCTTTCGGGGGATGAAGCGGCGCAAGCGGCCGATGGCGTTCTCGATGCCGCCCTTTTGCCACGGCGCGTGCGGGTCGCAGAAGAAGGTCTTCATCAAGAGGCGCTGCAAGGAAAGGTGGGCGGCGAACTCGGTGCCGTTGTCGAAGGTGACGGTACGGCGCAGTGCCTCCGGTACGGCTTTGAACAGGCGTACGAGATGGCTAGCGATACCGGCGGCGAACTTGCG
>NZ_JADPJQ010000110.1:6797-8642 GCF_023073515.1 Bradyrhizobium sp. 17 | reverse complement strand
TAAATATATTAAATATTTGACTTGTTCAATCACGAAATGGTTGAATAGGTTTGTCCTACCGGCGCCCGTGAGCGCGGTATTTTGAGGCCAGCGACCATGTCCTTGGCATTCCCGCACTGGCTGATGATCGCAGGGGCCCTAGTGGTGGGTGACGGCTATATTGGTGTTCTCGTCAGCGGAAAGAAAGCGAACCGGGTTGATCGACCGCCAGGCGAGCCGATCGATGTGCCGGCTTTACCGCTCCTCAACTCGCATGACCCGCAGTAGCTCGCGCGTTCCGCCAAGAGCGAGGGTTAGCAATGGCTGTCAGAATTGAATGGGGTCCGCTTGAGGCGATAACGAACGTCCGCAACGAAGCGTGCAAGGCTCGAGACTTCATCATCCAATCCCATGATGGACACGTGCAGGGGCAGATTGTCGTGCCTGACGACGCCGATCAGTTCGTCATGGGGGCATGTGAAATCCGGCTTCTCGAGCTGCTAAAGGACGCCATCAAGGAACTGGAGCGGTGAAAGCGCCGAAGATTGCCGCCAAAGCGAGTACTAAATTCGATACGTGATCAAAGCGCCCGGCCCGCCTGTGCGAACCGGCGAGCCCTGTCCCAGCCACGCCTACCGTCTCAGATTACCTGCGGACTGCTCGCCCCGATCGCTCACGATCTCGTAGCTCACCTTTGCACCTTCTGCCAAACCACTGAAGCCAGCCTTCTCCACCGCTGAAATGTGGACAAAGACGTCCTTCCCGCCGTTGTCGGGCTGAATGAAGCCATAGCCTTTGGTTGAGCCACTTCACAATACCTGTCGCCACGCACGTCTCTCCTAAATGACCGTCGCCACATGACAGAAGCTGATAAAAACGAAAAGCCCACCAACTTAGGATTTTAGTTTAAAGTGCGAGTTGGATGAATGACCGCCTGTACTGGGACAGGCGTCATGTTGCCCACATGAGGAAGGCAGCCAACGTGAACCGGCGCCTCCCGTCAATTTCCCACGGTGGACCAGCAGGGAACGAACACCTCGATAGGGAGCTTGAGAATCTTGCCGGCTCCTCGCGAGCTAACTGAGCGGCCCCGGCCACCCAAAAGTCCGCCTGAAGCCGGGGCAATCTCACTGCTGGCGCCTACACAGCCGGGACGAACTCGTCGGCTTGGAAATGGCCCGCAGTGTGAACCGGCGAATTTTGTCGCAATCAAATGCGACGCGCTAACGCACTGAGCGCAGTTAATGGTCTGGTCGGTTGGCGCGATTCATCTCAGCGAAGGCCTTCCCCAACTCTTCCGCCGTATGCTTCGCCTTGAAATTCTCCCATGCGATCATGAACCGCCCCTTCGCTTCATCGAGTGAGCCAGCTGTCCCGAACGGCGGACCGGGAAGCGTCACGATGCACGTCCACAACCAGAACCCCGGGGAGCGTTCGTTGGCGTAGCGGATGCGCCCGACTAGCTGCCGGTCCTCGTGAACCGTGTAATCATCCAGGCCTATCATCCGCAGTGTCAGAGGCATTGTGGCTTGCCGCAGGGTAGAAACGAAAATAAAGCGCGGCGGATTACATTGTGCCAATTAAACCTCGCCTGACCTGCGCGGCGAGGAACCCGTGTCCTCACTGCGCCGTTGCTGTCTCGCTAGCTTGCCCAAGCTGGCGGAGCGGCTCCGGCGTACCTCAAAAGCCAACTCTGAAGCCGGGGCCGTCTCTCCGCCATCGGTCTTTTCGGAGCATATGTTGTTGCGCGGCGCACAACGCAGGTCCTGCCGCCATAACCCCCGCTTGAGTCACGACCGCGTGCACGAAACCGTTTCGAGCCTCACACGCAATGACGCGAAACAACGCCCTCCAAGACTGAACGGC
>NZ_JADPJQ010000110.1:0-6682 GCF_023073515.1 Bradyrhizobium sp. 17 | reverse complement strand
GGAAACTATTTTTCGGTGCGGCCTTACTCGCGATCGCATTCGTGGGGTGTTCAACGATTATCTCGGCCGCTCTTTCTGCAGCCCAGGAGCGAAGGCCGCAACATTCTCCGAACGCTTTGCGCCCGCGCTGAAGTCCGCCTCGAGCGGCTAAATGCACTCATAGCCGTTATGAACCTGATCTGGCGGCGCCTTGCTTACATGATACTGGCCGGCATGCGGTCTAAGCTCGTGAGAGCAACGACTAAAACGACCGGTGTGACCGGCGGGTCATTTTTCCACTTTGACAAGATAAATCGACCGCACGATGCGGCGAGCTGACTGAGACGATCATGCGTGATCGCGCGCCGCTTCTCATCAGCCGTTAGTTTCTCGCGTCAGTCAAATCGTGACGAGAACAATAATAATTGCGATTTCAACCAGTAACACCGCTGCTGTCATGGTGGGGACCATAAAAACGTAGCCATGCGGAGGATGATCCGCCTCACCATCGGCCAAGAAACGGCCCCTCACATCTCATGGCGTAAGCAGGGGCGAGATGCGGGAGCCGTTTCTCGGTGGCCAGACGCGTTCGTCCGGCGCCAGGCACTCTCAAATTAATTCTATTTTAAATATCGGTCAACATTTAAATTGGCATTAGATTATTTATTTATTTAAAAATCGCCCTTATCTTTAAAATCGCCAGCTTGCCTTAGAGCGAGCGCATCCGTCGTTCCCCATCCTTTGCTGCCTCGCAAGAGAGCAGGACGTATCCGCGGACAAACGCGTGCCGGCTGCTATCGCGCATGGCACGGATTGGACCGACCGTTACCCATGGATTGCCGCGGCCGCTCTGAAGAACCGCCAGAAGCACTTCGTCGTCGAGGGTGAGGAGGTAGTGCTTGGCGTCGATGACGTTTCCGATTTCAACGCCCTGCACTCTCTGCCAGGCAGCTTCAATTTCCCGTCTCCGTTGGATTTCTTCAAAGATCCGGTGGCTATGGGCAAGCAGATCCTCGCGCAGTTCGAACCGTCGAAGATACTCCCGAAGGCACCGAATCTGCCGATGCCTGACCCTGCCCAATCCTACTGAAGCGGGCCGCGACCTGGACCAGGCTCAATTGCACTTTCAGCACGAGGACGAGAAATTGCTTCCTCGCTTCTAGTCAAGCAAAACGGCCTCGGGACTTAATGGGGCGGTTTCTGGATCCAGGCTCGTTTGTTTTAGGTTACTGACCGCTCGATAAATCCCCGGCTCCATGCCTATGAACTCACTTCGGAGAACGACACGTATGGCGCACGAACTGCAATTTCTCTTTCTCCACGAGATCACGCAGGAGCAGCCCACTGGAGAGGTTCCGAAGCACGATCCAATCTCGCTCCTGATACTCTTTCTTGATCCTCCCAACCGTGTTTGCTGCAAAGTCTTGCGCAACCCCGTTGGCTCCTTCGCTAAGGCCGCCCACATACGCCATGATGAGAACTGTCGGAGCGAAGCCCAGCAGGCACGCGACATCTATTGTTTCTGACCCTGTTGATGCTGTCTTGGTTGCCGTCACCTTGAAGCCAAAGAAAGATAACTGTCTCAGTAGCCAACGCACGTGCCCTGGAGGGCGGCGAGGAGTCCTCGGCTGGGATTTCTGACATTGCAATGCTCGCGCATGAAGCTTCGCATCTCGTGCTGCCGTCCCGTGCAGTCTCGTTCGCTTTACCGCGCAGCGGGGGTCGGCGAGCAAGCATTCGAAATCCATGTGAAGCTTAAACCGAAAGCAGTTCCCGGTCGGCTTACAAATGGAACCAAATTGACCGCCATTAAATGAGAAATTTGATTATGTCATATAATCATGATGACTCCATCGCAAAAACGAAAAATATGTTGGGGGAAAACATGGGAGGTTGAAATGGAAGCTGCCCGCCGCCTTCGTGCAATGGCGCTGCTGTGCCGACAGACTGCCGCACTCCAACCTGAGAGAAGCTGGAAACTGCTTGCGGAGGCAGAGTACTGGGAGCATCTGGCGGCTGCGGCCTTAGCTCATTGAGCTTCGGTGGAGTATTCTTTATCTTTCGCTTTTCGTCGACTTCTTACTTCAAATCATTTTCTGAGGCATGTGATGTCGAGTACGCGTCAGATTTTTTCTAGTGCTGTTCTGAATGAACGGCACCAGGCGCTTCTGGAGGAGCTTAGAGAGGTGGAGAAGCTTCGAAGTAAGCTCCGACATGTAGAAGCAAGAACAAGAAGAAAGCGTACCAAAGCGAGCGGCAGAGCAAGAGCCGTTTAGAGACGGCCGGGACCGCAGTAGCGAGCCTCGGTGACGACGTCGCTGCGACATGTCGGCAACCAGCCAGGCCGGGGTGCCTCACAATGCTCGAACTAACTCGGCGGCGAGACCAGCCGTCGATTCAGGATCGCGCGTTAGCTCCGACCTTCATTCGACGTTGCACTTCGGAACACAGCAACGAGTCGATCGCCTTGCCAAAGCTCAACGTCGTGCTCGTCATGCATTTGCTCGGCTCGGCGTCTCGCCGCCTGCTCGTCAATGCAGTCGAGCTTTGCAGCGCAGATCAGTTGCCGGCTGCCGTCCACCACGAACACCTTGTACCGCATAATGCAGTCCGATCCCAAAGGCGACCGTCATCGTACTCGAATGTCCGTCTAAGGCACGTGCCAAACTAGGTGTGGCGCACGGAATCTTTGTACGTGTGGCAGTTCGACTATACCAGCTCGTGGAATCCATTGATTGCGCGGCGGCTGTACCTCGCATCTAAGCTAACGTAATCTCCACGCATGCCGAAGCGTGCGGCTCGAGCTTAAGAGCGAGAGGCCGCCAAGCGTCATCAGCAGCACACCGAACCAGACCGTCCAGCTGCGCGCTTCGCCGTGCGCCTCTGCAGTGCGCGCGCCCAGCGGCATATCTTGAGGTGCGTCGGCGAGAAGCTGCCCAACGTCGACTTGGCCCGGCGCGGAGTGTTCGGAGGTGATCTGGTTGGGAAGATCGACAATGGGGGCCGCCGACCCGGTGCCGAGATTGGAGGCGGCATCAGCTACTTTCATTTCGGGTACAGGCGGCTGAGATTGCGCGGGCGGTGCAGAGCGCAGCACCTCCGCGCGCGCATCAACGACCGCGCTCCACCTCGTCCCGTTCTCGTCCAAACTGGCGCTGCGGTCTTTGGCCATGCGAGCCCGAATGGGCTTCTTCACCGTCGCGATGCCCTCGGCCAGGAACCAGCATTTGCGGCGACCGTCCATTCGGTAGACCCAATGCTGTCCACCAGTGGTCGAGGTACCGGGACGCGGCACGCATTCGGCTTGCGGCGGAGAGGTTACCGTGGGTTGGGGCGAGGCAGTATTGAAGAACTCGGCAAGAGGGTTGGCAGACGCAGGCGCCGCCGATAAACCCCCGACAAGCACCAAACTGGCGAAGTATAATCGCAAATGACCGGACATCGAAAACTCCCGGGTGCGCCCCACCCCCGCTCGAACCTTAGCGGCGACAACGGCTCCCATGCGGCTTAAATCGGGCGGCGCGATGATTAAATGTACTCTTGGCCACCTGATTAATATGCCGGTCACGAGGCAGCGCGATTCATCGAGCCGTCCGCGCCGCCGTCCGGTCGATCGCCAGCTTTGCGCTCGTCCCCGAGCACGAAAGCGCAACTGGCCGAGGGTGAGTTTGTGGAGGTCACGAGACGTGGCTACCCCGCGCGGCGATTTAAATACTCCGCCACGATATTACCACTGTCGCGCCTTTCTCCCTGCTACCTCTCGTATTAAATGTGGATTGCATGATCAATATTTCACTGAGGGCTTGTCTGCTCCCGGATTCCCGACTTGTCTGCCTGGGCCTTCTGCCCAAGATTAGGGATGGAGCCATGAACACCGCGCATTTCAATTCACTCTCCGTTGACGAGCTCTGGATATTTCACCAAGAGGTCGCCGCCAAACTCACTCAGAAAATGTTGGTGCAAAAAGCACATTTGGAGGAACGGCTCCACAGGATTGGACTGGCCAACGAGGCCACGCGGTTCAATCGCGAGCGCCGTCCATACCCGCCCGTTCGTCCCAAATATCGCAATCCGAAGAACCCGGCGGAGACATGGTCGGGTCGCGGCAGGCTGCCTCGATGGCTGCGGCCGCAGCTTCGAGGCGGCCGAAAATTGGACGATTTCCTAATCGATCGGGCTTCAGCCGAAAAGCGGCAGACAAGTTGAGCGCGCGTTGCGGCATTTTGGGATGGAAATGCTGGCGCCGGCTGTTCCCCCTGGGCTCTGAGCTTCTCACATCATCGTTGAAGCGCGGGTCATAACCATGCTTCGAGGCATGGCCATAGCGAGAGCGCTGGGCTGATGGTCTCGCTGAATCGCTCGGGGGGCCCGCGGCGCAGTGAGGACATCGACGAGAATCTCAAGCACGCGATGGCCGTGTCTAGTTGTCGTGCCCTCTGAAGTGCCGCCTAACCGCATTCCACGCTCGAAGGACTGGAGGGATGAGCACGATGAAAAGAACCCTGATTGCAACCGGCCTCATTGCGCGCTGCAGGAGTGGTGGGTCGTGATCGTCCGAGCGACCGGCCGTCGTGTTAATCGTCACCGGAGATGGAATTCCTGCTCGCCGAGTAGGTGACGGTCTGCGCGAGGGCAGGACAACTACAACGAACGAACGTTCACCAGTAGCCATATTCCCACAATGAGAAGAAAAGTACGCACGAGAACGACCATCGTTGATCTAAATCTGCCGAGCTTACTCCTGCCTCATACCCGGCACGCAACCGGCAACACTGCGTTCGCGGACGGAGCCGCTTCAGCGCAGCCGGCACATTTTCGCATCTCCCCGAGGCCGTTGGGCCCCGAGCGCTTTGCGAGCGTCCAGGATCGCTCGCAGCCTAGTCCGGCGCAACACTCGCGTCTGTGCGCTTTCGAACATTCATGCCCCCTTCAGGTATGCTAGTTCTATGCATCATCCGGCGAGAGCCGGACAGGATGGCTCATCGGCCAAGACGGCCGTCCTCAGCCCGCAATCCCTGAACAGGGGCTGGGTCATGGAGCGTGGCCCAAATATCGCAGCACGAAGAGCGGCGAATTTGGCGGTCCGCATAGAACCAGTATCGAGTTTCGGCAGTTGACTCCGGGTGGATCCGAACCAGCAAACTGATTTGTTCGGGCCAAGGATAAGTTTAAAAGCTAAGCCGGCACATGAAGGACCTCCGACGACGTTTGGAAAAGGTCCGCGCTGACGCCAGAGAGTTTATGCTGATGAGCCAGCAAGCGACGGACATAGAAAAGCGCGAGCTGTTTAAGCGCTTGGCGGATGAACTCGCCTTCGAGGCTCTCGAGCTTGAGCTAATCGTCAAGAAAAACGAGCGAGCTAATCCGTGCGACCAGCACGAGGTCGTGGAGTTTAAGCCGCCCTCTCAGCGAACGCGTGGCTGATGCGGAAGAGGTCAAGCCGGCTAGATCGGCGTGCACAACGGAACTTTGCGCATGGCTCCGCCAGCGAACGCTGCTCCGCCTTCGCCGCATCGCATTGCGGTTGGGAGGGGCCCAATCCGGAAGCGGTGATGTCATTGTACGCCGCCAGCAGTTCATCCATATGGTCCTTCCGTCGATTTCGAAGAACAGCGGGGTTTCAGGCAAGACGCCCAGGCTACGGAACTGATCGACTATTTTTCGGCGAACCTCGATCGCAGCCCACGCGAAAGCTGAAGGTGACCTTGCCCCCAAGTTTTATCCAGTCCTGAGTTCGCCCCGGCTGCTGGATTTGCCCGGTTGGGCGGTGGTAGCGACGGGAGCTGGCGCGGAGCCCTCGGCATAGCGCAGCGCCAGATCCCGTCGCGGATGGCAAGTGAAGGCGAATTCGGACGGCGTCTTCCACCCGAGCTGCGAGTGAGGTAGTCGATCGTTGTAATCGACCCGCCAACATCGAAGAGCAACGCGCGCCTGGGCCAACGACGTGAACAGCGTCTCGTTCAGCAGCTCATCCCGCAGCCGCCCATTGAAGCTTTCGATGAAGCCATTCTGCATGGGTTTGCCCGGTGCGATGTAATGCCATTCGACGCGGGAGCGATCTGCCCATGTCAGAATGGCGTTGCTGGTGAGTTCACTGCCATTGTCGCTGACCACCATCCTCGGCTTGCCACGCTGGATCATCAGCCGGTCCAGTTCCCGCGCCACGCGGGTGCCGGAGAGCGAGGTGTCGGCCACCAGCGCCAGGCATTCGCGGGTGCAATCATCGACAATGGTCAGGATGCGGAAGCGGCGGCCGTCGGTGAGCTGATCCGATACGAAGTCGAGCGACCAGCGGTCGTTGGGGACCATCGGAACCAGCATCGGAGCGCGGGTCCCGATCGCCCGCTTGCGACCACCTCGGCGGCGTACCGCAAGTTTCTCTTCTCGATAGAGCCGGAATAGCTTCTTGTGGTTGATCACGTAGCCTTCCCGCTTGAGCAGGACATGCAAGCGCCGGTAGCCGAAGCGGCGGCGCTCCTGGGCGATCGCCTTCATGCGCTGGCGAAGGCCGGCATCGTCTGCCCGGGTCGTCTGGTATCTCATGGTCGTGCGGCAGTAGCCGATGGCTTTACACGCCCGCCGTTCGCTCATCCCGTGGGCATCCACCAGATGAGCGACAGCTTTCCGCTTCCTCGCGGGCGTCACCACTAGACTGTATGTCCCCTCCATAAAATGAGGCGACTCACCCTCGATGTTGCGACGA
>NZ_JADPJQ010000048.1:11761-19701 GCF_023073515.1 Bradyrhizobium sp. 17 | reverse complement strand
AGACCTCATGCCGTGGCGATTCCGCAAAACGTCAAGCCAGCCTCAATAGGGTTGCGGCTAAGCGCTTACGATCTAAGGCGCACGGACGCCTGAGCACACGACTTTTAATCACGGGGTCCTGGGTTCGAGCCCCAGCGCGCTCACCAAGTGAAATCAGAGACTTGCAGCCCGTTTAGCTTTGCAATTCAGTTAGACCTTTTAGTCTGTGCACACGCCATGCACGCAGCCGAGTAAAAAGCCCGCCCCAGCTTGCGCCAGAGCGGGCCTCAGCGGCGCCCAAGGGGCTGGGGGCACAGTCAGGACCGCCGATAGGCTTTTACCTTAAAACCCCCAGCACCGACCACCACCAGATTCCCGGTCCTGGACGCCGGCCGCTTCTTACTCGCCGCTCCAACGCCCTCCTCCAGGTCGCTCATGCCGCGGTAGTTTGCCTGCCATTGCCGGCGCGGCTTGGTTGGTGGTTGAGGTCCAACCGAGGCTCGGTTCTAAGTCCTCGTGGGGCTCGGCCCCGTCGTGCTCGTCCTCCAGATCCCAGCCGGCGGGCGGTCGTTAATTGATCATCAAGCAGAATCGCCGTGCCTTCCTATCGTTCAGGAGGAGGCATTCATGTGAATCGATCTTCTCGTCCGTGCGAGGTAAGAGGAGTATGTGTGAGCTTTGCGCCGCCATCGATAACCGCATTGCCATGTGCAAAGATCTGATCTCAGATGCTCATCCGACCGATGAGATCACGGTTCAAAGACTTGTCTGCAGAATTTCTGCTCTTCGAGCAGAGCGAGCAGCTCTACATCTCAGGAGGCTGCCGGTCTCATCCCCGGCGCCATCGAGATTGAAACACAAGGCGAAGAACTGATGCCGCCACGCCCACCGCATCTTCCAACCGTTGGGGACCGTCTAGGCGTCGAAGCTATTCGCCGCGGCGAGCCGGTACCCGGCGGCGTTGAATAGGTTCAAGGTTTTTCCAGCAATGAAACACGTCACCGAACGCCCTTTTGCCAATCCGGAAGCTGCCGCCCGCCAGCTCCTTCAGCTCGCTTCAGGCATCGAGGCGGTGCAGGACGGCAGAATCCATATCGAGAAGATCAACTACCCCTTCCTCTATACGCTCAAGGCAAGCGGCGCGGAGTTCGGCGCCGGTATCAGGTGCGCTGTCGAGAAGGGTTGGCTGGAGCTACATGAGAGCGGCACGTATGTGCGGGTGCTGACGCCCGGCCAGGATATGCTGGCACTCCGTTAGGAACCGACCGGGCAAACTCTGCTTGAATCCGCGCTGGCTCGGCGCCCTGAGCTGGCGGAGCGGCCCCGGCCTGTAATGCTCCAGCCCCCAAGCCGGGGCCGTATCTCGGTTGGCGACCACGCAGCTGGAGCATCCGCTTTGGCTGGTTTTTGGGAAGGTTCGCTCTCGCTCACGGGCACCCTGGGCGAGGCGCTCGCCTAGGTGGCGACATTCTTCATGACGCTCGACACAGCTTCGATGAGGACCGGGCACTTTTCATATTCCTTAGCATCGCCCGCAACAGTACCGCGAAGCTCCCTGCACTCGCCGCCATCGAAGAACCACTTGGCTTTGCCAATGGTGACGATCACTTTGCATTTTGGGCATTGCACCTGCATCTGCCTACCATGCGCTCAGAATCGGCGCATTTCCAGCCACAACCTCAGCGAGTTTGAACAAGAGGCAAAGAGCCTCGAAGGGGAAAAGCCGCAGCGTGGCTCCAGCCCCACTGCGGCATTCCCCCGGCGGGCCTTTTGGTGTCAGATACTGAAGATCTTCTTGTTAGGCGCCGGACGACCTGGCTGCGCTTGATGATTGGATCCGAAGCAAGACGACGCTCAACAAGGCCAGAGGCAATCCGCCGACTGGTCGAGATCGGGTTAAAGGTGAAGACGGGTAAAGGCGAAGAAATGAGCGCGAACAGCCTGCAGGAGCTAGATGAAATGGCGGTGAAGTTAGACGCCACCGCTCGCAAGCTACCGGAGGAGCCCGGCCGCGACGATCTGCTTCGAGATATCGCGAAGTTTCGCGCGGAGTTACTCGCCCGGCTACCAAGCGAAACGCTGAAGACAAAGGGGGACAAGCCATGAGGCCGCTCATCGGACTTATCGTGCTGCTCATTACGACTGGCGCTTTTGCTCAAACGGCTCCGCCGAAGCCGGTAAAAAGGCCGCCGGTTCAGCTCAAGCCGCAAGCGCCGATGGGTTGCAAGCTCGTCGGAACGGTCAAAGGGACGAAGCTTTGGGCGGGAGACTGCACGGACGCCGCTGAACTTAGAGGCGCCCCACCCACGGCCGAAACCGCCCCGCCATCCCTGCCGGACGCTGCCGCAGGCGCCATTCCGCCCGGTCAAAAACAATAGGCTGGCCGGGACGGCGAAGGGGAAAGGAAGCATCATCCCCTTTCGGGGCGCTTCCGCCTTTTCGTCCACAAGTCCTGCATATTTTTCCCGAGTTGCGACTTTTTACGCGCGCAACCTATTGATCTCGCGCAATGGTTGAGGTTCAGTGCGCCGGTGTCGTTTTCTGGCCGGGGGGCTTTTCACATGCGTAGATTTGGCGTCGTGGCGCTTTGCGTCGTGCTGGGCGGCTGTGCAGCGGCGCCGAAAATGGGCTGGGTCCGTGTCGACGGACAGTCCGCTCGCGAAAATCCGGTTCTTACAACCCAATTCGAGGTCGACAAGACATCTTGTCTTGGCGAGCGCAACAAGGCCGCCCTTTCCGGGGTCACTGTCGCTAGCGGTGGATTGGCGGGAGCCATAGCAGCCCAAGAGCGAAATAACGCCGCGGACACTGTGGGCCAAGGCTGTATGGCCGAAAAGGGCTATCTCCTTGTCAAAGAAGAAGAGGCCGACGCTAAGCGCGCCGAGTTGGCCAAAGTCGCAGAGCTGAAAAAGCAGCAGGAAACTGCGGCTGCTGCGCCTGCGCCAAAACCAAAGAAGCCGACATCTAAACCCACAGTCGCGCCGGGTACGTGAATGACCTCGATTAGATCCGTCGCAATCATACTTACATTCGGCGTTCTGACCACCCCTTGCGATGCGCAGCCTCGCGAATTCGGAGGTTACGACTGCTCCGATGATTGTTCTGGTCACGCCGCAGGATATCGTTGGGCGGAAGTGCACAATGTAACTTCCGACTCGGGTTGTCCGCTGCGAGGCAACGCAATCTCTTTCTACGAGGGGTGCTTAGTGTACGTCGAGGACCCCAATCGGGGAGCCGACGAAGACGACGACGGCGACGATATCGATTGACGAAGTTGCTTCACGCCTCCTACTTGCACTTCACGGGGGAAAGATGATGCTTCGCTGGTTTACGGCCGTCGCTGCGCTGGCCTACTGCGCCAACCCCACCAGCGCGTATTTTGATACTGGTAATTCGCTGTATGAACTTTGCCAAAACCCGCGGAGGCACCCGGTCTGTCTGGGCACGACTATCGATCACTACGATATGCTGCTGGCGAACGGTTACGATTGCGGGCCGGATAGTCAGCGCACTAATCAGCAAATGATGGACGTCGTGGTGAAATACTTAAAGGACTACCCTGCCGAACGTAGCGACGTGGCTGCGCTGGCCACCTATAGGGCGGTTACCGCCGCATTCGCGTGCAAGCAGATCTCTAAATAAAAAGAGCCGCATGTCATGCACAAAAAAGCCGACGCCGAGCAAATGATCAGACATCTTGCGTTGGAGTGGATGCACGAGACGAATTATCGCCCACAGCCCGGCCACTACCCAAGCTTTGGCGCCTTCAAAACATGGCTCGAAGGCAAGCACTACAGCCACTACCTCCAATTCCGATCGCGGAGTGATGCCCGTGCCGAAGCGGAGGGTTGGTTTGAGGCAGAGATCCGCGACTATTGGCGCAGTATGCGCTCACGCGGCGTTGAGTCGTAGCGCGCCATGCATCCGAGCCACCATTCAAACGTAAGATTGTCAGTCGGAAGTCTCCGAAAAATGGAGATCGCAATCCTATCCGCCGCAGACGTCGCCGGTTCGTACACCGCCGCGCTGATGGAGCGCGGGCACGAGGTCAGCATTGGCCCGTTCGGTCGCGTCCCCACCGCAGTGGCCAGTATGACTGAGGACGGAATTGATGGTGTCCTAATCCTGACCGATGGCGATGAGAACTTGGACGACATTGCTGCGCGCTTTATTACGGCGACTGGATGTCCCGTTTGGCACGATCTGACTGAGATCCCGCGGTGAAGGGCGGCGCCAAAGCAAACTGTGATCCAGGCATGAAATCTTACAGACGCACAAAGATCGTGGATGCTGCTCCGTCAGTCTCCGGCTACATTTCGTCTACACGAGAAAATCGCGATCTCCCCGCGCGCCAGAAAATTGAGGAGACGATCATAAATCTCGCGTCTGCACTAGAGTACAAAATTATTGAGCGCACGACCTTGCGCGACGGCACCACAATGTATCGTGTCAACGATACATTTCAGCGCGGGGCTAATGCGATCCTCGAATTGTCCAGACTGATTTGGCCAGATCAGATAAACTGTAGGAGATTCTGATGCAGAAACCCGCGTCTATCAAAGACGACGTTCTAGGTCTCATAGCCAGCGAACAAGCTGATCACCTAGCCGACTACCTGGCACGCGGCCGCAAACATAAAAGTCTGACCGCCCTGCAACTTCTCGACGCTTGGAGATCCGCATTCAAGCACATGGCGGATGACGTTGGAGATTATGCCAAGAGGCAGATCGAAGAAGACCTGAAACAGGAGTTTTTAGCCCGAGGCGAAGAGCCGCCCTACGATGTGGTTCATGACGACATGGAGAAGTTTGTGGCAAAAGTTGACGCCCGCTATGAAACACCAAGAGGCGACTGATCCTGATGGTTTTGCAAAAACGGCCAAAGCTGTAGAAGCGGACTTGAGTGATTATCGAGGCCGGAAGCAGAACTAATCTTGAGAGCCGTCCATCCACCTGCTCTGCCGTCGGCATACCGATGGCCTTTTTCAAGGTTCACAACTGAGGTTGTCATGGGCAAGCTGGTCGACGGCGACGACGGTCTCCCGGCCGAGGAAGTCGGGCCATGGGCCCAAGAAAAGCAGGACCTCCTCTGCAGATACGTCGATATCTCGCGCGGCGCACGCACGAAATTCATAGGCCCTAGCAAGGCCGGAACCACCTACGTTGACCTATTTTGTGGGCCCGGCCGCTCGAAGATCAAAGGCGGGCCTTTCATCGACGGAAGCTGCGTTGCCGCGTGGCGGAAGAGCGTTGCCGGCAAGGCGCCTTTTTCGCATATGTACATCGCCGACATGGATGAGGAACGGCTCAACGCTGCGACAAAGCGTCTGCGTGCGCTTGGCGCACCTGTGGCAGCCATCCATGGCGAAGCTGTCGAAACCTCGGTCGCAATTCTGAATCGCTTAGAACCAGAGGGCTTGCACTTCGCATTCATCGATCCGTACAGCTTGGGCGCTCTGGACTTCAACATCTTCAGGACACTCTCGCGTCGGACCCGAATGGATATGCTGGTTCACCTCAGCAAAATGGACCTTCAGCGAAACCTAGACGAAAACATCGGATCGGCCATATCGGCATTCGATAGGTTCGCCCCAGGTTGGAAAAACGTAATCGACCCAGATCAGGCCCAGCGTGGCATCCGCGGCGAGATCATCGATCACTGGAGAGGCTTGGTATCCGGATTAGGCACCAAGGCATCCACCGACATGAAGCTCCTGAAAAATAGTGGGGGCCAACACCTTTACTGGCTGCTCCTGGTAGCCAAGCACGAGCTCGCCCATAAATTTTGGAAGACCGCAGCCAATCCAGAGAAACAAGGCGATTTTTTCAAGCTATAGCTAAAGGCATCTCATCATAGGTGCGGCCGTTCAGCATGCGCCCAGCGGCCTTCTTGTTGTTCCCGCCCCACTGTTTGAAGAAGAACGCTGATTTGTGCCGCCGACAGGCGCGCCTGATCTCGCTAACCCATTCGGCATCCATCGGCCGCGCCCCGGGCCCACTCTCGCCTCCCACAATACTCCAATGAATATTCTTGAGGTTGGCGTCGGCCACTGAGCCGAGTAGTGGCTCAAACGAGATGAACCGTACCGCAGCGCGTACCTCACGCAGTTCATCGATCCTGCCTAGATAATCCGCACTTTCGACACTAGTGCCGAGCCAAACGTTTCGCAGCACTGGCAGTCTTGATGTGATCTCAGCCATGCGATCCGGTCGCTTCGTGAGGATCTGATAGGTGTGTTGTGGAGTGGCCGCCATCGTCGCCCAGACCTCGGCCACGAACGAAGCCGGCACGTCCGAATGGAAGAGATCGGACATCGAGTTGACAAAGATCTGGCGCGGTTTGCTCCAGCTTTTGGGCGTCTCTAGTGCTTTGTGATCAAGGAAGAGCTTCCCGGTCCACTTGGCACGGCCGCCTGTTTTTCGAGTGAGACCGCGGTATTTCTCCGTGCCCATCGCCTCCAAGCGCGCCGCCATACGCATTGCGTAGCAATTGGTGCACCCAGGCGAGAGGATGGTGCAACCCGCCACAGGATTCCACGTCGCGTCGGTCCATTCAATGGAAGTCTCAGCCATGATGAGCACCTTTCAGGGCGCAAAGAATCACAAGAAAGTGGTGAGATTTCGTTAACTACCCCTCACCTCTTCCGCCCGCGCCCTTCAGGCAGCCTACGGGCTTGCAGGGGCCACGTTGCCGCCAGCGCGCCCTGCCCGCCACGCGCACCAATCACTCGGTGTCCCTTGCGCTGCCGGGTTCGGGGCACGCCTTAACGTTGCCCTCACTTCCACCTCATGCGCCTCCCCTAGACCTTATGCCGCGGGATCTCGGCGGCACACGGGCGCGATATTCGACCGCTAGTTCAGCAGAGCCAAACAGCTCCCCCACATCGTCCGTCTGTGTCTCGCCGTTGTGGAAGATCGGGAAGTAATAACATCGCATAGCCGCGGCCCTCGTCTTTTAGCGCGGCGATCATGGCCGCATCTGGGAATGGCCCGAACCTGTCGAAAACGACAGGGTCCTGCGAAGCGGATCACCGGGCGCCCTCTTCACAGCCCCCTTGCGTGTGGCGCCGTTGACCCGCAGCAACAACGCTTGGTACCTCCCGCTCGACGCTGGTGGTAAAAACACCCGACCTGCACCGCTCGGCCCTCTGCTGGTACCCAACCTACCAGAGCCGACTTAATCCGTTTTGAAAACAACGCCGATGCGAGTATCACTGCACCAAACAAGACGACAATCTCTGATGATGCGGTCTCTTTCCAACATCATCTTGAATGTGGCACGCATGTGCAACTTCGTCTGCAACTCGATCCCTCCGAGATGTTGAACACGCGGCAACGTTGGCTGCCGCCATCTCCAAAAATGTAGGCGGCTAAGTCGACGTCCGCGCGGTCGATCTTCCGGCGATCCGACATGGCTATCCTTGAGTCGCCGAGACCGGCTCGTTTCCTTCACGAGCCGACGTTATTTCGAGCAGCCTAAATTGCCTCGCTATCCGTGTTGCCAAATGCGACCGCTCTTTAGCCAGCTCTCTCTCATCGGATACGTCGTGTCCGTCTCGCTTAAGGACCTCGATCAGGATAGTTTGGCTCTGAACATAGGTCACCTTGTCAGCGATCTCTCGCGTCAAAACAGCCAACTCGTCATCATTATCGGATGTCACGGCGATCTCCTTGGTCGGACTGATCACGCGCAGAAAGGCGCTATTTTGCATGCCAATACTTACAGATCGTTACGCGGCCACCCTGGACCGCGTGTCTTGGGCCGACCTTACATGTCCCCCTGGGTCCGGAAGCGCGAGTTAGCGACGTTCACGGCTCCTCCTGAACTCATCGTTTACGTTCGTGACGTAGGATGGCGCCGCACAGCGCTCTGGCATGAAATCGATGTCCAACAATCGACAAGAGATCCGCCCGTGGTCGGTCGACGAGGAAGCGCAACTACTTGCGCTACTCGATGAGGGT